>CAIUCZ010000001.1 GCA_903897785.1 Candidatus Falkowiibacteriota bacterium
AAGATCCAAAATCCAAAATCTAATATCCAACATTGTGGATAAGTAAAATCAAAACCGCTTTCAATAAATTTATCGAAAGCGGTTTATTGCTGTTTTGACTAACGACTTTTGACTAACGACTAGTTCAACTCTTTTAACCGCTTGCTTAATTCTCGTCTTGTCCGCGTCAACGGCGCCGTGCCGTCTAATTTTATCAAACGTTTTGTCTTTTTAGCGTAGACCAGCAGATCTTTGACCGATGTTTTATAATCGCGCAACCGTCTGGCAATTGCTTGCGGATAATCGTCTTCGCGCCGAATTAACTTTGTGCCGCACAGATCGCACTTCCCCGCGCGCTTTGGTTTTTTATTAAGCAAATGATAAGTTGCGCCGTCGTGCGGACACACCCGACGATAGCTCAAGCGTTGGCGGATAGTCCGACTGTCGGCCGTAATCTCAATGAAATAGAGTTGATCCGTTTTTTTGATTATTTTTTTGCTCAAAAATTTCAACTGTGCCCGATCGCGCGGATAACCGTCCAAAATAAAACCGTTCTGCGCGTCTGCCATTTTCAGACGCTTGAGCAAAACTTTTTTCACCAAACCGTCGCCAGCCAGCTTGCCGGCTTTCATGGTTTTGGCAATTTTTTTACCGATGCGCGTCTGCATGGTTTCTTCATGGCGCAACAGCTCGCCGGGCGAGACATCGGGCAAACCGAATTTTTTAACCAAAAATTGGGCTTGCGTGCCCTTGCCGGAACCGGGAGGACCGAATAGAATGTAGATTTTTCTTAACATAATTTATTTAAAAAATTTAATGATTTGTCATCCCGAGCGTAGCGAGGGATCTCTTACTCTGTTGCCCCTGAGCCTAACATTTATTTATATAAATTATCAAACAAATCAACCCAACCACGATTTAAACCGTTAATTAATGCGACTTTTTTTTCTCGGCGCCAGCCTTTTAACTCTTTTTCTCTAGCAATTGCGCAATAGATATCTGAAAAATATTCATAGTAAACTAATTTGTGGCAATAATATTTCTTCGTAAAGCCATCATGCAGACCTCTTTTGTGTTGATCAACTCTATTTAATAGATTATTGGTGACACCAATATAAAGCACACCGGTTTTACTGGCCATAATATAGATGTAATAATCATGAGCTCTCATCTTTTTTCTCGGTGATTAAAAATGTTTATGGCGTAAGAGATCCCTCGCAAGCTCGGGATGACAAATACTCTTGTTCTGAGTAATATGTTCCGAAATGATAGATTCCAGATTCTATATCTTGCTCACCGGCGGCGTGGTCGGCTGGTTATGAACCGTTTCCAAATCAGCCGCCGAACCTTTGACCCCGGACAGATGGCCGGACAAACTGCGAATATTGTCACGATTATCGGAGATACCGGACGACGCTTGGCCGGCGCGCACATTGGCCAATTTTTGCTCATCGCTCAAACCCAAATCAACCGGCGCCTTGGTCAAAGCTTTTTGAAATCTTTGACCGGTTTTGTAACCAAATTCTTTTTTAACATCTTTATATAATACCACATTGGAAACCGAACCGTGTTTGAATTTATTGTTTTCGTGCAGATAGTCTATAATCTCGCGCCGCGCTTCCGGCCGCAAAGCATTGGAGTTTTGCAGATTTCGTTTAATGCTCAAATTCCCCTGCTTTTCAAATTTGGAAAAACCCGTGCCCGCCGATGAGGCGAGGCCAGCATTGCGCGGGCGATCAGTGTTGACAATGCCGAATAATGCCATAAAGTTAAGATTAATTTTGGATAAGATTATTATAGCATTAATGGAAGCTGGAGGCTAGAAGCTGGAATTTGGAATCTAAAAACAAACGGCATTTGTCATCCCGAGGAACGAGGGATCTCTTACTCCTCGCGCTTGAGGCGTAAGAGATCCCTCGCGCTGCTCGGGATGACAAAGTCGCTTGTTGTGCCTTAAAAAAGGAAAAGCGGTCGACTACATTTGTAATCGACCGCTCATATTTTTTAGCAAAAACCGCTAGTTAGTTGCTTGCGCTCTTGCTTGCTTGTTCTTTCTGTACTCTTGCAACATTTGTTTGTTTGTTCTTTTGGTATAGAGCCACAAGAAAAAAACTATGGTGACAACCACTTCGGCGATAATAACAGCTAGCGTTAAACTCATTTCAAAACTCCTATTTATAATAAAACAAAATTAATTTTTTAAATAACGATGGTGCATTTTCTTCGCATCAATCCGGAAAAGATGCTTGAGCCGACCAGGGGTCGCTACGGTAAGAAATAATCATAAGAAAAAACGAGCCGAAGCCGGTCTTTACTTAACCTATTACCCCTTTGTTTCTCTTCCGAATTATTGAGAACAAAATTGCCGTTTTTTAAGGATAGCTACATGATAGCACAGATTTAAGACTTTGTCAAGGATATAGTAGTTTTTGTGCTAATCTCAAGCGTTTTTACCGTTAAATATCCACATTGTCATCCCGAGGAACGAGGGATCTCTTACTCTTCGCGCTTGAGGCGTAAGAGATCCCTCGCAAGGCTCGGGATGACAAAGCCTCTTGTTCGTTGGCTAAAAAAACGGCACAGTCCCCTAATGGGAGACTGCGCCGAGACCAAATTACACAAAAACGTAACACATAACAATCGCTCTGCAAAGCGCTTTGCAGAACGATTGTTGCGTGTTATGTGCTACGTGTTACGTAAAAAACCAAAAGAGACGCATGCAATGCGTCTCTACTAACGACTAGCGACTAACAGACTAACGACTTTTTAAATCCCGTCGTATTTTCTCATCGTCAACTGCGCCTGAATCTGCTTAACACTGTCAATCACCACTGAGACGACAATCAACAAGCTGGTACCGCCGATAACCAAAGACTGGATGCCGGTAAAATAGCGGATAATCAAAGGCAAAATAGCAATCACCCCCAAGAACAAAGCGCCAACCAAAATAATGCGGTGAGTGATATAAGTCAAATACTTGGTCGTGTGCGGGCCGGGGCGAATACCGGGAATAAAACCGCCTTGCTTTTGCAGATTCTCCGCCACTTCGGCCGGATGAAAGACAATCTCGGTATAAAAATAAGTAAAAGCAAAAACCAAAACAAAATAGATAATACCGTAAATCAACTGATTATTCATGACGTCAATCACCCATTGAGCCACGTTGGCCAGCGCGGCCGTTTTGGAATGCAAGAAAAAATTAGCCGCCATCTGCGGAAACATGGCTACGGAAATGGCAAAGATAATCGGAATAACGCCGGCCATATTAACGCGCAAAGGCAGATTGGTGATTGTGCCGCCATAAGAACGTTCGCCGTGCATCTGACGGGCATATTGCACCGGAATATTGCGTTCGCCTTCGTTGATGACAACGACACCGACCACGGTAATCAAACCGATGATAATGAAACCGATAATCATCGGCAACATGGACGGATCATAAGACGCTAACAATTGCTGCACAGTAGCCGGCAAACGCGAGACAATGCCGGCAAAGATTAATAAAGAAATACCATTGCCAACTTTTCTTTCGGAAATCAACTCACCCAGCCACATCAGAATCATTGTGCCGGCGGTAATCGAGGTAATCATCGCCACCCAGCCCAACGGCGTGACGTCGCCGATAATTCCGGCGGCCGAACGCTGTAGCAAAGTAATCATACCGAATGACTGCAAAGCGGCCAACGGCACGGTCAACCAGCGCGTCCACATATTGATTTTTTGTCGACCCTGTTCTTCTTTATTCATCTCTTCCAAAGACGGAACAATCATGGTCAACAACTGAAAAATAATCGAGGAAGTAATGTACGGACCGACGCCCATCATAACAATGGAAAAATTCTGCATACCGCCGCCGGAAAACAGATTGAGCAAGCTAAAAATATTGTTATTGGCAAAAAAGTCACGCAAAGCCGCCGCGTTGACGCCCGGCATCGGGATATTGGCCGCCAAACGAAACATGGCCAGCATAAAAAGAACCCACAATAGATTCTTTCGCAAGTCTTTTGCCTGCCACAATTGTTCTAATTTTTCGAACATATAGTAATCGTTAGTTGTTAGTCGTTAGTTGTTAGTCAATCTGAAATAAACACAACAAATGACTAACGACTAAAGACTAACGACTTATTTTACTTTACAGAGCCGCCAGCTTTGGCGATCGCCTCAACCGCGGTGGAACTGACCTTAACATTTTTAAACACCAAGTTCTTCTTGGTCAACTCGCCTGTGCCCAAGATTTTCACCGGTTCGGCCGAGCTCTTGATTAAACCGGCTTTGGCCAAGGTTACCGGACTGATCACCGCGCCATCGCTAAAAGTCTTATCAATGGTTGATAGATTAACCGCTTGATTTTTGGCGTTTAAAGATTTGAAACCGCGCAATTTTGGCGTGGACAATAACATTTTTTTCATGCCCAACTTGGTTAAGCCGGAGACACCGGAACGAGATTTTTGGCCCTTCAAACCACGAGTGCTATAAGTACCATGGCCGGACGCGTTGCCGCGACCCACCCGTTTGCGGGAGTGCGTTGAACCGGTGGCGGAATGTAAGTTGGATAAAGATAAAGTCATACAGAAGTTGAAAGTTAAAAGTTGAAAGTTAAAAGTCAATCAATCTATTTTTTTGGAACTTTAGCGCTCGGCTTGGTCGTTTTCTTGACCGGAGCGACTGTCTGCGCTTGTTTAACCTGCACCGGATTGCCCGCCGTAGCTTTAGCGGAGGAGGGACCGGAGACTTTGTGATGAGCGGCAGTTTTCAGGTGCGGATTTTCTTGCAAACTGCTCAAAGCCAACATCATACACTTGGCATTGTTTACTTTGTTGTTGGTGCCTAAAATTTTGGCCGTCAAGTTATGAATTCCGGCCATTTCCGCCATAATACGAATCACGCCGCCGGCGATAATACCTTTGCCCTGAACCGCCGGTTTAATCATAACATAAGCGGCGCCATATTTTTGGGTAATGGCATGGGGAATTGTACCGTCAACCAACGGCACGGTCAACATTTTCTTTTTGGCTTGCGCCACCGCTTTATTCATCGCCAAAGAAACATCGGCGCCTTTAGCCAAACCTAAACCGATATGGCCATTTTTATCACCGACTGCCACGCAAGCTCGGAAACGCATTCTTTTGCCGCCGGCCATAACACGAGTCACGCGCGCCAAATCAACAATGCTTTGGGCAAATTCTTCCGGCTGGCGCTCTTCACGGCCGCCCGGACGACGATTATTAAAACTACGAGCAAACTTCTTTGTCTTCTCGGCAGTTTGGTTTGGTTCGGCGGTAGGTTGTTGTTTTGTTTCTTCAGTCATATTATTTTATTCGTAGTTTTGTAGCGTTCGTAGTATTCGCATTTAATTCGTAGTATTCGTATTTATTAAAAATTTAACCCGGCGGCACGCGCCCCATCGGCAGCCGCTTTAACTTGGCCGTGATAACGATGGGCGCCGCGATCAAACACGACGTCTTTGATATTTTTCGCCAGCGCCTTTTCACCGATCAATTTGCCCAAAGCTTCAGCTTTAGCCACCGGCTTCAGCTTGGCGTCTTTGATTTCTCGGGAATGAGCGGACACCAAGGTTTTACCCGCCTTGTCGTCAATTACTTGCAAAAACAGGCTGGTGTTGGATTTAGCCAACGACAAACGAGGATGCTCGGTGTTTAAACCGGCTCTGGTTCTTTTGGCGCGACGCACTTTTTTATTTTGTTTTAAAATCTGCTTATTCATAAAAATTATTTAGTAGCTGTCTTGCCGGCTTTGCGTCTGACAACTTCATCGGCATATTTAATCCCTTTGCCTTTATACGGCTCCGGTTCTTTCAAATGACGAATCTGGGCCGCCACTTCACCGACCGCTTGCTTGTCAATGCCGGAGATAGTGATGGTATTGGCTTCAACTTTAGCCGTAATGCCTGATGGCATCGGGAAAACCACCGGGTGAGAAAAGCCCAAAGCCAGGTTGATTTTATCGCCGCCGCCGGAAACTTTGTAGCCGACGCCGTTGATTTCCAATTTCTTGGAAAAACCGACCGTCACGCCCAGAACCATATTCTTCACCAAGCTCCAATACAAACCCCACAAAGCGCGCTGACCGCGGTCGTCTTTGTCTTTAACCGCAACGGAAATGCCATTGTCAATTATAGCAATTTGCACCACATCAAGCAAAGTTTGCTGCAACTGGCCTTTCGGGCCTTTGACCGTCAAAGTCTTGTCTTTAACTTCGGCAGAAACGCCGGCAACTAGTTCAATTGGAAGTTTTCCTAATCGTGACATAAAATAAAATCTTTAATAAATCTCGCACAGCACTTCGCCGCCAACTTTCTTAATTCTCGCTTCTTTGTTGGTCATCAAGCCGGATGAGGTGGACAAAATCGCCACGCCCAAATCGTTTAACACCACCGGTAAGTTATCTTTGCCGGCATAAATACGCAAACTGGGCTTGCTGATACGCTTTAAGTGGCTGATTGCCGGACGACCATTGGCTTTGTATTTCAAAACAATGCGCAATTCGTCAAAGGATTTGGCGCTATTCTTGGCCAAGGGGGTGTTGATGGTGTCTACTTTTTCCACCCAATTGCCAGCCTCCAGTATTTTGGCTAATTGCAATTTGATTTTAGAAAACGGCAAAACCACTTCGCTGTGGCCAATGGCTGAAGCGTTTCTAATTCTTGTTAGCATGTCTGCAATCGGATCAATAGTCATATTTATAATGTTGGATATCGAATGTTAGATGTCGGATATCGGATTAACTTTCTAACAAGTTTTTATAATATCCTGAATATTTTATGTTTATTAATTTTTTACCAGCTTGATTTTGTTACGCCGGGCAACTCGGCGTTGGAAGCCATTTCCCTAAAACAGATACGGCACAAACCAAAGTCGCGCATGAAGCCGTGGTTGCGGCCGCATTTCCAGCAACGATTAATTTTTCTGGAGGAAAACTTCGGAGTTCTTTTGGCTTTAATGATTAATGCTTTTCTTGCCATATAATTAATCTCGTTTAAAAGGGAAACCTAATAATTTAAATAATTCCAAACCTTCAGCGCGGGTCTTGGCGGTGGTGCTGACGTTAATCTGCAGGCCGTGAACATGTTCCACGTCGTCAGCTTGAATTTCCGGAAAAGCCAAGTGCTCGCGAAAACCGACCGATAAATTGCCGGTGCGATCAACGCATTTATCAATCACGCCGCGAAAGTCGCGCACGCGCGGATAAGTGATATTGATCAACTTCTCCAAGAAATCATACATGCGCCGGCCGCGCAAAGTGACGGCTACGCCGACAATCTGGCCTTCGCGCACTTTGAAAGCGGAAATAGATTTTTTGGACTTGGTCATCAACGGTTTTTGGCCGCTGATTTTGGTAATCGTGCTGACCACATTATCCAAATAAGCTTTATCTTTGGAAAACCGGCCGACACCTACATTCAAAGTCACGCTAACCAATTTTGGCACCGACATGATGTTTTTGTAGCCGAATTTCTCTTTCATCGCGCTGACAATTGTTTTTTTGTATAATTCTTGCATTCTCATATAATAAAACTAGTTGATAACCGCTTTACAGCGCTGGCACATTCTTAACTTTTTATTTTTCTTGATGCCATTTTTGTCAATCACTTCAAATTTGTGGGCCACCCGAGTCGGCTTGCCGCAAGACGGACAGACTAGCATCACATTGGAAATGTTGAGCGGCGCCGGAAATTCCACGCGCTGGCCTTTTTCGCCTTGGCGCGACGGGCGCAAATGTTTAATCAACAAATTCAAACCTTCCACGCTGACGCGATTGTCTTCACGAAAAATCTGCAGGACTTTACCGGTTTTACCTTTGTCCTTGCCGGCGATAATTTTAACGTTGTCGTTTTTCTTGATATTCATAAAATTTATAGAACTTCAGGGGCCAGTGACGCAATCTTAGCAAATCCGGCCTTACGCACTTCGCGCGGAATCGGGCCAAAAATGCGGCTGCCTTTCGGATCGCCGGATTTTTTATCGATAATAACACAGGCGTTTTCATCAAACCGAATGTAGCTGCCGTCAGCCCGGCGAATTTCCTTGGCGGTGCGTACCAAAACAGCGGTCACAATTTCGCTCTTTTTGATGGCGGCATGCGGCGCGGCTTCTTTGACCACGGCAGTAAACTTCTCGCCGATGCGGGTATAGCGTTTTTGATAGCCGCCGGTGACACGGATGCACTGCACCTTTTTGGCGCCGGAGTTATCAGCCACTTTTAACATTGTTTGAACCTGAATCATATCTTTAAAATGTTTGGCAAATTATTCAGCCAGCACGCGCCAGCGTTTATCTTTGGATAAAGGACGGCATTCAATAAATTTAACCTTGTCCCCTTCCACGTGCTTATTCTCTTCATCGTGAACTTTATAGTTACGGCTGACCGTATAGCGCTTCTGATACTTGGGGTGCACCACCACGCGCTCAACCTTAACCACAATGGTCTTGTCCATTTTATTGCTAACCACGACGCCGGAAAATTTTTTCCGGGTCACGGCCTGCTTATTGTCTTTTAATTCCTCTGTCATATTATTTCTGTGAATTTAATAAAGTCAGCAAACGGGCAATCAACGTTTTTGCTTCACGCAGCTCGCGCACGTCTTTTTGCTGGCCGCTGGCGGTTTTAAAACGCAACTCGCGCAAACGGTCGCGGGTGGCGGTCAATTGCGTTTGCCATTCATGCGTAGTTTGGTTTTTCAAATCTTTCATTTTCATATGAATGGCTATTTAACTTCTTTTTTAACAATCGGTTTTTTAACTTCAACTCGTTTGACAAAGGCGCATTTGACCGGCAATTTATAAGCCGCCAGTTTGAAGGCTTGGCGCGCCACCGCTTCGGTCACATCGGCTATTTCAAACAACATCATGTCGCGTTTGACGATCGCCACATAGTGATCGACCGCGCCCTTGCCTTTGCCCATCGGCATTTCACCGCCCTTGGCCGTGACTGATTTGTCCGGAAAAACTCTGATCCAAATTTTGCCGCCTCTTTCTACAAACTTGGAAATAACCCGGCGCGCCGCTTCAATCTGGCGAGACGTCACCCACAAATTCTCTTCGGCTTGCATGCCGAATTGGCCAAAGCTAACCTTATTGCGCCTGACGGCACGGCCGGTGCGGTTCAATTTATGAGTTTTTCTAAATTTGGTTTTTTTGGGCATCAACATAGGGCAAGAGTTGAAAGTTGAAAGTTAAAGGTTAAAAGTTCGAAACTAAAGATTTATATCTTAACCTTTAATTTTTTACTTTTAACTTTCAACTTTTGACTTTCTACTTAATAACAATCCTTTAACTTTTAACTTTATACTTTTAACTTTAGACTTTTAACTTTTAACTTTGTCGAATACTTCACCTTTATAAATCCACACTTTAACGCCGATAGCGCCAAACGTGGTGTGAGCGGTTATTTTGGCAAAATCAATATCGGCCCGCAAAGTCTGCAACGGTAATTTGCCGTTAATCAACATTTCGCGTCTGGCGATTTCCGCGCCGTTCAAGCGGCCGGACAAGACAATCTTCACGCCCAAGGCGCCGGATTTTTCCGCACGGCCGATGGCTTGCTTCATGGTCTTTTTAAACGGCAACCGTTTTTCAATATCCGTGGCAATGCTTTGCGCCATGATATTGGCGGACAAATTCGGCCGGCTGATTTCGTTGATATTCAAACTGATTTCACCCAAACGAAACGAGCGCAAGCAATTGTCATGCAATTCTTTTTTCAAACCTTCCACACCGGCACCGCCGCGACCGATTACCAAGCCCGGCTTGGCCGCAAAAACGTTGATCTGGAATTTCTTTTCCGAACCGTGGCGCTGAATTTCAATCGTGTCCAAACCGGCATCGCGTAACTTTTTGGTTAAGAAACGACGCACCGCCACATCTTGCTGTAAATGCAAGATATAACCGACAGCCTTATCATCAAACCACTTGGAAGCCCAAGTTCTGGTGATACCGACACGAACAATTTTTGGATTGACCTTTTGTCCCATAGGATTGGTTTTGGATAAATGTAATTCAAATTCTACAAATAAGGATTCGAATCTACAAATTTAATTCTCGATCTGGAACCTAGAATTTGCCATCTGAAGTTTTGTGTCTCCAAATTCCAAATTCTAAATTCCAGATTTTATGTTTTGAATTATTGACTAACGACTAACGACTTTTTTGACTAACGACTTTTCATCATCCGCTCTTTCTCTGGAATAACTTGGTGGCAAAACCTTTCTTGCCACTGCCGCCTTCAATCTTTTTGTGTCCGGTGCGGCCTAACTTGGTTTTGCTGTCATCGGTTTTGTCTTCGCTCTCCGCTTTATCGCCCGGTTTGCCAACCTTATGCTTCTTTTCCGCTTCAATGCCTTGATTGGCTTGTTCGGCCAGGGCGCCCAGCTTAATCGGCGCTTCCAAAGTCTGTTTCTTGGCCACTTTGACGCCGCCGTCTTTAATTTCTTTCAATACGATGGTGATATGGCTGGTACGTTTGTTTAACGGGGTGGCGCGACCGTGCGCTCTGGGCAACCAACGTTTTAAGGTCGGACCGCCATCGACAAACACCTCTTTGATCGCCAAATTATTTTCCGCCAAATCAAAATTATTAACCGCATTGGCCACCGCTGATTTTAACAATTTGCTCATTGGCAAGGCAGCGCCTTTGCCGGAGAATTGCAATTGATCCAGAGCGACCGTTGTAGCTTTGCCTCGAATCAGACCGGCGACTAACCGGACCTTGCGCGGGGAAACTCGTAAATATCTTAATTTGGCTTTGACTTCCATATTTGTATTTTTTGGATTTTGTATTTCTTTCAACTTTTAACTTTCAACTTTCAACTTATTTGGCTTTCGCTTGATCCTTGGCCATCTTACCGCCATGGACCACGAACTTTCTGGTCGGCGCGAATTCACCAAACTTATGACCGACTTGATTTTCCGTAATGTTCACCGGCACATGTGTTTTGCCGTTGTGGACATAAATCGTAAAACCCACCATAGCCGGCGTAATACTGGCGGCCCGATCCCAGATTTTAATCATGGTCTTGTCGCCCGGTTTCAAGTTCTCAATTTTTTTGGCCAAACGTTCGTTAATGTATGGACCTTTTTTTAAACTTCTTGACATAACTTTTACTTGTTGTTTATCAATGTTGTTAGCTTAATACGAATACTACGAACAATATACGAATACTACGAACGCTACGAACTTTTAAATTTGCATATTAGTAGGTTCGTAGCTTTTGTAGTATTCGCATTCTAATTCGTAGTATTCGTATTTTTAATTTACTTCTTAGCTTTTCTCCGTTGCAAGATTAAACGATTTGATTTATTCTTGCCGGTTCTGGTCTTAACGCCATAAGCCGGCTTGCCCCACTTGGTCACCGGACGTTTGAGGCCGATAGACTGGTTGCCTTCGCCGCCGCCGTGACGGTGATCATTCGGGTTCATGGCTGAACCGCGAACCGTCGGACGAATACCGCGATGACGACTGCGACCGGCTTTTCCCCAGCGCACATGGCGATAATCCACATTGCCGACTTGGCCGATCGTCGCCAAACAATCTTTCTTCACTAATCTGATTTCACCGGACGGCATCTTAATCTGGGCAAACTTCTTTTCCACCGACATGACGTAAATGGCATTGCCGGCGGCGCGGCCTAATTTACCGCCTTGGCCCGGCTCCAACTCTACATTATGCACCGGCATACCGGCCGGAATAAACTCTAAAGGTAAGGCATTACCGGAAGTCAACTCAATCAACTTCTTAGATGATAGCACAGTCATGCCAACTTTTAAATCAATCGGCGCTACAATATAACGTTTTTCACCGTCAACATAATTAATCAAAGCGATGCGCGGACCGCGGCTCGGATCGTATTCAATCGCCGCCACAATGCCGGGCACATCAAACTTATCACGTTTAAAATCAACCGCGCGCAAATAACGCTTGGCGCCGCCGCCTTGATGGCGCACCGTAATTTTGCCCTGATTATTGCGGCCGCTGAATTGTTTGCGGATCACAATCAAGCTTTTCTCCGGTTGAGTTTTGGTGATATCGGAAAAATCTTGATAACTGGACAAACGGCGTCCCGGGCTGGTTGGTTTTACTTTTCTAATTGGCATAATATTTAATAGTCATTAGTCGAAAGTTGTTAGTCATTAGGCGGAAGTTATTAATCTAATTTGCATTTTGACTAACGACTTTTGACTAACGACTGACGACTTATACTCCCGCGTAAACATCGATGGTTTTATTTTTCGGCAAACTGACAATCGCCTTTTTCCAGTCTTTGCGCTTACCGCTAATGCGGCCGCGAGACTTCATTTTGCCTTCCATCTTAATCATGTTAACTTTGGTCGGTTTAATGCCATAAAGCGCTTCAATCGCTTTGGCAATTTCAATCTTGTTGGCATTCATCGCGACGGCAAAATAATATTTGCCCATATGACCTTCGTTGGCCGATTTTTCGCTGATTAACGGTTTGATCAACAAACGATAAGCATTCACCGAATGACGTTTGGTTTTAACCACTTTGCCGGCAACAGTTTTCTGATCGGCATAAAGCTCGCTCATGCTAGCTTCTGGTTTATCTGACATAACCTTTTTCACGCCGGAGCCAACCACTTCTTTTTTGTTATTTTTTTCTGTTGCCATATGGTTATTTAATAAACTTAACGGCCATCGCTTTGGCCGCATCCACCGTCAAAATCAAACTGCGATATTTCAACAAATCAACGGCATTAAGATTGTCTAAGTTTAACAATTTAACTCCGGTCAAGTTGCGGGTGGAATTTTTTATTTTATCAGTATTGCCAACACCAATCACCAACACGCTGCGGCTCTTGCCCGCTTTGGGCAAAGCTTGATTTTCCAAAGCGCTGATGACTTTGTTGCATTCTTTGGTTTTAAAATCAGCCAGTTCAAATTTATCCAACAGCGCCAACTGTTTATCGGCCGCTTTGTCAGACATTATCATAAACATCGCTTTCTGTCTCATTTTCTGATTCAAGTGCAATTTAAAATTACGATCATTGGTCGGACCAAAAGTAACGCCGCCGCCAATCCAAATCGGAGAACGGCTGGAGCCGACGCGCGCGCGGCCGGTGCCTTTTTGCGCCCAAGGTTTTTTGCCGCCGCCGGAAACTTCACTGCGATCTTTGGTATCAGCCAAAACTTTGCGGCTGCCCGCCTCTTGCGTCACAATTGCTTGGTGCAACAAAGCCGCGCTATGCTTAACGCTGAAAATTTTCTCCGGCAATTCATAATCGCCGCTGATCTGACCTTGTTGATTGTAAACTGGATATTTCATAAAAAATTGAATCTGGAATCTGGCCCGCCTGCAACGTTATGCGTAGCATTTCGGGCAGGAATCTGGAATCTGGATTTTATTCCAAATTCTAGATTCTAGATTCTAAATTCTAAACTTTAGCTTCTTCAATTTTGTTTTCCGCTTCAACTTTTATTTCTTCAACGGGCGTTTCGACTTCCGCCTTTGCTTCTTCAATCTTAACGTCTTCAATCGGCTCAACCTCCGTTTTCACTTCTTCAGCCACAACTTCCGACTTTTGACTAACGACTTTCAACTCTCCCGAGGCTTGAATCATGACTAAAGAATTTCTGGCGCCGGCCAAAGGACCGGCCAAAAGCAAAACATTATTTTCCGGCTCAACGCCGACAATTTCAATTTCTTTAATCGTCACGCGATCGCCGCCCATGCGGCCGCCCATGCGCGTGCCTTTGAAAACATGTTGCACACCGCCCGCACCGACAGAACCGGAAGCTCTCAGTTGATCTTTATTGCCGTGAGAGGCGTCTTGGCCATGAAAGCCATGGCGTTTAACCACGCCCTGAAAGCCCTTGCCCTTGGAAAAGCTAATCGCTTGAATTTCATCACCGGCCGCAAAAGTAGAGATATCAATTTTGTCACCAACGTTCACGACTGGAGCGCTGTCGCCTTTTGCCAAGTCGTCAGTTCTGAATTCACGGACATGAGAAAACTGACCTAAATTTTTAAAGTGGCCGAGCAATGGTTTGATAATATTTTTTATTTTTCGTTCACCATAACCCAACTGCACCGCGTCATAACCGTCATGATCTTTGGTTTTGACTTGCAAAACCACGCACGGACCGACCGCCACGCGCGTTACCGCCACGGCCTTATCGCCCTGCCACACCTGGGTCATTTCCAATTTTTTACCTAAGATAAATTTCATAAATGCGAATACTACGAATTACGCCGGACTTGCCTTTGTCAAGTCCTAGTCCAACACTACAAAACTAGGAATAGTCGGCCTCGTCATTCCCGCGCAGGCGGGAATCTCTAAAAAATAAAAACTGGTATCATTAACCAGTTTACCTTTGAGTAAAAACTATCAACCATCGTTGAACGAGTTTTACTTAATTGTAACTTAATTTAATGATTACCTTTCTTGATTTGCTTCACGATTCAATCACTGCTCCAAAAGAGATTAATTGAATCACTTTTCAAATCATTAAATCTTGAGGCTGGGATCTAAAATTCGGAGTTTCATTCTCCAGATTCCAGATTCCAGCTTCCAGATTCTACTCATTACATTTTAATTTCAATGTTAACCCCGGCCGGCAAATTCAAGCTGCTTAAAGCTTCAATTGTTTTGGCTGTCGGGTCAACAATGTCTAACAGTCTTTTGTGAACTCTCATCTCATACTGATCGCGAGCGTCCTTATGCACAAAGGTGGACGAATTGACCGTGTACTTGCGAATTTCGGTGGGCAACGGAATCGGGCCGAAAATTTCGGCGCCGGTGCGTTTGGCCGCATCAACAATAATTCGCGTGGACTGGTCAATAATGCGATGATCAAAGGATTTTATTTTCACTCTGATTCGCTGTTGCGTGGCAGGCGCGGCAACTTTTACCGTCTTCACTGCTTTTTCTGTTGTTACTTGCTTGTCTGGCATTTTAATTTACTTAATTATTTTTTATCTTAAACTATGTGTCCGACCTGTCGTCAACCAATCGGCTGACGACAGGTAAACACATGATGTTAAAATTCCAAATTCCAGATTCCTGCCCGAAATGCTACGCATAACGTTGCAGGCGGGCCAGATTCCAGATTCCGATTACTTAACAATTTTCGTTACAGTACCGGCACCGACTGTTCGGCCGCCTTCGCGAATGGCGAAGCGCTGTTTATCGGATAAAGCCACCGGGGCAATCAACTTAATCTTCAAGCTGACCGTGTCGCCGGGCATAACCATTTCCGTGCCTTCCGGCAATTCCACTTCACCGGTCACATCAGTCGTACGGATATAGAATTGCGGTTTGTAACCTTTGAAAAACGGTTTATGACGACCGCCTTCTTCTTTGGTCAAAACATAAACTTCACCTTCGAATTCGGTATGCGGGGTGACAGAACCGGTCTTGCCTAAAACCTGGCCGCGTTCCACTTCTTCTTTCTTAATACCGCGCAAGAGCAAACCGGCATTGTCGCCAGCCTGGCCTTGGTCCAAAGATTTGTTAAACATTTCGATACCGGTGACAACAACCTTGCGGGTCGGCGCAAAACCGACCAACTCAACTTCGTCACTGACTTTGACAATCCCTTTTTCGATTCTGCCGGTCACGACAGTGCCGCGGCCTTCAATCGAAAAGATATCTTCAATCGGCATCAAGAACGGTTCATCAACCGGACGAACCGGTTCCGGGACATATTCATCCAAAGCGTTCATTAATTCCATGACCTTGTCGCCCCATTCGCCGGTCGGATTTTCCAACGCTTTCAAGGCGCTGCCGCGGATAATCGGGGTGATATCGCCGGGGAAATCATTTTTCTTGAGTAAATCGCGGATTTCTTCTTCCACCAAGTCGATCAACTCCTTATCTTCCACCATATCGCACTTGTTCAAGAAGACCAAGATATAAGGCACACCCACCTGGTGAGCCAACAAAATGTGTTCGCGAGTCTGCGGCATCGGGCCGTCAGTGGCGGCCACGACGAGGATCGCGCCATCCATTTGCGCCGCACCGGTAATCATGTTTTTGACATAGTCGGCATGGCCCGGGCAGTCAACGTGGGCATAGTGACGTTTTTCCGTCTCATATTCCACGTGACAGGTGGCAATGGTAATACCGCGCGCTTTTTCTTCCGGCGCCGAGTCAATCTGATCAACGCTCTTATTGCTGGCAGAGAAGCCTTTGGCATGCAAGACAGTTAAAATAGCCGCGGTCAAAGTGGTTTTGCCGTGGTCGACGTGGCCAATCGTGCCGACGTTAACATGAGGTTTTTTGCGTTCAAATTTTTCCGCCATATGGTTGATTTTGAAATGGTGCCATAGAGCCTAAAAATTTGCCCCGAGACTTGAGCCGAGACAAAATTAAGCGGCTACCAGTTTTATTAATTAATTTAAAAATTTTGCTGTGGGATAGGCTCCAAATACTGCCGATCCTCGTCAATGATTTCTTCGGCCAACTCTTTGCGTTCTTCCGGAATTGACCAGTTCTTTTTCGCATTTTCGATGGCGGAATCAGCAATATCGTTGATTTCTTCCTCGCTCAATGGTTCAAACTGATCGTTTAGCTCAACCGGTTCATCGGCGGACGTTTCTTCATCGTCTTCAGCCCAGTCAAAACCGTCGCTATCTTTGGCCCAATTGGTTTTCCACCATTGGTCATCGTCGCCTATTTTATCAGCTAACTGGTCGTCTGTCAAGGCAAAATCGTCATCCGGCCCAAAATAGAGCTCTTCATAGTCTTTTTGCGCTAACAATACATAAAAATCATCATTATGGCGGGAGTCGAAAACCACGACTTTATCGCCGGTTTTTCTGACCAAATTAATGATTTTTTGCAATCGATCTGGCATACAAAAAATAAGCTATGAATTAGCGCTGGATTTAATGTGATTTTATATTATCGCAAATATTTTTTTTCGTCAAGACTGAATTTGCCCCTTTCCGCCCAGTCGTAGCCTCCCGCTAGGTGACTACGGCTGTCTTAAAATAAAAGAGCGTCGTAGTCCTCCGACTTTAAGTCGTATAGAATACGACGCGGCGAATTAATTTCAACCGGTTACAATTTGTAACCACTTGACTGCCTTCTTTTACTAACCGGTGTCTTAAGACTTTCCAATAATTTCTAGCTAATTGAAAATCTTTTTGCTCAATCAACGCGGCAATAATATCAATCACAGAGAAATACCATATTTCCCCCTTTTCGTCCCAAGCACGACGAATATTATAGCTTTCAAAAATAGCCAATGAATTTTTTTTATTCATATTTTTATATCTACTACAATTATATCATTAATACTGACGAACTGCAATAAAATAAAAAAACAACATCCCGACTTTACGTCGGGATGCCGAAACCAAATTTAAATTTTAGATTTTATTTTTTCTTGCCCAAGATCGCATCGACAATATGTCTTGGCGCATCGGCATAATGTAAAAATTCCATGGAATAATTGGCACGCCCTTGGCTCATCGAGCGCAAAGCCGTGGCGTAACCGAACATTTCGGCCAATGGCACTTTGGCATCAATCACTTTTAATTTGCCGCGATCGGTCATCTTGTCAATCTGGCCGCGTTTGGAATTCAAGTCGCCGATGACGTTGCCCATATATTCTTCCGGGGTGGTGACTTCCACTTTCATGATCGGTTCCAAAAGCACCGCGCCGGCTTTAACGCACGCTTCGCGAAACGCCATAATGCCCGCCATTTTAAAAGCCGCTTCCGAAGAGTCGACTTCGTGATAGCTGCCGTCATAAACAATCGCTTTGATATCCACCATCGGGTAACCGGCCACCACACCTTTTTCCACCGCTTCTTTAAAGCCTTTGCCGATCGCCGGAATAAACTCGCGCGGAATGACGCCGCCTTTGACTTCGTCGATAAATTCGTTGCCTTTGCCTTGTTCATTGGATTCAATGCGCAACCAACAATGGCCGTATTGGCCGCGGCCGCCGGACTGTTTGATATATTTGCCTTCGCCTTCGGCGGTTTTGCGAATCGTTTCGCGATAAGCCACCTGCGGCTGGCCGATGTTAGCTTCGACATTAAACTCGCGTTTCATGCGATCGACGATAATATCCAAATGCAACTCGCCCATACCGGAAATCAAAGTCTGGTTGGACTCTTCGTCGTTTTCCACGCGAAAAGTCGGATCTTCTTCGGCCAAGCGCGACAAAGCCATGCCCATTCTTTCTTGGTCGGCTTTGGTTTTCGGTTCGACGGCAATCTGAATAACCGGTTCGGGGAAAGTAATGTTCTCAAGCAATATCGGATGATCAACATCACACAGCGTGTTGCCGGTAAAAGTTTCTTTGAGGCCGATAACCGCGGCGATGTCGCCTGAATAAATCGTATCAATTTCTTCGCGATGATTGGCGTGCATCCGCACCAAACGGCCGATGCGTTCTTTTTTGCCGTTGGAAGCGTTTAAAACATAAGAACCGGATTGCAAGACGCCGGAATAAACGCGGACAAAACACAGCTTGCCGACGAACGGGTCAGTGGCAATTTTGAATGCCAAGGCGGCAAAATTACCTTTGTCATTCGGGGCAACGGCAATCGTTTTTTCCAAATCATCCGGATCATGCGCCACAATTTCTTTGACTTCGAGCGGTGATGGCAAATAATTATTCACCCCGTCCAACATCAACTGCACGCCGATATTTTTCAAAGCC
The DNA here is from genome assembly GCA_903897785.1 of Candidatus Falkowiibacteriota bacterium. Classification (GTDB taxonomy): domain Bacteria; phylum Patescibacteriota; class Patescibacteriia; order Patescibacteriales; family Patescibacteriaceae; genus CAIUCZ01. The sequence continues at coordinate 18,631 of CAIUCZ010000001.1, forward strand.
GTACCGCAAAACACCGGGTATAACTCGTTGGCAATCACCGCTTGATGGACGGCGACGTTTAGTTCATCAATCCCCAGCTCTTCGCCGCTCAAATATTTTTCTGTTAATTTTTCATCAGTCTCGGCAATCTTTTCAATTAATTTATTACGATAAGACGCCGCCTGGTCTTTCATCTCGGCCGGAATGGCAATTTCGTTAATCTGTTCGCCATTCTGGCCTTTAAATTCATAAGCTTTCTGGGTCAGCAAATCAACCACGCCGCGCATGGTTTCTTCCGCACCGATCGGCAATTGAAAGGCCACCGCTTTGGTGGTCAAACGTTCTTCGATTGAATCCAAGCTCATGAAAAAATCCGCGCCCATTTTGTCCATTTTATTGACAAAACATAAACGCGGCACATTGTATTTATCGGCCTGGCGCCAGACAGTCTCGGACTGTGGCTCCACGCCTTGCGAACCGTCAAAGACGGCAATCGCGCCGTCCAAAACGCGCAATGAGCGTTCCACTTCGACGGTAAAATCGACGTGGCCGGGAGTATCGAGGATGTTGATGCGGTGATCTTTCCAAAATCAAGTGGTCGCCGCCGAGGTAATGGTAATGCCGCGTTCTTTTTCCTGTTCCATCCAGTCCATTTCGGCCGCGCCTTCGTGCACTTCGCCGATTTTGTGTTTCTTGCCGGTGTAAAACAAAACCCGCTCGGTAAAAGTGGTTTTGCCGGCATCAATATGGGCCATGATACCGATGTTTCTGGTCATTTCTAATGAATACTCTC
>CAIUCZ010000002.1 GCA_903897785.1 Candidatus Falkowiibacteriota bacterium
ATAAAGTCCATAAAGTTCATAAAGTGTCTGACTTTATAACTTTCAACTTTATGAACTTCCTGCCCGTGATGCTACGCGTATAGCGTTGCGGACGGGTTAACTTATTATTGAGTTTCTCATAATTTTACTAAAACGTTCTCCACGCTCCCCTTATGATACACCTTTAAATTAATTGTGTCATCATCGCACGCTTGACATCTTTCCAAAAAAAGCTATACTAGTAAATACAGATTTTATATCTGCCGGATTTTATTCAAAACTCGCCTTGACGGCGGGTTTTTTGATTTTTATTATTTTTTATATTTAAACCGCTCGGCGTTTAAACGATATTCAAAATTTTCCACGTGAATCAATCTGGCGATAACGCCGTCTGTTCGGCCGTCAATAATTTCTCGGCCGATATGATCTCTGGCGCCAAAAACATAAACAGTTTTGTTGTAATTATCTTTCAAATATCTTAAAGCGTAAACCAAATCACCGTCGCCAGAAAACAAAACCACATTATCGTACTTTTCTTGCAGTCGGATTAAATCAACCGACATTTCTACGTCCAGATCGCACTTCTTGTTGAAACCGTATGGGTTAGTCTTATCGAAAATATATTTTACCGGCTTTTGCACCACTTCAAAATTATTCCAAGCGGCGCGGCCGAGAATATTGCTTGACCAAAAAGTAAGCATGCGTGCTTTTTCATTGGCGCCATAATCCGCGCCATAATAAAAACGCCGCAATTGTTTGCTGCCGGAACTAAAATGTTTAACCAGCTTGGCCAACTCTTGAATACCAATCGGCCAGCCTAAGCTATTTTTCCATTTTTCAACATTACCGAAATCAACAACAACGATTGTTCGATCTTTTTTGTTTTGAAAAGAATTAAGAAGTGTGTTTATTTCCGCCTGATTCATAAAATTTTAAATCACATACATGCCAACTTTATAACTTTCAACTTTATGAACCTCCTGCCCGTGATGCTACGCGTATAGCGTTGCGGACGGGTTAACTTATTATTGTGTTTCTCCCAACTTCACCGTCACGTTCTCCACGCTCCCTTTATGATACACCTTTAAACCAATTGTGTCACCCGGCTGCTTTTTGGCCACCAATGTCGCCAAAAGATTGTCAGAATTTAATTTTTTGCCGTCGGCTTCCAAAATAATATCATTTTCCACCAAACCGGCTTTATCGGCCGGACTGCCGGGAATGACCGCCAAGTCAGTGGCTGTCTGGCCGCGAGCAATCAAGTCGCCGTAATCATAGGGCAATTGATTAGCCTTGGCAATGGCCGCGGTAATGGCGACATAGCGCACGCCCAAAAACGAACGCACCAACTTGCCATTTTTCTTAACGCTGTTGACCGTTTGCTTGATTTGATTAACCGGCAGGGCAAAGCCGATATTTTGCGCGCCTTGCGCCATGGCCACGTTGACGCCGATCACCTGGCCTTGCAAATTCAAAAGCGGCCCGCCGGAATTGCCCGGATTGATGGAAGCATCGGTTTGAATTAAGCCGTCCAGTTGCTCGCTGGATAAACCATAATTGTCGCCAGCCGTAATCGAGCGCGATAAACCGGAGATGATGCCCTTGGAAACGGTGTTGGAAAATTGGCCCAAGGCATTACCAATGGCAATCGTCGTCATGCCTAATTTTAGATTGGAGCTGTCGCCCAAAGTCAACGTCGGCAAATTCGTGGCGTTGATTTTGATTACCGCCAAGTCATTGAGCGGATCTTTGGCCAGCACTTTGGCCGGATATTTTTTGCCATTATTTAACAAAACCGTGTAATCGGCCGTATCGTCGGCCACGACATGTTTGTTGGTCACAATATAACCGTCGGCCGTAACAATGAAGCCGCTGCCGCCGCCCACTTCGGTTTTCTGCGTACCACCAGAGTCAGCCGAAGGGTCTGGGTTAGCCTGCCCTGAGCCTGTCGAAGGGCCAAAGAACTGCTGAAAAAACGGATCGTTGAACGGGTCGGTCGCAGACCCTGAACCGGTCGAAGGGCTTTGAATTTTAGGTAAATTTTTGGAGATAATAATACTGACCACGGCCGGCGTGGCTTTGTCCACCGCTTGCACGACCGCGGTTTCTTCATCAATCACTTGCACTTTTTGTCCTTGCGCGTTGGTCCAATCGGCCAACACCGCCGGCGTAGCTTTTGCTTTTGCCGGCGCATTATTAATTGCCAAGGACGCGGCCGCGCCGCAGAAAGAACTGATGATAACGGTTATGGCTAAGCCTAACCAAAGGATTTTTTTGTTAGTCATAATTTTAGAATTAAAAATTAAGAATTTTAATTTTTAATTTATAATTATTAATTAAAT
>CAIUCZ010000003.1 GCA_903897785.1 Candidatus Falkowiibacteriota bacterium
ATCGATATCAGTTTGTATTTGACCAAAGACGTGACCGACCAGCAGGCTTTGGCTTTGCGCGATCAAATTAATGCTTTGCCTGACGTTAAAAGCGTGGACTATGTGTCGCAAGCCGCCGCCTTGGCTAAATTCAAAGCCAAACGGCAAAGCGATATGGATGTGATTGCCGCTTTGCAAGAGCTTAACAAAAATCCGTTGTCGCCCAGTTTGATCGTCAAACCAAAAGATACCAAAAATTATAATCAATTAGCCGATCAATTGGCGAATTTGAACAGTCCGATTGTGGTGTCGCGCAATTCCGATGATAATCGCGACATGTTGACCAAAATTAACAGTATCAGCAACCGCGTCAACGAAGCCGGCTGGATTATCAGTTTGATTTTAATTTTAGCCGGCATGTTGGTAGCGTATAATGCCATTCGCGTGTCAATTTACACGCATCGCGAAGAAATTGCCATCATGCGTTTGGTTGGCGCGTCCAATTGGTTTGTTAAAGCGCCCTTTTTGTTTACCGCTTTGATTTACGCTTTTACGGCGACGCTGCTGGTGGTGGCTTTGTTTTATTCTTTTCTCAATCTCTTGCAGCCGTATTTGGAAACTTTTTTTGCCGGCTACAATTTTAACCTCATTCTCTATTTTAATGCCAACTGGCTGCTCTTTTTTGGCGGACAATTCTTGGGCGCTTTGATTATCAATATCGTGGCCAGTGCCGCCGCTTTGAATCGTTACTCAAAGATTTAACTGCACTTTGCCATAGCTTTAGCGAAGGCAGACAGAGGAGCTAGACGGAACCAATAAAATATGGCGACTTCTAATAACCGATTAAACAAAGCGAAACAAGCCAAAATAAAGCCGGTAACGGTTACTAATTTTGTGGTTTACTTAATGATAGCTTTTTGCTTTTCTTATAGTCTTTTGAGATATTTTGAAAATATTTTTTGGCAAAAAATTGAAAATAACGCAAGCCAGTTTTATTTGTTTGGCTATCTGACATTTTACATTTCATTAATTCTCTGTGTTATTGTCTATTTTGTTGTAAGAAAAATTGCCTTACCCTTTTTGAATCGTTTTATTGAAAATTTTTATTTTAAGGTCATGTTGCGCGTCTTGACTGTTCTTTGGTACGTTGTCTGCGTTTTCTTTTTTATGCAAGCTTTTGCTTGGCAAGCTTTTGCTGGCGGCGTAGTGGTGTATAATAGTTGCGGCAAAGAATTTAGTGATGCTTTTTATCAAGCGGTAGCGACAAAAAATGACATATTTTGCAGTCAGCTTGACAAGATGGAGATTAACAAGGTTAGTTTTTATATTCCGGAGAATAAACTTTGCATAGCGCCAAGTGGCGCTGAAATATCATTTGCGAATCACGGTCAAGATCAATCAAAACGGGACTGTATCAATTCATTGATAAAGTTTACCGGTGATCAATCCTTTGCAAAATAGGCCGGCGATATTTTTAATTTAATTTAATATTTTATTGCTATGTTAACCCTGAATCAAGAAAAACTAATTAAATCTTTAGATACGCAAAAAGGCCGCAAAGAATCCGGTCTTTGTTTGGTCGAGGGCGAAAAGAATTTAGCCGCGGCCCAGAATTTTTTGGAATTTACTTTCAGCTATGCCGATACGCCCAATTTTGAACGCTTGGTGACGACGCAAACGCCGCAAGACAAAGCCGGTGTGGCGCGTATTCCCAAATTTGAATTGGCCGAATTGGAAAATAAAAAAACAATTTTGGTGCTCGACGGCGTGCAAGATCCGGGCAATGTCGGGGCGATTTTTCGTTTAGCCTCCGGCTTTGATTGAGCCGTAATTTTGGTCGAGGCTTGCGATCCGGCCAATCCCAAAGTAATTCGCGCTTCGGCCGGCGCAATTTTTTCCGCGCCCTGGATTCGGTTAAGCCGGGCGGCAGCCGAAAGATTTTTAAAAAAAAGTGATCGACCGGTTTATGGTCTGGAGTCACCCAAAGAAGGCAGACAGGGGATTATTTTTAATAAAGAATCTTGGGAAAGTTTTTCCGGGCCGCTGACCATGCTGGTCGGTTCCGAAGGCCACGGCATCACTTTAGAATCAGATTTTACCACTTTGACCATTCCGCACGAAGCCGGCCTGGAGTCTTTAAACGTGGCGCAGGCGCTGGCGATTGTGCTGGGGGTGATTTATTTGTGGAAGTAAGTCTATGAACTTTTTAGCAAAACTGAACAAGAAGCATCATGTTTTGGCGGTTACGCTTTATACATTGTTCGTGATATTGGTTGTACTTATTATTTTTGCCGGTTATTTTTATTTGCTTATTAATGTTTTTTGTCTCGTCGCAGTCTCTCGTAGAGGCCTGCGGCGAGACGGGTTGTTTTTACTCGCCAATTTCGGCGAGTTTTTTCTTGCTTGCAATTTAACTCCAAACCGCTACAATACAAAAGTAAAATTAAACATGAATTATGGCCACCCTTTATCGCAAATATCGCCCCAGAGATTTTACCGAAGTGGTAGGGCAAAATCACATCAAAATCACCCTGGAACACGAAATCATGTCCGGCCAGCTGGCGCATGCTTATTTGTTTTGCGGTCCGCGCGCTGTGGGTAAAACCACGCTGGCCCGCGTGGTGGCCAAAGCCGTCAACTGCAAAAATAAAAACGGCGCCAATCCCTGCAGTCAGTGCGAAGCGTGCAAGAGTATTGCCGAAGGCCGCGCTATGGACGTGATTGAAGTCGATGCCGCCAGTCAAACGGGGGTGGACAATGTCCGCGACAATATTATCGCCAGCGCCCGCGTGACGCCGGTCAGTTTGCCTTATAAAGTTTTTATCATCGACGAAGTGCATATGCTCTCTACGCAGGCGTTTAATGCCTTGTTGAAGATCATGGAAGAGCCGCCGGCGCATATTATTTTTATTCTTTGCACCACCGAAGCGCACAAAATGCCCTTGACGATAATTTCTCGCTGTCAGCGTTTTGATTTTAAAAAAATCGGTTTGTCCGACATGATTAAAAAATTGCAATATATTATTGATCAGGAAAAGCTGGTGATTGAACCAAAGATTTTGGAAGCGATTGCTCGGCACGCCACTGGTCATATGCGCGATGCGGAAAGTTTGCTTGGTCAGATTGTAGCCGTGGCCGGCGATCCGGAGTCGGTCGGCGGGCAGGCGATTACTTGGGAAGAAGCCGAGCTGGTGATTCCGCGCAATGATTTGGCTGAAGCGATGAATTTTCTGGGCGTCCTTTCCAAAAAAGATGCCGGCGGCGCGATTGCTTTGATTAATCAATTGCTGGACAACGGTTTGGATCTAAAAGTTTTTACCGGCGATGCTTTGACTTTATTGCGCCAGCTGATGATTGCCAAGATCAATCCGGCCCTGGCCTCGCAACTCGGGGTGGAGCTGGGCGAGAGTTTGCAAGAACAAGCGCAAAAAATTATCAACGAGGTTAGTCTAGATAACCTGTTGCGCATGGCTGATAATTTGATTAAAGCCGGACGCGAATTAAAAGACGCCGTCATCGCCCAGCTGCCGTTGGAGCTGGCGGCGGTGGAATTATCTTTGACCGCTGCGCCTGTGGCTATAGCCCCGCGCCCTTCGACTCCTTCGACCGCCTCGACAAGCTCGGGGCAGGCAAGCTCAGGGCCTACTGTGGCTGACATAAAATACGAAACAAAATCCGGCGGCTTGATCGGTTATGAAGAAATTGTGGCGCGCTGGCAGGAATTTTTGTTGCGCGTGCGCCAACATAATCATTCTTTGTCGTTTGTTTTGAAAGTTTGCCAGCCGACAAAATTGGTTGGCAACAAATTAAATTTGGTGTTTAAATATAAATTTCACAGCGACCGCGTCAATGAGCCGGCTATCAAGCAGACGATTGAGAATATCTTGACCGAGGTTTATGGCATGATGATGCAGATTGAAACCGTAGTTGATGAAAATTTGGCCGTGGCTGATGCCCCGGCGCTTGACAATGGGGGGAATAATGTGGTAAATAATGTATTGGAAGCGCTGGGAGGGAAAGTTATAGGCTAAAAGTCGTCAGTCGTTAGTCAAAATGCAATTAGTCGGTTGTTTTTATGGTCATTCAAAAATTTGAAGACATTATAGCTTGGCAAAAAGCAAGAATTTTGACTGCTGAGATTTATAAACTGACTTCAAATTGCCGTGACTATGGCTTTAAAGATCAAATTCAAAGAGCGACAGTTTCTGTCATGAATAATATCGCCGAAGGTTTTGATCGCCAGACCGACAAAGATTTTAGACATTTTTTATACATAGCCAAAGGCTCGGCTGCCGAAGTTCGCTCAATGTTGTTTTTGGCTTTAGATTTGAAATATATTGATCAAGATGTTTTTGGTAAACTTTATCAACAAGTATCAGAGATAGGCAGATTGCTTTTAGGTTTTATTAGATCGTTAAAAGGATCTTGTGACTAACGATTTATTGACTAACGACTAACGACTTTTTATATTCAGGGATCGTCTAATGGTAGGACATTGCCCTCTGGAGGCAAGTATCTAGGTTCGAATCCTGGTCCCTGAGCATATGACAATACAAATGATTGCTTGTATTTTATTAGCTGTAACTTTATTTTCTCAATTGGCCAGAAAAGAGGGTATTGTATTCGGTGTATTATTTTTTACTTCGACAATTATTGGTTTTATTGCCTTCGGTCTACTGAAAGGATTTGGCTTCCTTGCTGTTTTATTGGCAGGTTCAGTTGTTTTTTATTTGATTGAAAGATTTTTGAGTATAAATATAGCAATAGA
>CAIUCZ010000004.1 GCA_903897785.1 Candidatus Falkowiibacteriota bacterium
ACCGGTCGGACCCAAGAAGAGAAAAGAGCCGATCGGCCGTTCAGCATTGCGTACGCCGGCCCGCGCTCGGCGCAAAGCATTGCTAACTTGCACTACCGCTTCATCTTGGCCGATAACACGAGTGTGAAGATTTTTTTCGAGCGCCATTAAATTTTCGCGCTCCGCCGGTTTAAGTTCGCCAACTGGGATGCCGGTTTTAGTGCGCACCAGCTCTTCAACTTCAATTTGGCCAATAACCTTGTAATTACGGCTCTGGGCCCAGGGCACGATCTCTACCAGTAAATCCACGGCTTTGTCACCCGAATCGCTTTCAGTAAAATAGCGATTGGCATCGCGCACAATCTCAAGCAAGGCTGGATAGGTAAAGAAGAGGCGATTTTTTTGTTCAACTTGCCAAACCGTTTGTTCAAGATTATGAATGATTGACTCTTCAGGTAAAGGCCGAATAAAAATTCGATCAAAGGTTGTCATTAACGTCGCGTTGGTTTCGAGCGAATGATGAAAATCATCATTGCTGGCTAATCCGATAATTTGGATCGCCGATGAAATAAAGGACGGATAAACCAAACTAACAAAATCCGTTCCCAAAGCCGTTGTGCCCTGCAATAAGCCGGCAAAATTATCAAACACTAAAATGATATTACCGGCGCGAGTCGCCTCGCCTAATATTTTTAATAATTCGGTTTCAAGCGCTGACTTATCTTTAAAATGAGCCAGGAAAACAGCGGTATTAAAAAGAACCGGCCGCTTATGTTCGAGCATGGGCGAAACCACGCCATCGCGAATTCGGCGAACTAAGTGCCAAATCACATCCATTCGCTCGCTGGTTGAATCGGCCACCACGAAGACATTGGCCTCCTTTTGCTTAGCTAAAATATTTTCAATTTGAGCAATTTCGTCGGTCCGCATGGAATATTCGTAATTGTCCGAAGAATAACCCAGACCATAGAGCAAATCCCAACTATATTTGTCGAGATAATAGGTGTTGCCAAAACCCCAATCTTTGGCAATGCCGGGAAGCTTAGACAAATTGCTTTCGCTCCACCAACGTTTGCGATATTCGCCATATTCGATTTCGTAAACTACCCAGCCTACCGCGCCGATCAATTCGGTCTCATTAATCCCCGCTTCAGCGAGCCACGAGGCAAAAACGGTGTCGTTAGTAAATAAAAATTGAACCAGATCGCGCAACTTAAGCACCTCGTCGGCATTAAGCGGTAACTTATAATTTACCGCCGGCCCGCGCTTTTGCAAAAAATCATTAACCGAACGATCAGATAATCCGCAGCGCTCGATCACTCGCCGGCCGATGATGGAACGAAGAAAGCCATCAAGCACATCATTATTGCGCACATTAAGCAAAATTCGGCCAACCGTAAAAGTAAAAATGTCTCCCGGCTGGTAGCGGTTCAGCGCCACGTTATCAAAATAATAAGAATCGTTAAAATAAAATTCAGTCATCTTGGCGATCAGGTAAAAAGCTAAGCTGATGAAAATTAAACCCCAAACCTTGGGCGCCAAAGCGGATAAGCCGGAAAAGGAGAAGAAGGCCGCCACCACAACTAAGATGGCAAATAGGCCACCACTAATTTTGACCACCAGCGAGCGAACTCGGCTCGACAAAATCGACTCCAGTACCAAGATGGGGTAGAGCGGACTATTTTTTACTAATTGGGTAATGTCCATCCCGTTAGAAACAGATCGCGATCAAGAAATCGCTTTCTTTTTTAGTTATTCCTCCTTGTAATATTGAATTCATGTTTTGTTTGAAAAATTTATCATAGCGATCGCGGTTTCTAACGGGATCCATCATCGAAATAGGAGCCCAAAGCCAATAAAGAAAATGATTACCACGGCAAATGGTAAGACAATCCAAATAAGCAACACGAGCGGGTAACTAACAATAACCAAGAGCGTCGCGAGCATCCCCAACACAATCACCGCCGTGCGCATAAAAATACCGACAATGCGCATGATAATGTTGACCAAAAAAACCGAAAAATAATCAAATATTTCCACGCCCTTATTAGGATAATCCTCGCCCATCCGCCGCCACGGCGCCAGATAAGAATTAACCAGAACCGTTACCGAGAAAAAATTAAAAGTAAAAGCAATCAGATTGCGATAGATTCGCGTTAAATCTCTAATTGCCTGGCCATAATGCCAGATAAAGTAATGCCCAAAGACGGTCGCAAAGCGCATGGGTTAATTATACTACAAAATAGCAAATTTAGGGTTAGGGGTTGTGTATAAAAAAGAAAGGGCTTGTCCGCGTACGACGGATTCGCCCTGTACCCTAAGAGCTTTAGGTCTTTGAGGCGGTTGCATTCCTCCAGACCGAGATACCTGTACCAAACGGCGCGACCGTTCAATTTTATAGCTTGATAGACAGCTAGTATCTGTGGCTGAATATCTTTGCCTCATGGCATGCTTGTTACTATTTAATTCCTTTTGGCAGAAATGTCAAATTTTCATCTGAACTTATAAAACGCCTTGCCGGCGAAGCGGAGATCAAT
>CAIUCZ010000005.1 GCA_903897785.1 Candidatus Falkowiibacteriota bacterium
AAAAATTAAAAATAAAGCAAGTAGATTTTGAACAAAGTTTTAATCGTAATTTGTTTTTTTTGCATTTGACTGACGGCGATATTATTAAAACTGAATTTACTTATTATCCGTTTGCCCGGATTGAGAAAAAGAAAAAAATTAATAATTTATGGATCGACAGTTTGTTGGATATCGTCGTGAACAAAGTTTTTACGATTTACCAAAAACCGCGGGCGCGCGATTTTATCGATTTATATTTTATTTTGCAAACCAAGAAATTTGTTTTTGCCGATTTGGTCAAAAAAGCCAAAGTAAAATTTGATTGGCACCTTGATTATTTGCAGCTGGCCTCTCAACTGCTTTTGGCTAAAGAAGTTAAGGATTATCCGCGGCTGATGATTAAAATTAAGCCCGAGATTTGGCAAGATTATTTTGTTAAACTGGCCGATGGATTAAAGAAAGAGGTTGTTAAATAAACAAAAGTAAGGTTTGGTTTTCTTTTAGATAGAAAACATCTCTAAAAAGAGGTGTTTTTTGTTTGTTTATTTTTTGCTAAAATTAGGGAATAATGATGATTTTTGGGGTTTTGCCTTGACAAAACATAATAAATATTATATCATATAAACAATCGTTCTTAAAAATTCAATATTTATTCAACTTATTTTAGGAGTGTACCATGATTTGTTTTTTAGAAAGTCTTGATAAAGACAAACTAATACAAATCATCAAGAAATATTATGCCGAACAGGGCATAGAAATCAAAAGAATTCAGTTCGATTTGTATAACAAAAAAGATTTTGACAATGACCTTCGCTATAACAAAAAATTTACTAGCAAAAAATTTTGTGCAGCTGTTTCAGTAGAACAATCATTCATAGAATTTGATTATGACTTTGGCTCGTTGGTTGTGAATGATCACTTATTATCTATCATTAAAACAACGGTTGGCCAAAAGGTAAAAAATAGATATGATTTTTCCGGCTTCAATAATGATGTTTTAAATAGTGTCTTAAAAGAAGAATGCAGAAAAATCATTATGGCTATGTCAAAAAGTGACCAACAAGTGCTTATAGAGGCTTATGGTTTGTGTCCCGAGACGATTTACAAAAATCAAGGTAGACCAAGAAAATTAAGGGGATCTAGGAACTATTTTTCTACCGATGTTTTTGACGCAGTTTGGGGACATCATTGGAGTATTGTTAACGCCAGACGTCAAAGGTTAATCGAAAACATTAGAAAGAGCCTTATTAAAAAAGGCTTTGGCACAATCCAAAAATAAAGTTTAAAAAACATTATCCCGCATCAATATTAATATTTGATGCGGTTTTTTATTACCAAAAAGTCAGTCTTGACAGCCGCTTACAATCCGACTAAGATGGTAAAGCTTTAGCACTCCAGCCAAACGAGTGCTAACCAATAATTTAATAATTATTAACTCTATGAACTTAAAACCTCTACACGACTACGTCGTAGTCAAACCGCTGGCAACCAGCGAAAGCACTTCCGCTTCCGGAATTGTTTTGCCGGATACGATGGACAAAGAAAAGCCGGAAAAAGGCGAAGTGGTGGCTGTCGGCGCGGGCAAACTTTTGGAAAACGGCCAACGCGCGGCCATGAGCGTGCGCTTGGGCGACAAGGTGATGTTTAAAAAATATTCACCGGATGAAGTAAAAGTGGACGGACAGGAGTACTTGGTCGTCAGAGAGGCGGATATTGTTTTAGTTATCGAATAACCTTGTTGGTGGTCATACCGGAGTATGCCGGCCTGCCCGTTCCGTTCGGGCGGGTATCCAGTTTAGCACAATCAATCTGGACCCCGTCATACGCCGGGGTGACCAAGTAAAAATTTTTAAACTAACATTAAACCATTATGTCTAAGATTATTATGTTCGACGAGGCCGCTCGCTCGGCTTTAAAAAGAGGTGTTGACCAGCTGGCCAATGCCGTCAAAGTGACTCTGGGCCCGAAAGGCCGCAACGTGGTGATTGCCAAAGGCTATGGCGGCCCGACGATTACCAAAGACGGCGTGACCGTGGCCAAAGAAATTGATTTGGAAGATAAATTTGAAAATTTGGGCGCGGAAATTGTCAAAGAAGTGGCGCAAAAAACCAATGACGCGGCCGGCGACGGTACGACCACGGCAACCGTGCTGGCGCAAGCGATGATTACCGAAGGCTTGAAATTGGTGTCGGCCGGCATGAACCCGATTGATATTCGCCGCGAAATTGAACAGCGCGTGTCAGAAATCGTAGTCAAATTAAAAGCGATGAGCAAACCGATTGCCAACAAAGAAGAGATTGCCCAAGTGGCTTCCATCAGCGCCAATGACAAAGAAATCGGCGCCATTATCGCCGAGGCCATGGAATCTGTCGGCAAAGACGGCGTGATTACGATTGAAGAAGGCCAATCGTTTGGCGTGGAAAAAGAAGTGGTGGAAGGCATGCAGTTTGATAAGGGCTATGTCTCGCCATATATGATTTCCAACACCGACAGCATGACCGCCGAAATGGATGAACCGTATATTTTAATTACTGATAAAAAAGTGTCCTCGATTCAGGATGTTTTGCCGCTGTTGGAAAAAGTGGCGCAATCCGGCCGCAAAGATATTGTCATTATTGCCGATGAAATTGACGGCGAGGCCTTGACCACTTTTGTTTTAAACAAATTGCGCGGCACGTTCAATGTCCTGGGCATCAAAGCGCCCGGATTTGGCGACCGGCGTAAAGCGATGTTGGCCGATATCGCCATTTTGACCGGCGCGCGCGTGATTTCGGAAGAAGTCGGTTTGAAATTGGAAAAAGCGGAACTGTCCGACCTGGGCAAAGCGCGCAAAGTCATCGCCACCAAAGATAACACGACGATCGTAGAGGGCGCGGGTGATAAAGATAAAATCAAGGCGCGCGTTGAGCAGATTAAAAAAGAAAAAGAGTTGTCCGAATCGGATTTTGACAAGGAAAAATTACAAGAACGGTTGGCTAAGCTGGCCGGCGGCGTGGCGATTATCAAAGTCGGCGCGGCCACGGAAACGGAAATGAAAGAAAAGAAAGATCGGATTGAAGATGCCTTGAACGCGACCCGGGCGGCGGTGGAAGAAGGCGTGGTGCCGGGCGGCGGTTTGGCTTTAGCCTTGGCTTCCGGGGTGTTTGCCCGTTTGTTGTCCAATGAACCGATGAAGTCCAATGGCGCGGCGATTGTCGATGAAGCGGTGTTGGAGCCGATTCGCCAAATTGCCAACAACGCCGGCAAAGACGGCGCGTTGATTGTCCATAATATCATGCAAAAAAATCAAAACAGCCAGACGGCGATCGGTTATAATGCGGCGACTTATGAATTTGTCGACATGATTGCCGCCGGCATTATCGATCCGACCAAAGTTGTCCGTTCGGCTCTGGAAAATGCGGCTTCCGCGGCGGCGATGTTTTTGACCACTGAAGCGGTGATCGTGGATAAACCGGAAGAAAAAGGCGGCCACGAACACGGCGGCGGTATGGGCGGGATGAATCCGGGTATGATGGGAATGTAGCGCAAAGCGCGAGTTTAAAGTTAAAAGTTTATAAAGTTAAAAGTCAAAATTCGCTTTCGCCCCGATGTTCATCGGGGCTTCGGCGTGGCAAAACCCGCCTTCGCTCCTCTTTAGAGCTTCGGCAAGGCAAAGAAAAAAGCGCTTCACGTGGTGAGGCGCTTTTTGTTATAAGCAAAAGAGCGATTACGGCATTAGACAAGAGCAATAAATCGGTTCGCTGTCGGTCAGCTCGCTGACAAAAGTCATGTTTCTGATACTGGCGACGATGTCAAAAATATCAGGCAAGTGTTCATATGCCTCTTGCTCATAATCATCATTATTGGCCGGATTCCAACGGTTGGACAAAATAATGTTGGCGGCACAGGCGAGTCCGGGCAAAAGATAACCGGCGGAATAGCTGTCAAAAGTTAGAATTGATAAGCCTTTTGGTCCGCTGGCAAAGTTTTGAAACAGAAAACCCGGCTTAAAATCGTCGTAGTCATCAAGCCAACCCGGCATAATATTAGGAAATGACTGTTCAAGATACTTTTCTATTTCCTGTGGCAGAGAGCGTTGCAAGAACGGAAAAACGAGAGGCGGCCGGGCCGCCGACGCTCCTTGAGGGAGCTTTGGCGGACCAAAGGCAGAATCGAAAGTTTTCATTACAGTCTCCTTGGAAAATAGTTAATTTTTAGTAAAGAACTATAGTTATCAAATCATATTGCGATGACGCGGTCAAACGAGGCCAGATTTCAGATATCAGATGTCGGATGTCAGATTTTTTTGTTGGAGTGTTATCTTTTGCTATTCTTAGCCTATAATATATAAAGCGGAGTAAAGTTTTTATCTTGTTTTTTTATTAAGCTTAAATTATAATAGAATTAGCTGCGAATATGTAATCCGAATGCTACAAATTAACATCCGAATCTACAAACTATCCGAATTAAAAATTTGTAGATTCATATGGCTCATTTGTAGATTCGGATTATCTTGGTATGAATAAAATCTATAAACTCTTCGACCACGAATTTGTCCGCCCGCTGTTGGAAAAAAAGTTGCTGCCGCTTTATCCGGAAGCCGACAAAATCAATCAAATTAAAATCAGCTGGGTGAAGAAAAACGTCTGGGAAACAACTTACCATGCGGTGATTCGGTTTGATTTAACAATTAGTCTAAGCCGCCGCAGTCCACTTTGTGAGACTGCGGCGAGACATAAAAGAAAGAAGCTGTTGATTTTTTGCGCGGCGCACAGTAATGAACCGCGGCGCAATGTTTATCAAGCGCTTAATTTTTTATGGAAGCACGGTTTTGACTGCAGTTATCTGACCGTGCCGCGGCCGTTGTTTTATGAACCGAGCCTGCGGGCGGTGTTTTATCAAGGCGTGGCCGGCAACACCCTCTATCATTATTTGGCCACCGAGCAATGGACCAAGGCCGATCATTTTTTGGAACTGGCCGGCCGGTGGTTTGCCAAATTGCATAGCATGCCGACCAAAAACTTGCGCAGTTTTAACAAAAACAACAGCCGGATTGAAACAATTTTGCCCGGTCGAGCCGGCGCGCTCAAAATTATCGGCCAGCGCCACGATCAGCACTTTGCCACTTATCGCGCAATTTATCGCATTCTGGCACAACGCGAGCGGCAATTTTTAAAATTGACCTTGCGCCGCTGGCTAATCCACGGCGATGCTCATCCGGAAAATGTGATTTGCTTATCAACCAAAAAAATCGCTTTGATCGATTACGCCGACATGTGTTTGGGCGATTGGGCGCGGGATATCGGCGCTTTTTGCCAGCAATTGGATTATATGCTGACTTCGCGTTTGCGTTTTTCGCAGGAACGGGCCGAGAAGTGCAAAGAAATTTTTTTGTCGGCTTACTTTAAATATGCTAAAGTGAAATTAACGCCCGAGGCCGAGTGGCGAATGGAAACTTATTACTGTTTGGCAGCCTTGCGCACGGCGAATTATTATTTTCTAAAGCACGAGCCGCAGGCGGAGAAGGGAGAGAGGTTGTTGGAGCAGTTGAAAGGGAAATTGAATATTGAGTAGTATCGCGCAAAAAATGGGAATTGGCATGCGAATACCGCAAATTACATAGCAAAAAATGCGAATTAAATACCAAAGCTTAAAATTTTAACCAACGTCAATCAACAAGTTCGCACTTTTCGCATTAATGAAATTTTATGAAAGTTGATTTGCAATTACACTCCACTTACTCCGACGGCCAACTAACGCCGACCGCTTTGGCCAAATTTATCGCCAAGCAAGGCGTTAAAGCGGCCGCCCTGACCGATCACAACACGATCGGCGGCTGGGATGAGTTTGCCGCGGCTTGCCACAAACTAAAAATGAAGCCGATTCTGGGTTTGGAGTTGTATGTTCGGCTGGGCGCGCGGCAATTAAACTTGTTGTGGTATAATTTTGATTCGGCCAACGAGGCGTTGCACAAATTATTGCACGAAACCCAGGCGCGCCGGCGGGCCAGTTTGCGCCGTTTTTTTAAAAAGTTGTCTCGCCATGGTTTAAAATTGGATTTGGAGAAAATTCTGGATCAAGAACGGCATTATGTGCCGATTAATCGTTTGATTGATGAACTTTTGGCGGTTCCCGGCAATTTGGCAAAAATAAAGCATGATTTAAAAAACGATCAGCCGCGGGAAGACGAGATTATTCGCCATTATTTTTACAACCAGCATTTTGGCATTTTGCACGAAAGTTGTATTAATTTGGCGCGGATAATCAAACTAAAAAAACAAATCGGCGGGCAATTGATTTTGGCTCATCCGGGAAAAAATGGGCAGCTGGAATTAGAATTATTAATAAAATTAAAGAATATCGGCTTGGATGGCGTGGAGGTTCTATCGCCACATCACAGTTTAAGTTCGGTGATGCACGCCCAGCACTTGGTCGCGCGATTAAACTTAATCGCCAGCGGCGGATCGGATTATCACCGGTCGGAAAACAGCCGGTTTTTACAGAACTGTTATGACTACTGGCAGGCGGAGAGCCGATTCTTGCCTGGCGTAGATAGAATTATTAAGTAGGATTAGGCGTATAATATATTGACGCCGACAATCAGTTCATAAAGTTATAAAGTTTATAGAGTTCATAAAGTTTCGTGCTTTATAACTTTATGAACTTTACAACTTTCAACTATCACCCATGTTTAATCAAGCAAAATTAATTAAATTTTCAATCTATTTTTTTTTGTTGCTCGGATTTTACGCTGACGTCTGCTTGGCGGCCACCAATCCGACACTGGACAGCTTGATTGCCAAGACAACGGCCGGCCAGACTAATAACACGGTCAAACAATTGCAAACTCAATTAAAGCAACTGGGTTTTTTCCCTAAAAACACCACAGCTAACGGTTATTATGGCCCGGCCACCGCCACGGCGGTCAAACAATACCAAGCCGGCCGCAAAAAAGTCACGGTTAGCGTTAAAAAACCGGTGGCAACCGGCACAACTTCGACGGCTTTGACGATTGATCAGCTAATCGCACGAACCAAAGCCGGCCAAACCAGCGCCGATGTTAAATTATTGCAAAGTAAATTGCAGCAGGCCGGTTATTTGGCTACTACTACAACCTTAACCGGTTATTATGGACCGGCCACGGTGGCGGCAATCGCCGGCTATCAGACTAAAAACAAAAATATCGGTACTAGTTCGACCGTAAAAGTAGCCACGGCCAGCGGCGCCGCTAATCAGCCGACTTCGGGCGCGCATCCGTTGCCAGCCGGAGGGACGGGTTTTTTGGCGCTGACCGGCGGCCAAGCTACGACTTATTTTGTGAAGTTTACCAATAAAACTAAAGTCACGTGGCTAAAGAATCAAACTTTTTTGGAAACCGGTCCGTTTTTGCGCACACCTTCGCAGTTTAAAGCCGCCAATTGGTTGACTTATTATCGACCGATAACTTTGGTCAACGATGTGGCGCCCGGCCAGAGCGTAGTAGTTGATTTTGAACTGCAAGCACCGCTTACGCTATCCGGAACGGTGCAAGAAAATTTTCAGCTGGTGGTTAATAATTTTCCGCTGGCCAATACGCAATTTCGCATGTTTATTGACGTGACGCCGCCTCCGCCGGTGCCCGTGGTGGCAACTAATCCAATAAACATTAATCTTAACCAGAATTCTACTACAACTGCGGTCGGCAATAGCTCCGGCACGCCCTGGACGGTCAGCACTAATATTATGTTTAACCAAGAGCCGTTGATTCGGGTCGGTTTGTATGTGCCGCCGGCCAACAGCGTGGTGACGGTCAGCTCTGACAGCGTGTTTAATGTTTATGCCGGATCGAGCTTGGTGCTGGCCAACATTCAACCGAATAATAATTTGTATTTTAGCTTTAACGCCGGCTTGAATCGCTTTAAGCTTAGCCAGACTTCGGCAATGGCGGCCTCTGACGTGCCGACGAGCGACGTGGCGGCCGTGAACACGACGAGTGCCACCACTTCTGACGGTTCGGCAATCGGCACTACGACAACGACGACAGTGGCCGCGCTGGCGCCGACGGCACAAGGTTTGAAAATTGTGGACGGCCAGGTGTTTTATGGCCAAGTGTTGCGCTTGGTGCCGGTGGCTACCTCCAGCATTATGACGATTAACAGCTGGAATAATTCGGCGCAAGGCAGCGGCCGGTCCGGGGATAATCGCTTTCGCAACGTCTTGGAATTTCATTACAGCCAAAGCCATCAACAATTGTGGGCGATTAACGAATTGCCGCTGGATAGCTATGTCAAAGGTTTGGGCGAAACGTCCAATTATTCGCCGGTAGAATTTCAAAAAGTGATGGCCGTGGCGGCGCGCACTTATGCTTTGTATCATTACTTGCGCGGGGTGAATAACGGTTTGGGCACGCTTGCCTCCACCAAACACGCGGCCGATAATTTTACGGTTGATTCGCGCAATGATCAGGTCTATCGCGGTTACAACTCCGAGGTGCGCATTCCCGGTTTGTCGCAGGGTGTGGACGCGACGCGCGGGGTTGTGGTAACTTATAACAATCTGCCGGTGGTGACGCCGTATTTTTCCGCCTCCGACGGGCGCACCAGAAATTATGAAGATGTTTGGGGCGGTTCGCCCGATGCTTTTCCTTGGTGCCGCGGCGTACCGGTGCCGGAGGAAGTCGGTAACAAGCTAAACGGCCACGGCGTCGGCATGTCGGCTCAAGGCGGACTGAAGATGATTGTTTATAGCAACAAGACATGGCAGGATGTGTTGCACCACTTTTATACGGGCATTGCGTTGACTCAGGTCTACAACTAAGAGTTCATAAAGTTGTAAAGTTTATAAAGGTGAAAGCACTATTGACTTTAAGAACTTTATAACTTTAAGAACTTTATAACTATTGTTTATGTTTTTAGAAAAGTTAGAAATCCAAGGCTTCAAGTCCTTCGCTGATAAAAATACTTTAACCTTCCCCGGCCAGTTGACGGCCGGCGGGCGCGGCTTGACGGCGATTGTCGGTCCGAACGGTTCGGGCAAGTCTAATATTGCCGACGCCATTCGCTGGGTGCTGGGCGAGCAAAGCAGTAAAACTCTGCGCGCCAAAAAAGCCGAAGACGTCATTTTTTCCGGCACAGGTAAACGCAGTCAATTATCTTTGGCCGAGGTGTCTTTGCATTTGAACAATGAAGAGGGCGACAAGGATATCGGCTATTCGCAGCTGGTGCTGTCGCGCCGGCTTTATCGCAACGGTGACAGCGAGTATTTGATTAATAATCAACGCACGCGGCTTTTGGATTTGCAGATAATGCTCGCCAAGGCTAATTTTGGCCAAAAAACTTATAGCGTCATCGGCCAAGGCGTGGTCGACGGATTTTTAAACATGAGCTTGGCCGAGCGCAAGGAATTTTTTGATGAAGCCACCGGCGTCAAGCAATATCAAATCAAGCGCGATAATTCTTTAACTAAACTAAAAAGCAGTTTAGACAATCTCAACCAAGCGCAATTGTTGATCGCGGAAATCGAGCCGCGTTTAAAAATTCTAACCAAGCAAGTCCAGCGCTTGAAAAAACGAGCCGAGCTGGAAGGGGAGTTGGACGACCTGCAATTGGCATATTATTGCCAAGCTTGGCATGAAATTAACGACAAACTGGTATTGGCCAAGCAAAAAATTTTGGATTTGGACAAGCTGGGGCGCGACAAAGAAAAAAAAGCGGATCACGCGGAGCAGGAATTGAATAATCAGCGCCAGTCGAGCGGCAATGAACAAGAGTTTTCTCGGCTGTCGGCCGCGACCAATGAATTATTGCGCACGCAGGATAACTTAAACCATCATTTGCGCCAATTGCAGTATTGGTCAGAGTTGCGTGCCCAGATTAAACCGGACAGCCGCCAGCAGGAGCTGGCGGTCGAGCAAACCCAAGCGGCGGTTCAAGTCGAGACCCTGGAAAAAGAACTGGCCGAGATTAGACAAGGCGATGATAAAAATAAAATTAGCCTCATTCAGCAAGAGTTAAGCGCTTTGACACAAGCCAAAGATGATTTATCACGCCAGCTTAATCGTTTGCAGGCGTGGCTGGAAGTAAAATTGGAAAGTTTGGGCCGGTTTGATTTGTCATGGCTAAATTCGCGTCAAACCGAGCTGGCAACCGCTTTGATTGATAATCAAAATCAAACCCAGGCGACAAATTTGGAGCTGGACAAGGCCAAATTAAAATTAGCCGACTGGCGCGAACGTCAGACGGCAATCAATCAAAGAATTACGGAGATTAATCAGCTGATTGCCGACTTATCTCGAGAAAAAAATCAACCTCTGGAAAGATTAAGCAAGCAACTGCAAAATTCGCTGGCAAAATTAGATAAACTAGACGAACAAGACGGCGAAAAAATAAAAAAAATATTAAGCGAAATCAAACAAGAGCTGGCCGAGATGCTGGGGGTGGCCAAAGGCGAGGTGCAGTTGCAGGCTTTGACCGAAGCGCAACAAAATTTGACGGATAATCTGGCTGAGCGCGAGAAGATCGTCAAGCAATTATCCGAAGAACAGCTGGCCGTGCATCGTTTGGAAGTGGAAAGCAAAGTTTTGATCGCGGCCGCGCAAAAAATCAAGCAAGAAACCGAAGAAATCGAGAAAAAAATCACGGCCGGCCAAGCCGATTTTGATGCCAAAGCGGCCAAGGCCGATCAGCAAAAATTAATCGCCCAAATTGCCGAGCTGGAAGAAAAAATAAATCAGAAAAAAAATAGTTTGGCCGAGTTGTCGTTAACCCAAGAGAAAAATGTTTTGGCGCGGATGAATTTGGAGCGGCAAGCGCAAACCGCGCGCCAGAGTTTGGCGCAGCTGACGGCACAATTGAACGACGCCAAGCTTAATTCCATTCGCCAAGAGACGCGGTTGGAAGATGTGCAGACGCAGCTGACGCATCATGCTTTAACGACCTTGGAATTTTCCGATGCCGGCGTTATGGCCGAAGAAACGGAAGTGAAGAGTCGACTGGCTGATTTGGCAAAAAAAATAACTAACAATCAAGCGCAAATCGATAACTTTAGCCGCGATCAGGCCGAGCGCCGCGCGGCCATGCTGGCCACGCAAAAGCAATTGTCCGGCTTGCAAGCGGAGATCGGCGAGTTGAATCGCCATTTGAATGACGCTAAAATCGAAGCGACGCGCCACGAAACGCGGTTGGAGGATTTGGAAAATGAAATTCGACAGGATTATAATCAGCTGGTCAAAATTCAACATACCAAACCGGCCGAAACGGTCGAATTGGCATCAACGCGCGAACGCATCGGCAATTTAAAGCGCCAGCTGGAACAAATCGGCGGCATTGATACGGAGGCCGAAACTGAATTTGCCAAAACCAAGGAACGCTATGATTTTTTGGCGCGAGAAATCAATGATTTAACCGAAGCGATCGGCTCATTGGAGAAAATTATCAAGGGCTTGGATGAAAATATCAAAGAGCAGTTTGACCGCGAGTTTAAAGTCATTGCCCAGAAATTTGAAGAATATTTTAAAATCTTATTTAACGGCGGCAGTGCCAAGCTAATTAAAGTCTCCACCGACGAGCTGGAACAAGACGAGGCGGAGGCTCCGGACAACGGTAATGAGATTTTGACGGCCAGTCTGAAGCGAATTAAGTTATTGCAAAAATATAATGCCACCGGTTTGGCCGGGGTGGAGGTGCAAGCCACGCCGCCGGGCAAAAAAATCAAATCAATCATGATGCTGTCGGGCGGGGAACGCTCGCTGGCGGCGATTGCCTTGATTTGTGCCATTATCAGCGCCAATCCGTCGCCGTTTGTCGTCTTGGACGAGGTTGATGCCGCCTTGGACGAAGCCAATTCCGAACGCTTGGCTAAAATTTTGGACGACCTATCGCCCAAAACCCAATTTATTGTCATTACGCACAATCGCGCCTCGATGCGCCGCGCGGCCGTGCTTTATGGCGTGACCATGGCCGAGGACGGCGTGTCGAAGCTGTTAAGTTTGAAATTGGAAGAAGCGGAAGCGCGAGTTAAAAGTTAAAAGTTATAAAGTTCATAAAGTAAGAAACTTTTAACTTTATAACTTTATGAACTTTCAACTTGTTGCTTTTTGCGCTATAATGTTTTTATGAAAATAAAAAAACAACAATTCGCCTTCACTCTCATCGAAATCATGGTCGTTATTCTAATCATCGGTATTTTGGCCGTCTTGATTATCGGCGGCATGCAAAATGACCGCCAAACGGCGCGCGATGTGCAGCGTTTAAATGATATGCGCGACGCGCAAAGCGCTTTGACCAGTTATTATTTGGACACCGGTTCTTATCCGGCCAGTTCGACCATTACCGCCGGCCAGCCGTGGATTTTTAATGGTAAAACTTATCTGACTAAGTGGCCGACAGACCCGCAACCGGGCGACGGCAGTTGCGGCTCGACGGGCTATGTTTATAGCCAGGATAGCGGCGGCACGTCTTATCACATTACCTATTGCTTGGCCCAAGGCACGGACAGCATTACTCCGGGAAATTGCAGTTTAACACCTCAAGGCGGCATTTGCGGGCGGTAGCGCTGGGGACTTGCTAAAATTTGATATTCGTGCTAAAGTAAGCCTGTATTTGAGAGTTGACGACCAAGCTCGGAGCGGCTATTAACTTTCAACTTTATACTTTTAACTTTTAACTTTTTCGTATGCCTAATAAACGATCAGCCAAAAAAGAACTGCGCAAAGGTGATAAACGCGCCAAACACAACGTCAGAATCGAAGACGACATTAAAAATTTAATCAAAGATTCCAAAAAAGCGATCGACGGCAAGGACGCCAAGGCTAAAGAATTGGTGGCCAAGGCTTTGAAAGCGATTGATAAAGCGGCGCAAAAAGGGGTGATCAAGAAAAACACTCGCGATCGCAAAAAATCAAGATTGCAATTGAAATTAAACAAAGCTTCTAAATAAAATAAAAAAACAATCCCGATATTCATCGGGATTGTTTTTTTGTGCAAAAAATAGTACGTCATTCCCGCGCGGGCGGGAATCTCGTGATTGTTAGGATAAAAAAATTAGATTCCCGCCCGCGCGGGAATGACGTGCTGTTTAAAAACACCGCAACAATAAACGTCACAAGAATAAAGTTTTCTACGATCCGGCCAGCCACTGCAACAGCGCCCCGCTATCACTTTGCCCGGTTTTTATTTTCCATTCCAGCTGTTGTAAGTCGTTGGTTAGATTTTTTAGCTTAACCAAATTAAAATGACGCAATTGGTTGATGCCTTTTTGCACGACAAAGGGATGCAACTTTAATTCGCCGCTGATTTTTTGCGAAGCCGTGCCGTTATCAAGCGCTTGGCGGATTTTTAATAAATTTTTAAAATAAGCGCCGATCATCGCCAGTAAATAAATGGCGTGATTATTATCCAATTGGTCGGACAAAATTTTGGCGGCTGCGCTTTTATTGCCACTGCCCAGGGCGTCGGTCAAGGCAAAAACATTTTCCTCGGTTTCATTAGATACAAGCAAATTAACATCTTCAACGGTGATTATGGGTTGGGCGTTACGGCCCAAGCAAAAATGAATCAGTTTGTCCGTTTCTTGGTTGAGGCGCCACAAATCTAGGCCGACAGCGGCAATGAGCGCGCGCAAGGAGCGAAAATCAAACTTAACTTGGAACGCGGCCGCTTTTTTTTCCAGCCATTTGGCGGCTTCGGTCTCGTTGAATGCCGCAAAATTTTGTGTCAGTTTTTGCTGGTTTAAAAAGTTAACCAATTCGGTTTGCGCTTTCAGTAAAACCTTGCCTTTATCGCCGTTGTCGAGTAACCAAGAAGATTTGGTTTTTGCTAAAAGCAGCGGTTCATAAAATAAAATAATGTTATCTTGGCTGGGCGTTAAATTTTTTAAATAAGCGGCCAGATCGGCCAGAAAATTGGCGCGTTTGTTGGATAAGCAATCTTTGATAATCACCATGCGCTTGCGGGCAAAAAGCGAGCCGGTGTTGTTGGCATTAATCAGGGCCGGCAATTCCAAGCTGGCGCCATCAAAAATAATCAAGCTGTCGCCGCCCGGGTCGACCTCTTTGAAAAATTTGAGCTTCAACTCGTTTATTTTTTGTTGGGCCAGAAAAGTGTTGGGGCCATACAAGAATATGATCATAAAAGGGGAATTTAGAATCTGGAATCTGGAATTTGGAATAAATAAAATTCAATTCGTAGCTCCAGATTCTAGATTTTAGATTCCAGATTCTTTGGTTTAAGTAAAATATAAATTAAATAACCTAGTGCTCCTAAACCGACAACCAAGCTGATCCATTGCGGCGCTCTCAAACCAAAGGCGGTCGGCGTCGAATCAACCTTAATAAATTCCAGGCCAAAGCGCAAGGCGGAGTAGGCGATTAAGTAGCTTAGGAAAATAATTTTTTGCTTTATTTTGGTGTTTTTTTCCTTGATAAAGAAGCAAAACAATAAAATAAAAATCAGTAAATCGCCGAGCGATTCGTACAAAAAAGTCGGTTGAAAATATTGGTCGCTTAAAAATTGAATCGGTCGGCGCGCGACATCAATCGGGATGCCCCAGGGCCAGTTAGTGGGCAAGCCGAATAATTCTTGGTTAAAATAATTGCCCCAGCGGCCGATGGCTTGCCCGAGAGCAATCCCCGGAGCGATGATCGAGGCGTAAAGCCAAAAGTCATAATGTTTTTTCCAATAAAAGTAAAGTAAGACCGAGGCACCGCCAATTAACGCGCCGTGAATCGCCAGACCGCCTTGCCAGATTTTAAAAACATCCCACGGATTGGCCGCGTAATACGACCAATCAAGCAAGCAGTCATAAAGTCGGGCGCCGATGATAGCAAAAACAATCAACCAAAAAGCCAGGTCAAACCCTTCGACCCCCTCGACAAGCTCTGGGCAGGCCAGCTCAGGGCGGGTCAGCACTCTTTTTCCCAGAAAATTAGCGACAAATAAACCGGCCAGAATTGCCAGGCAAATCAAGAGGCCATACCAGTGAATTTGCACCGGGCCAAGATTTAGTAAAATAGAGCTGGGGTGGAAGGTGTGGAGGAAGGTGAACATGAATAAAGTCTATCAAGTCGAAAGTCGTTAGTCAAAAAGTTGTTTGGTTAATAAATTTAAAGTGCAAATCTCAAAATGAAAAATGACAGTGAAAAATTCAAAATGTCTCTGATTGAAAATTTTACATTTTAAATTGTCATTTTTCATTTTGAGATTTTCATTTTGTATTTTTTCAGGTTCATGGATTTGGATTGTGTTTTTGTGCTAGACTAAACTTATTAACTCTTAAGCGTCACGTCTTATGTCTGCAAAGGTTTTTTCCGCCGCCGTCCTTGGTTTGGAAGCGGAAATCGTGGAGGTGGAAGCCGATACCGGCGGCGGGGAGATGGGCCAGTTCGCCGTGGTCGGTTTGCCGGATGCGGCCGTGTCCGAGGCGCGCGAGCGGGTGCGCTCGGCGATTAATAATTCCGGGCTGGAATGTCCGCGCGTCAAAATTATTATCAACTTGGCGCCGGCCGGTTTGCGCAAGCAGGGCTCGGGCTATGATTTGCCGATGGCTATCAGTATTTTATTGCATGTCGGCAAAATTGGCCTGGCCGAAGACGTCAACGACAGCTTGTTTATCGGCGAGCTGGCTTTGTCCGGAGCGGTGCGGCCGGTCAACGGCGTTTTGTCCATGGCGCTCAAGGCCAAGGCGGCCGGATTTACAAAATTATTTGTGCCGCAGGACAACGCGGCCGAAGCTAAGCTGGTTAAAGAATTGCAGGTCTTTGGCGTGAGTGATCTGACGCAAGCGGTGCGCCATTTGTCGGGCTATAAATTAATTACCGAAGAACCGCTGTCGGATTTTGTTTTGACCAATGACGCGGTAGCCAATGATTTTGCCGATATTCGCGGCCAGCAACAGGCCAAGCGTGCCGCCGAGATTGCGGCGGCCGGCGGGCATAATTTTTTATTATCCGGCTCACCTGGCAGCGGCAAAACCATGCTGGCCCGGGCCTTGCCCTCGATTTTGCCGGATCTGACTTTGCACGAAGCGCTGGAAGTGACCAAAATTTATAGTGCCGCCGGTTTATTGCCGGCCAAATCCGCCTTGATCAGCACCCGGCCATTTCGCGCGCCGCATCACACGGCTTCCGGCGTGGCTCTGGTCGGCGGCGGCGTGTTTCCCCGGCCGGGTGAAATTTCTTTGGCTCATCGCGGCGTCTTGTTTTTGGATGAATTTGCCGAATTTCCGCGGCAAACTTTGGAAAATCTGCGCCAGCCGCTGGAAGACGGGGTGATTACGGTCAGCCGAGCGGCCGGCAATTTGAATTTTCCGGCCAAGTTTATTTTGGTGGCGGCAATGAATCCTTGCCCCTGCGGTTTCTTGGGCGACGAGGGGCGCGCTTGCCGTTGCTCGGCCAATCAATTGCTGATGTATAGCAAACGAATTTCCGGTCCGATTTTAGATCGCTTGGATTTGCAGGTCGCGGTGCCGCGCGTGCCGGTGGAAGATCTGGCGCATCTGGCCGCCGGCGAGAGCTCGATTGTAATTAAACAACGGATTATGGCCGCCAGACAAATTCAACGCCAAAGATTTAATGGCACAAATTTAGTCGTCAATTCGGAAATGAGTTCGTCGTTGGTGAAAAAGTTTTGTCCGCTCGATGACGCCGTCGCCGCCCTGTTGACCGCCGCCACCGAACGGCTGCGCTTGTCGGCGCGGGCTTATTTTCGGGTAATAAAAGTGGCGCGCACCATTGCCGATTTGGCCGGCGCGGAAAATATCACGGTTAATCATCTGGCCGAGAGTCTGCAGTATCGACCACAGCTCTTACAGTAGAATCTATTAATTTTATAGCTAAAATTAGCAGATAATGATGTTTTTGAAGTTTTCTGCTTGACAAAATATTATATTTGTGATATATTAAAAAGCATAAAATTGAACTTTAAAAATATAGATTCAAATTTTGCCATGACAGAGAGCGGTTTAATTTAAAGTAAACCATTGCCTGTCGTGGCAAAATATAATAATCAACAAAGTCCGCGGCGTTTACCGGCAACAAGTTTAAAATAAAACAGGTTGCAAATTTTAGGAGATATAACATGAGTGCACAGAATGAATTAATGCTCGACGTTAGCCAAGCAGAAGAATTAAAATTTGCTTTTCGTCGCAACAATTGGACAAACGCTAATATCAAGACTTTATCCGAAGGGGATTTTCTTGGAAAAGTTTTGGAAGTTATGAAAGGTCTTGCCGAAATTATTTACCCCGAGCATCTCATTGATTGCGACGCTGATCCGTTTATTCCGGAAGGCTGGACAATCGAAGAACATAAAAAAGGCGGTGTATTTAAATTCAATCCGAAAGCAATTTCTTTATACCTGAATAAAAAACAGGCAAAAGGCGATAGAATTGAAGGAAATGAATTAAGAAAAGAATTGGCAGACAAACCTGTTTTAAATGCCAACATTCTTGATTATCTTTCGGCTCATCCGGAATTGATTCCTGAAGAATGGAAAGGTAAATATGTTTTCTTTTGGGGAACGATATATCGCGATTCGAATGGCAACCTTTACGTTCGTTTCCTTCGCTGGTATGGTTCGCGGTGGGACTGGGACTGCTACTGGCTTGGTGACGACTTCGACTCCGATGATCCCGCGGCTATCGCAAGTTGATTTGATTTTTGAATCTTAAATCTGTAGTCCTTTGACTTTAGTTTTTTGGCCTTAAAATGTGTAATACATTTTAAGGCCATTTTTTTATGCCAAGGATTATGTTAAAATAAAATTAGCCAAATTGAATATGTAATCGGTTAAGGCTGATTGCTAACTTGGTTAATATTTTTGTTTTGAGAATATTTTTGGTTACGGCCGGAAATAGAGTGGAATAAAATTGTTCTATAATATAGAGACACTTGGTTTGGA
>CAIUCZ010000006.1 GCA_903897785.1 Candidatus Falkowiibacteriota bacterium
AATTCGCATTTTTTGCGGTTTCAATTCGTGGTATTCGCATGCCAATTCGCATTTTTCGCATTAATTAAAATCATGGATAAAAGAATAAGTATAAAAATAATAATAAGCAATAATTGAACAACAGAAACCACTTGTTCGACCATTTCATCCCGTTAAACGAATAGTTGGTAAACGGCCAAAAAATCGGCGCGGCCATCATCGAATCGTCGGAATGAGTAAAAATGTCCACCAAAATATGCAGCCCCCAAGCGCACCATAAAATTGACCAATCCGGCGCCCAGACGCGCAAAGCCAAAAAAACCGTCAGCCACACCGGCAGGCTGTGCACAACGGCGTAAATCATTTTGACATAAGCCGGTACCAGGGTGGCCGGCGGTTTTTTGAAAAACAGGCGCTTGCGAAAAAATTTGTTGTTATAGATCCCGCACAAACCGATCAGATCCGGCAAAACGCCAAACAACACCGCAAAGCGGCGTTCTTGCCAGGGCAGATCTTTAAACACCAGGTTAGTCAGAAGGGCGTGAGCAATAATGTCCATAAATAGTTCATAAAGTTTATAAAGTTATACCCGCCTGCAACGCTATGCGTAGCATTTCGGGCAGGAAGTTCATAAAGCATCTTGCTTTATAACTTTATGAACTTCCCTCCAGTAACGCTTGAGCGTAGCTCTGCGGGCTGGTCAACTTTATGAACTCTTGCTTTGCTAAGCATACCAACTCCAGCCGCTAAAATCAACCGTTTGCCAAAACCGTTGTCTTATGCTATAGTCGGGATAAGACCAATTTAATAAATTAAAAAATCGGCTGACGCACTTGTTGACGGTTGCAGACTACAAGATTTTTTTAACTTAGATTAGTTAATTTTTGTGAAAAATTACTTTGTTGACTCCAAAAAAACTCATGGCAAACTTTCCCTCAAACAGGTGGAAAGCGTTTATGCCGTGGCCTAATTTTCGTTAAACCTCTCTCCGTTACAATTACTCTCGGCCCACAACTCTTTATGGACTATCTTTTTTATGCCATCGCGGCCCTGGCCGCTTTTGGTATTGGTTATTGGATCCGCCAACAGCAAGCCATGTCCAAATTGAACAGCGCCGAGCTGCGCGTGGAAAAATTGCTAACCGAAGCCAAGACCAAGGAACAGCAAATCATCATTGATGCCAAAGACCGGGCGTACAAAATCGGCGAAGAGGCCAAGCGCGAAGCCAAACACGCTCAAGACGAAATCGCCAAAATTCAAGCCAAGTTGGAACAGCGCGAAAGTTTGTTCGGCCAAAAGTTGTTGGAACTGCAAGAAAAACAGCAGGAGCTTTATGATAAATTAAACAAGCTGGAAGAAGCCAAAGAAAAAATCAAGCAGATTCGCGAAGAACAATTGCAAAAACTGGAAAAAATTGCCGGCCTAACCCGCGAAGAAGCCAAAGAAGTCATTTTCAAAAACATGGAAGCCGACACCAAAGAAGCTTTGGCCTCGCGCTTGAATAAGCTGGACAAAGAGTCTGATGATTTTTTGGAAGAACGGACCAAAGAAATGATGGCCAATGTCATCCAGCGTATTTCCTCCACTTTTACCGCCGAGCTGACCACCTCCAATGTCGATTTGCCTAATGATGAAATGAAGGGCCGGATTATCGGCCGCGAAGGCCGCAATATCAAAGCGATTGAGCAGTTGACCGGTGTGGAAATCTTGGTTGACGATACGCCCAACATGATTGTCATTTCCGGCTTTTCCGGCATTCGCCGCCATATTGCCAAAAAGACTCTGGAATATTTGATTAAAGACGGCCGCATTCATCCGACTAAAATTGAAGAAGCGGTCGAACAAGCCAAAAAAGATTTGGCTGTCGATATCAAAAAAGCCGGTGAAGAGGCTTTGTACGAAATGGGGCTGGCCGGATTTGATTCCAAATTGGTCCAGATTTTAGGCCGTTTGAAATATCGCACCAGCTACGGTCAGAACGCCTTAAAACATGCTGTCGAGGTGTCGCATTTGGCCGGATTTTTGGCCAAGGAATTGGGTGGCGACGTGGCCATGGCCAAAAAAGCCGGTTTATTTCACGATATCGGCAAAGCGGTGGATCACGAAATTCAAGGCACGCACGGCGAACTGGGCGGACAGATCGCCCGCAAGTTCAACTTGCCGCCGGACGTGATTGACGCCATCGAAAACCATCACGAAGATCGACCGGGCAATCTGATTACGGTTATTGCCAAAGTGGCTGACGCCATTTCTTCGGCTCGTCCGGGTGCGCGCCATGACAGCTTTGAACAATATGTTCATCGTTTGGAAGAATTGGAAAAACTGGCTGTCAGCTTTGACGGGATTGAAAAGGCTTATGCCATTCAAGCCGGCCGCGAAGTGCGCGTCTTTGTCGACGCCGGCAAGGTCGGCGATTTGGAAGCGCGGGAAATGGCCAAAAATGTCGCCAAAAAAATCGAACAAGAATTAAAATATCCGGGCGAAATCAAAGTCAACTTGCTGCGCGAAATGAGAGTAATTGAGTACGCCAGATAGATTTTGGATATTAGAAATTGGATTTGTCTCGAAATTTTTGATTGATTGGACAAAAATAATATTTTCTGCTATATTTTAATCAGCTTTTCCTCTCTCCATCAATTGGAGCAATCCAATATCTAAAATCTAATATCCAACATCCGGCTCTTATTATGTTTTCTCTGACTAAAAAAGATAAACCAAAAAATCCGGTCGACAACTTGGACAAAAAGTTGGTCGCCAGTTTGTCAAAATCGCGCATCCCCAATTTGCGCCAGCTAAAATATCTCCACCGCTTTTTGAACAAGCAAGAGATGGCTTTGTTTTATAGCGCTTTGGCTTTGGTGGCCGTCGGTTTGCTTTATTTTGGTTATCAATTCTACACCGGTCATACCGCGGCCACTCCGGCCGGCAATGACACTTATACCGAAGGCGTTGTCGGTTCGCCCAAATACATCAACCCGCTTTATGCCAATCTAAACGACGTCGACAACGATTTATCGAGTTTGATCTTTTCCGGTTTGTTTCGCTTTGACGGCCAAGGCAAGTTGATCAAAGATTTAGTGACCGATTATCAAGTCAGCGCCGACCATCGTGTTTACACCGTTAAAATTAATAAAAACGCCGGCTTTACCAACGGCGACGCTTTAACGGCCGATGATATTATTTCCACCTTCAGCTATATTACCTCACCGGATTATAAATCAGCCTTGGCCGATACTTTTGCCGGCGTGTCTATCGATAAGATTGACAATCAAACCGTCAAATTCACTTTGCCGGAGAATTACGGCCAATTCTTACAGTTGCTGACCTTTGGCATTTTGCCGTCATCGATTTTTGATCAAATCTCGGCCGGCAATCTGCCTTTGGCGGAAATCAACATCAAACCAATCGGTTCTGGCATGTACAAATTTACGTCTTTGACCAAAGATCCCGGCGGCAGCTTAAAGTCATATACCCTGACGCGCAATGAAGATTATTACGGCCAAAAACCATACATCAAAACTTTGACTTTTGAATTTTTTCCGTCAGCCCAAGAAATGGTCTTGGCCTTAAACAACGGCTCGCTGGACGGTGCCGGTTATCTGCCCAAAAAATTGTATGCTTCGGTGGCGGCCAAAAATTCTTTTTATTTTCATCAATTAAACTACCCGCAAGTTAACGCCGTTTTATTTAATTTGGGCGACAAGCTGGTCGGCTTAAAACCGATTCGCCAAGCGCTGGCTTTGGGCACGGATAAAAAGTTATTGCTCAAACAATTGGATCTGACCGGCGCGCAAATTCAAGACGGTCCCCTGCCGGCCGATTCGGAGTTGTATAGCGACAACTTTAATCATTACGCCACCGACGTCGCGGCCGCGGCCAAATTGTTGGATGATAATAATTGGAAGATTATTAATGTCGATCAAGGACAGCTCGATCAAGCGCGCACCGATGCGACAACTGCCAAAGGCGCCCAACTGGCCGATGATCAAACCAAATTGGAGCTAGGTATCGGCGCCTGGCGCAACAACGGCAAACAGTGGTTGATTATAAAATTATCAGCCGTCAAAGATGACGATAGTGCCGTAATCGCCCGACAACTAGCTGATCAATGGCAAACTTTGGGCGTTAAAACCGAAGTGACTTTGCTTGACGCCAATGACGCGCCGACGACGATCGTTAAAAATAAAAACTTTTCCGTCGTGGTGTATAACATGGATAGCGGTGTTGACGGCGATTTGTTTCCTTTCTGGTCCACCGGCCAGGCCAACAATTTAACCGGCTTTGGCGGCAAAGACACGGACAAGCTTTTGGCCACGGCTCGCGGCGCCGCCACTTTGGCCGCACGCAAAACCGCTTATCAGACGTTTAGCCAAAATTTGATGGATGATGCGCCGGCAATCTTTTTGTATAATCCGGGCTATACTTATTTGCAAAGTAAAAAAGTGCGCGGCTTTGATGTCGGCCGGCTCTATGATCCGAAAGATCGATTCAATAATATCGCGGATTGGTATATTAAGACAAAGAGCAAGTTCAAGTTTTGATATATAATGCGAATCTACGAATTGTATTCCCCTGCGCGGAGGACAGGTGCGAATACCGCGAATGACATAGCGAAAAATGCGAATGAACGCCAAACTCTAACAATTCCAATAATAAAAATTGATGGATTCGCATCTTTCGCGGTTTCAATTCGCGGTATTCGCATAAAAATTCGCATCTTTCGCATTAATAAACTGCCCAAATGGTGAAATTGGTAGACACGCAACGTTCAGAGCGTTGTTCTCGCAAGGGAGTGAGGGTTCAAATCCCTCTTTGGGCACGAGCGAAAAATTAAAAATTATAAATTAAGAATTAAAAATTGGGAGTGCCACTTCTCGGACAATTTTTAATTATTAATTATTAATTTTTAATTAAAATATAAACTCTCTAAATTGAGTTTGCGACATTCGCAACCAATTCGTAGTATTCGGATATTAATTCGTTGTATTCGTATTAACTACCTAATCTTAACTAAACAAACGAACTCTATTTTATGATGAAGTACAAACCAAAAAATCGTTTTATCAACGATCTACATGACGTGCTGGAACCGGTGTTAACCGGCCGGCCCGCCAACCAAAAGCCGCAACCAAAACAACCGGCTCGCTTTAACGCGCCAAAAAATGCGGCCAACAACAACTCCGGCCAGAAGAATTTTAAGTGGCAAGAGCACAATCAACAGCGCTTTCATTCAAATCAGCCGACCGCGCAAAATAAAAGTGCCAATAACCTTAGGCCCGTCAAAAACATCAGCCGCCAGGCCGATGACTGGTCAAGCCTGCCCGATGAACCGACGCACCTTGCGCCCAACAGACCCGCCGCTAACGCAGGGCTAACACCATATCAAGCCAAACAAAAAATGCGCCAACAG
This sequence comes from Candidatus Falkowiibacteriota bacterium, assembly GCA_903897785.1. Classification (GTDB taxonomy): domain Bacteria; phylum Patescibacteriota; class Patescibacteriia; order Patescibacteriales; family Patescibacteriaceae; genus CAIUCZ01. The sequence continues at coordinate 5,390 of CAIUCZ010000006.1, forward strand.
CAAACCGCTTATCAACAACAGCAAGTGCGCGCCAACCTGGCCAAGCAAAACTTTGCCCCGACAGCCAACGCGCCTTTGCCGGTCGGCATGACGCAAAATATTCGCCACAAACTGCATTATCAACCGATTAATCAAGCTAAACCGCAACCGGAAAAGTCAATGACACCGAAAATTTTTGATAAAAACAAAAACAATAAAAATCAAGCGACAGCCAAACCCGCCTCATCGGCGGGCGACAAGTTAAAAATTATCCCCTTGGGCGGCAACGAAGAAGTCGGCCGCAACATGACCATTTTTGAATACGGCGAGGACATCATTATTCTTGATATGGGCTTGCAGTTTCCGGAAGAAGACATGTTGGGCATTGATTTCATCATTCCCAACGTCAGCTATCTCAAAGGCAAAGAACGCAATATTAAAGCAGTCTTGTTTTCCCATGGCCACTTGGACCACATCGGCGCCGCGCCGATGCTCTTGGAAAAATTAAACTATCCGACGATTGTCGGCCGTCCCCTGACCCTGGCCATGATTCGCCACCGCCAAGAAGATTATAAACCCAACACCGGCAAATTATTGTCGGCCATCACCATCAAGACTTTAAATGACGTTTTGGTTTTTGGCAATTTCCGCGTTAAATTTTTCCAAATTGATCACTCCATCATGGATGCCGTCGGTTTGATTATCGAAACTCCGACCGCCACTGTGATTCATCCCGGCGATTGGACATTGGAAAAAGACGAACACGGCAAACCGCGTTTGGATTATTCGCACTTGGCCGATCTGAAACGGCCGACCGTTTTGATGCTGGAAAGCTTGGGTGCGACCGATATTCGGCCGTCGGCGTCCACCCAAGACATGCAAGATAATTTAACCAAACTGATCACCGAAGCACCAGGCCGCGTCATTGTCGGCACCTTTGCTTCGCAAATTGAGCGAGTCGGCTGGATTATCGCTTTGGCCGAATCTTTAAACAAAAAAGTTGTCTTGGACGGTTTTTCCATGAAGAATAATATTGAAATCGCCCAAGAACTCGGCTATGTCAAGCCGGCCAAAGGCACCTTGATCAAAATGGAAGAGCTTGCCAAGTACCCGGACAACCGCATTGTCGTCTTGGCGACCGGCGCCCAAGGCGAAACCAACGCTTCGCTCTCGCGCATCATCAGCGGCAACCATCGCGCCATTAAAATTCAAAAATCAGACACGGTAATTTTTTCTTCCTCAGTCATCCCCGGCAACGAGCGCAGTATTCAGACGCTGAAAGATAAATTGTATCGCCAATGCGACAACGTCATTCACGGCGAGATTATGGACATTCATGTTTCCGGCCATGCCAATCGCCACGATATCGCCTATTTGCTAAAAACCATCAGGCCGAATTATTTTCTGCCGGTTTATGCCTATCATTATATGTTGCATGAAGCGAGCAACCTGGCCAAAAACATCGGCTTTCCGGCGCAAAATATTTTTATTTTGGACAACGGCCAAGTGGCCGAATTTGATCATGCCGGTGGCCGAGCCACCAAAACCAAAGTCCCGGCCGGACTGGTGATGATTGACGGTTTGGGCGAAGGCGACGGCGCGGATATTGTCGTCAAAGACCGCCAAGCTTTGAGCGAAGCGGGCATGATCGTTATCATCAGCCAGCTGAATGTCAAAACCGGCGAGCTGGTCGGCAGTCCGGACATAATTTCACGCGGTTTTATCTATATGAAAGAAAATCAAGAACTGCTGCAAAAAATTCGCCAGCGCATCCGCAAAATTGTCAAAGAGGCCAAAGAAATCAAAAATGACAACGACTTGGAAAACATTAAAAGCAAAATTCGGGTGGATATCGGCGGCTTCTTGTTCCAGCAAACTCATCGCAAGCCCGTTGTTTTACCTGTTCTCTTGAAAATCGGCAATACAAAATAAGCTGCATTTAACTTATAACAAAAAAGACGGCGATGGTCGTCTTTTTTGTTATAAAAAATTTTTAATTCTTGATTTTTAATTTTTAACTTGTCCCAACACTCTCATTATTTTACTCTGTGCCGTCCCCTCTCTTAATCTTAAAAACAGCCCGGTCCAGACCGACACCTGGAATACCGCCAGCATGGCATAACCCCAAAGCAACAAGGCGTAAAACAAAATCATCATCGAGAAGAAAAGCCACAGCACGGCTGTACTCCATTGCCAGGTCCAAAACAAATTCAAAACAAACAGCACCGGAATCGTCGTACCGACCACGGCCAGCATGACGGCCAGGTTGCCGATCAATTCCGTAAAAAATAAACCAAACGACATTTCAACGCTGACCAGCCAATTGGCAAAAAATAATTTCCCGGCGCTAACCAAAGCCGGCCATAATTTTTGTTTTTCCAAAACCAAAAAACCGATGGCGTAGCGCTCGAGCATTGCCGTCAAAGCCAAGCCGGCGGCCAAAACAATAAACAGCGCCCCGCCGCCCAAATACAAAACAAGCGACTGATGATAAGCCAGCAAAAAAGTGGCGCTGACGATATAAAAAATCACGCCGGCCAAAAATTTAAAACCGGCATTCAGAAAAAACACCGGCCAAAAATATTGTTTGCCGGCCAAAAATCCCAGCGCCAAGCCCGGTTTAACCGTATCGGCCGCCGCCGTTTGGTTCTTGATAATCACCGCGGCGTTATTCACCAGCGCCGTTTGTGCCATGGAAGCCGCCGCCAAAAAAGCCAGATACAGCAAAGCGATGACCGCGGCAATCAGTATCAACAAAAAAATACTGCCCGGAAACGACCACAAGGCCTGGCGCAAATTGGCCAAAACGCTCCAGCTGATGCCGTTGGCCGAACCGGCGGCCAAAAATTGTTTCCAATTTAACCAAAAATTATTCGGCTCGCCAAAGCTGGTATAAATCAATTGCGTTTCAATTGTGCCGCCGACCACGGCGGCAAAAATGCCAAAGAGCCATAAATATTTATGGCGCCAGGCGATTGCCGCGGCTTGTTTAAGAATATCAAAGTAAAGAGATGCCATAAAAAAATAATTAAACGACAAGTATAAATATTGGATTACTCCTTTTACCAATTTTAATTAAGTCCCTTGTTTAAACATTAAAAAATAAATCAAAAGTCAAAGATCTAATATCCAAAATCCGGCTTATCTGACACATCTGACCGTCAAACCGTTGTTCTTTGCTCTGTAGCCACGAAAAACCGCGGTCGTTGGCGGCGTAGAGGAGGTAATCACTCGCTCTTCGGCTTTGCCGGTAGAAAATTCCATAGTTGACCAAAAATGCCCTTTCGCACCAATATCAGCAAAAGAACCGGTATCGCTAAACCCGCCATAAGCACCGTTCCAGGTGGTGTTATTGTAATAGCCCATGTTGCCGAAAGCTCCGGCCGGAACGCAATCAGAACTTAACTGTCGACTCGCCACACAAGTTGTGCTGGTAACATAAGAATCCTCCAACGTCCACCATTCGTTGGCCGTGTTGGCCGCGCCGTTATCAACCGGGATATGAAAACCGGGCGGACAAATGCCCTGATATTTATCCGGCGCTCCGCCGGAAAACAAAGTGTGAGTATTATAGTAACTACTGGTGGCCATGGTTTGCGCCCATTGATAAAGCGCGCCAAACGGTGAAGATGAATTGCAACTAGACTGATCATTGCCATAGCAATAACGTTGGATCGGATTGTTGTTTTGATCACCGCTACCGGTGGTGATAATCGTCCCCAAATTGAGCGGCCCGGTCCAACATTGATTAGCACTGTTCACTGTCACGTAAGAACAAGTCGTTGTGCTATTGGCCAAACAAATGCTATGCGGATAAGTAATATTAGCGCCGCAATTAAAGCTGGCGCAGCTGCCCGGATAATAACCGTTGGTTTGCGTATCAGCCTCTTGGCAAATTTGGTTGGTGGCCGAGCAATCTTGCTTGACACAAACCGGGCTGGTATTGAGATTAGTGCAAGCCGGATCAATGGTCACCGTTTTCTTGCTACAACCGTAATAAACAAAGGTGTTTTTGTTATCCATGGTGCAACCGGAATTAACAGTCGCACAGTTGAGAGCGCAAGTGGCGGCGACAAACTTATTTTGCGTCGCGTTCCAGACGTCATCGGTGGTGGTGTTGTAAACTTTGCTGACAATTGCCGTGCCGTTGCAACCGTAATCGCCATGCGTCCCGGAACAATATTTTGCCGTCGAGGTGACAATACAATCGCCGTCATTGCCGCTGATCGTCGGGCCGGCGCAAACCACTGTCGCCGGTGAAGAAGAACAATCCGAATTGCCAGCGGTATAGCTGTTATAACCGATTGTGCTGTAACCGACAACCGCACCGCTGCAAGTGCCGACTTCGCACACGCCTTGCTCGCCTTTGTGGCATTGGCCGAACAAATCTTCGTTGATTTGAGCCACCGGGACGCCGTCGGCATTGCCATTGCAAACCACGCAAGTAAACGGCGTGGCCGTAGCGCTGACCAAGCTCGGCGCGGAGTCCGGTGTCAAAACACCGCCGGAAGTACAACAAGCCGCGCCCGGATAATCCCAGTTCAAGTTATCGGCGCAATCGGTATGGTTCAATACCCAACCGGTCATCGTGCCGGGATCGGCGCAGGTGGTCGAAGCGTTGGCAACATTGCCATAGCCGTCGTTGTCCGCGTCGCGATAATAAGTCGGACAAACACACTGGCCGGCACTGCAAGTGGCATTGGCTTGGCATTGACTGCAGGTGTTGTTGTAAGCGGTTTGTTGATGACAGCCGCCACTGCCGTCGCAGGCCGCCGGCTGGGTCAACGGATGAGCTGAATCAAAACAAGCGGTCGCCGGGTTGGGCAAGGCGGTATAAGCATACGGCGCACTTTGGCTGATACTGCAGTTATGCGTACAGTCGGCTGAAATTTGGCTGGTCGGATCGGCCGCCGACCAAAGCTTGGTACTGCTGGCATGTAAATCAACCGCTTGGGTGGCGCCGTTGCAAGCATAAGAATTACCCGGCGTCTGGCAATAAGTGACGGTTTGGCTGATGGTGCACTTGCTGTTGTCTATCGACCAAGTACTGCTGGCGCAAACATAAGTCGACGGTTTATAAGTGCAATAGCTGTTGCCGTTGGTGTCAAGATTGCCGCTGCAAGCGTCTTGCTGGCAGTTGGCCGGCGTGCTGGTGCATTGATTATAAAGATCCGCATCTTGAGCAATCGCCACCGGCGTATTGGTCGCCCCGTTGCAGGTGACGCAAGTCCAACCGGTGCCGACCGGGGCGCCGGTAATAAACCGATTGTTAACACAGCAAGCGCCGCTGGTGCATTGCGCCGTGCACACTCCGTCTTGGCAAACGCCGTTGTTGGCGCAAGCCGGCGAACAGGTGCCGTTATTCCAAGCGCTTTGCGCCACGCAGCTGCCATTGCCGTCGCAGGTCGAAGGCGTGGTCGACGGCGTATTTTGATCAGCGCAAGACGGCGGCGTGGTCGGTGAAACCGTGCCGTTGGCTCCGCAATTATGCGTGCAATCGGTATAAATCTGGCTGTTCGGATTGGCCGCGGTCCACATTTTGGTGCTGCTGGCATAAAGCGTGGTCGTGCTGACATTACTGCTGTTGCAATCATAAGCATTGCCGGAACAGTAATCATTGGCTTGTCGGATCGTGCATTTGTCAGCCGACATTGACCATGCGCCGGTCTGGCAAATATAAGTTGACGGCTGATAAGCGCAATAACTGTTGCCGGAAGAATAATTACTATAACCGATGCCCGTGCCACTGCAGGTGTTTGCCTTGCACGGAGTCGAGGCGCTGCTATTGCAATCGCTAGAAACAGTCCCGCCGGCCACAGTCATCGGTGTACTGGTACTGCCGTCGCATTTAACACAGACAAATGGCGCGTTGGTGCCATTAACTGTCGGGGTCGTATCGACAGCGGCCGGTTGGCCGTTGGTCCCGCAACAAGCCTTGCCCGGGAAAATCCAATCGGCATTATCATCGCAATCGATCGCCGTACTGGTGGCGGTATAGCCTTGCGGCGCAATATTACTGCAGGTAGTCGTGGTTAAGCCATTGATGTTGCCATATAAATCGCCGTCAAGATCCTGGTAATAAGCATAATGAACCAAACAATCGACGCATTGGCCGCCGGAACAAAACGGCGTGGAGCCGGAACAAGCAGTTGTCACGCATGTACCGTTATAAGCCGCCGGGCGATCGCAAACACCTTTGCCCTCCGCGTCGCCTGATTTACTGCAACCGACCGGTTGATTTTTTGGTGTATTGCCGTAACATTCTTCGGGCGGATTGGGCAAATAATAAGTCGTCGGGTTGGTGCCCGTACTGCAAGTAGCATCGCAACTGGCCGGTCTTTCCCCAACCGACCCGTCCGTCTTGGCATAAAAGACATCACCGGTGCTGGTCACAAAGCCCCAATGAGTCGTGCTGTTGCCAGTGGTCTGACAATCATAATGACTGCCGTCACAACTGTAAGTATTATAATAATCGGCACAATAATTGGCATAATCAATGCTAATAGAACTATCTTTGGTTAAAATGGCCATCGGCGTCGTCGAGCAAACGGAATCTGAATTCAGATAAGCGCAATAACCGTTACCGCTGCCGTTAAGACTGCCGCTACACTTGGCATCCCGGCAAGGATGAGCGTCATCGGTTGTGCACCGACTGTCCGAACTGCCGATTGCCACCGGCGTGCTCGTCGTGCCGTCGCATTTGACGCACAGCCAATCCCCGTCCGGCGCCTGACCTTTGGGCGTCGCTTTATCAGCCATAAATTTATATGGCGAGGTGGAAGTATCGCAACAAGCGCCGCCGCTGCATTGATCAGTCACGCACGCGCCGTCACGGCAACCTTCGGTGCAAGTCGCGACTGTCGTTGAATCAATAATGTCTGCCATGTCGCACGCGCCATGGCCGTCACAGCCAAAATAATTTATTATTGCGTCGTTGTTGGAGCAAGCCGGCGTCGAACTGCAGCTCAAATTTTTGTCAGCCAATTGCGTATCGCCATTGTCGTCGTTATAAACAAAAGATGATGAAGCGTTAATCGCGCTCGGACTGGTGTTCTGGCAATCCGATCGGCCGTCAACGCAAAGGCTGGCTTCATAACGCTGGCCGCTACAATAGCCTTTGATTGTAAAATCGCCGGCCGTATGACCGCAAGCTTCACCGGCTTTATAACCGCAATTACTATTGCAACACACACCGGACGAACAAGCGCAACCCGGACCTCCGCCGCCGCTCAAGCCACAATTGATATGTCTGGTTTCACCGCAAGAATCGGTAGTAGTTTGATAACTCCAATTACCTTGAAATTTTGTCGCGCACAAAACAGAATCCGATTCGGCATTGTCACAGCTGGTGCCGCGCAATCCGTCATAAGTAGTGGTGTTGACGCCGGAGGTTTGTCCTTTGACATTGGTATTTCCGTCCAAACAATACAGCCACTGATAACCGGTTTGCCACTGGTCATCATCCGCGCCACAGGTCGCTCCGTCCAAAAGACAAGGATTATCCAAAATTTTCGGATGATATTTTTCCGGCGGACAAGGAATATAACAGCTTTCTTTGTCTTCGCAAGATTGGCTGGAGTTCGGCGGATCCAGCGGCGCCAAAGCTAAAAATGTTTTATTGTCTTTTTTGGCGATCAACGGTTTGCCGGGCGTCAGACAATCAAACGTCATATTTTTAGCACTGGCCTTATAACCTTGTTCGCACACCCCGGGAAAAACACCGGCGGCATTATAATAAGCGTCCAAAGCGGCTTGCACTTCTTTGGCGTCGGCCACGCGCACGGCGTCATTTTTTTTCACTTGCGCCGCTTGCCAGCCGCCGACACCGATCATGGCAATCAACACAAAGACGGCGATCACGATAATGATCTCCACAATAGTAAAACCGGCAAACTTTTTATTTTTAGCCAAAGCCATAAGATGTAATCCGAATGCTACAAATTAACATTCGAATCTGCGAATTTTACGAATTTTCCAAACACACTATTTGTAGATTTGGATATTTTATTCGTAGATTTGGATTATCCTTGTATTATACCAAGTTACAAAAAAAGGCACAAGAAGAAATTAACGATAATAATTCGTCACTACGCATCTGATTGAAGCGCCGATATTAACAGGCGCATGGTAGCGATTAATTTTCGTGGGATAAGCGCTGCCGATACTTCTAAAAAAAAGATTACCGCTGTCAAAATAATCTTTCGACCAAAAGATTGACGTGTTGGCGTTTGAACCGCCATAGCCAAACGAACCGTCCACATTACTAATACCGACATAGCTCAAATTCATGCCGGTTGAAAGTCTCAACTTCGTAGTCGAGGCGGCATCATCGCATTGCCATTGATCAGACCTGTCTTTATCACAAGTCAGTCCATATTTTTTATAATCTTGTTCCAAATTACTCCAGTCTATATCACCGGCGATCGTTGTTCCCGGCGGACAGAATCGATCAAGCAAAGAACGATCGTCCCGCGTCGGCAACTGATAAAGTCCGCCCGCGGCGGCACAAGCGCTTTGGTCATTGCCATAACAAAATTTTTCAAAATTATTGATTGATCGATCCGCGCTATGCAAAGTGCAAGTCGAGGTGGAATTCATCGCTCGAGAAGCACACGTCGTATGTGATGAATCATAAGCCTTGCAATTACCCTCGCAATCGTTAATGTATTGGCCGTAATTCAAATTCGATCTCAACCAGCATTCGCCGGCCGTTGCATCATAAAAAGTTTCATACTTCGTGCCGTCTCGCGGGTCTTCGACCTTGCCCTTGCCCGGACCGCAATTATCAAAATTTCCATTAATACACTCCACAGTTTTAATGCTTGACGTCGTGTTGTCGCCCTGACAACCGTTGCTTCCGTAGTTGCCGCATAGGACACACAGTTCATAGCCGTAGCGCTCCAGCGTGATTGTGCCATTGTTGCAAGTTTGATTGGAAAACCAGCCGGTTGTCCACATAACGTGCGCCGGGTCATCGCTCAACCAGTGAGCGGTTCGTTGCGCGCCGGCTCCGCCGTTTTTACCATAAATATCCTGCAAAGAAAATTCACCGTTCACCTTTTCCGTTTTGCCCAGCCAGCGATAATGCTGATTGACGTCGGGTACAATCATCCAGTCGCAATAGTCCGACTCATCTGCCGTTTTGGCCGGATTGTCACGGCAAACGCCATTTTGATATTCCGGAGTGTATCTGGCGGTAACATAAGTATTGTACCAATTGGCATCGCCATAACCGTCGCCGTCCGTATCTAATGTCGTTGTGCCGCTTAGCGCGTCCGTGCACGCCATATCGCCGCAGCTGTTGTTGGCATCATTACACGGACTGCTTGCCGCCGGCCCGAAATAACCGGCTTTAAAATTATTTAAATAATTCAAATTGTCTGTCGAGTAAGTCAAATAAGATTTTAACCCGCTTTGATTATCAATCGCCGTCGTCGGAATCGCCGTATTCCAAATCACCTCGCCGACATGGCTGGCGTCATCGCCATAGCAATAATAAGCCACATTACCGCTGCCGGCGGTAGTCAAAAATCCGCCGCTCGTGTCGCAACCGGCAGAATCGCAAATTGCGCCGCCGCAACCGGGCGTCGGATCGATGCAAGCCTTGCTGATCACGTTTTTGACAATCCGGCCGCAATAATTATTGGTATTGCCGTTGCTGTCGCGGCCGCACGTCGAGCTGGTGTTAAACTGCGTCCAATCCCCGCCCATACTGTTTTTGTTCGGCCAAGCCGGCACGGAAAAATTACCGTAATTATTAATGTCGCCGCCACTGCCCTCCCAAAATTGATGCATGGCGCAACCGGACCAACTGGGATTGGTCACATTACGCTGCCAAAGAACATCTCTGGCATTATAGTTGATTGTACTGGTGCCGTCTGATGAAGCGACAAACCCCGGGGTCAAACAAACCGCGCAGGTTTTTGGATAATCGTGGGCATAACAAGTTTTATTTTTGGCCAAATGCGTTTCCCACTGACAACAACGATTATTATCCGCTTGTTTCAAATCGGCAAAATTTACCGCTTGGGTATTTTGGCCGCTGCCAAAATACCATCCGCCCGCGCCGTTCGGATGAGCCGGCTTGTTTGGATCATTTTTATCAACATAACACTGATCGTCGCAACCGACGTCTTTGACCAAATAATTCGTGCCCCAAGCGCCTTGATCGCTCCAGGGCACGGAAAAAATACATTTTCGATTGACTTCCGTACAATGGCAAGTTTGCTGAGTATTACTTGTCGCTTGGCACGTCCAAGTGCCGTTGCATTTATGCCAAGCCGCGTTGGCATCGGTATCGTCGGGAATGGGGAAATTAATTAAAGCCGTATCGGTCGCCGCACCGCCGCCCGGCATATGATTACCGTCAGCACAGGCGGTTAGCCAATTTCTGGTAACCGAATAGAAGGTGGCGGTGGCGCCGTCGCAATTATCTTTCGTGCAAGGCGCATCCCAAGCGGCGTCGGCCGTAGTCGTGGCCGTGTCCCAACGATCGTTAGCCGTGCTGGTACAAGTTTTATAATCGGCATCGCTAAAACAATAATTGGCCGCGCAATGATAAGCGCAAGTGTTATTGTCGGCTGGCTCGGTCGCGCCATAAGAAGCGTTACTCGGCAGCCACTTTTTGTTAGCGTAATCATAACGCTGATCAACTTGGCAAGTTTGACTATTACCGCAATTGTCATCCCACCACACGGCATAGCTCGGCCGATTCGGACTGCAAACTTTTGTTTGTTCGTTAATGCACTTGCCGTCGACCCAATCATATTCGTCTTTGCAAACATAATGACAAGCATCGGCGGCCGCTTCCGTGTCATAACTCGTGTCGGTAGCCGGGCTCCAGGCCGTTTCGTCGCTGTCGCTAGTATTTGAAGTATAGGCTTGCGTAATCGTATTCGTACTGTTCCACTGGGTGGTGGCCTGCCAATCGCTTTGCAAAGTTGACGTAGCACAAGCGGCTTGGCGAGAAGCAATGCAAGTATTCTTGGTAATATCATAATAATAACCCGCTCGGCATTTAAAATAACAATTACCCGTGCCGGCCACCAAACTATGGGTATAAGTCAGCCCCGGCCGCCAATCATATGAATCGTTCTCGTCCGTCCAATTTTGAGTGATATTGTTGACGCTGTTGTAATTGGCATAGTCCGGCAAGCCGAAGCAATCTCGGGTGCGCGTAGCCAAACAATCCTCGGCCGTAGACGTTTGCGTGGCCGTAGTCCAATTCCAAGTTCTGCCGCAAACAAAATTACAGCAATCTTTATGGTCTTCCGTACCGCAAGCCGGACTAGTCCCATCAGAATGCTCCAGCCGGGTTGCCTCCGGCATATATCGCTCCAAGCTGGAATTCCAAAGTTGTTCAAACGTACTGCTGGCATACCAGTGGTATCGGCTGGTTTCGTCAAAATCGATTTTGTCGCCCAAAACCAAAATATCCGTCGCATCGGTCGTCGTGCAATCCGGATATTGCGGCAAAGGCAGAATGCAACGGCAACCTTGCTCGTCGCAGACAAAATGATAATTTTTATGACAGTAAAACGCGCACTGTCTCGGATGCAGCTGGTCCAGCTGATCAAATGTTTTTTGCTGAATGGAAATAATCAGATTCCTCAAAGTACTGCTGTTATAAGTCAAATCACATTGGTCGCTCGGTTCATATTTGCCGCTATTGGTCGACCAAATCGCCCAATAGTGCAGAGAAAAAGTGGCGTTACTTCTGTCGGTAATTCCCCAATTGTCCCAATTGCACGCACATTGAACATCGGGATGGCATGGATTGGTGCAATAACTGCCGCAACCGTCAGCCGGCGGCGTATTTTTCTGATCGGTTTTATCCCAGCAATTGGTCGTATCATTACAATTGGGCTGGCACGGTCCGCCCTCGCCCAAAGCGATCAGCTGATGCGGCGTGGCCAAATAATAACCGGCTTTGTTGTTGCCATTGATGCCCGCCGGCAAACAAAATTTAATGGCATAAGGAAATGTCGTGGTCGCCTTGGCGTTCGGATCATACCATTGATAATTTAAATAATAATGATCGCCCAGATTCGGCTCGGTGTTGGTGCAGGCTTGATTATCTTCGATAACCGGCAATTCCGGAATGGCCTCCAGATAAACCGTGCCGCTGTTTTTAACTTTGTTCAGCAAGGGCTGGCCGGAAATCACTTCGTTTAAATTAGCATCGGCGGCGCTCATGGTCGGGTAACGATGTTCATAAGCATTAAACTGTTCGGCGCGCTGCTGAAATAAAGTAACCGCCAGCATGGTTGTGCTGGCCACGGAAGACGCTTTCGGCCGATCAAAATAATAAAAACCCAAAGCGGTCAGGATGACGATAATCGCCAACACCACCAGCACCTCGATCAAGGTGAAAGCGGTTTTAGTTGGTAGTCGGTAGTTGGTAGTTGGTAATTTGTCAGGTAAAGACATATGAGGTGATTATACAACAAAAAAGTTTAAAATGGAATTTAGAATCTGGAATTTGGAATCTGGAAAAATTCGCATTCCAAATTATAAATTCCAAATTCCAGATTCTACGGCATAATCGGCACCACCGCCCCTTTATCAATCCCCTGCGGCGTTGCCGTTTTCAAGCCGGCGGAAATCGACGGACCGACATCGGCCGGCAAACAGAAGTTAATCACATAGGCTGCGCCCTTATTCTTTACTTGATAAAGTAAGGTCAGATCGTTGCTATTGTTCGGATTGGCACACGGACTGCCCGTCGGCAAATTGGGTAAAAACGGCAGGTTGTCCAAAAACACTGCACCCCTGGCCGTCAAACTCTGGCCGGAAATTAAAAATGGCGGATAATGGCCGGTTGCCGCGCGATAATATTCCAGCCGCTGTTGCACCAGCTGCACATCCGCCAGCGTCTGGGCGGCCGCGGAAATTTGTCGCGGCTGATTCAAACCGACCAAAGCCAAAGCCGCCAGCAGAACGATGATAGCCAAGACGACCAGAACTTCTATCAAGGTGAAAGCGGTGTTAGATTGTAGGTCGCAGATTGTAGGTTGTAGACCACTCCCCGTTCGCATAAATTTGTAGATTCGTAGTTTCTGCCGATTACACTGACAGAAGCAAGTCGAGCGTAATTCGTTCATCGCATTAATCGCTGAACCAGTAATCAATCCCGCCTTTTTTCGGCCGCTCATCTTCGTCATCTTCTTTATCCAAAAAGCCCGGAACTTCACTTTCATTTTTAACTTCATCTTCAGTTTCCTCTTCGTCAATTTTTTCATCCTCGTCCGCCTCCTCGTTTAATTCTTCCGCTTCTTCGTCTTCAGCCTCGCGTTCTTCATCGGCTTCAATTTCCTCCTCATCGCCAGGATCCTCATCAATATTCTCGTCATCCTCTAATTCATCACTGTCACTTTCATCCTCGGATTTGTAAATTTGTAATGATTTGTATTTGTAGTCATTATCTTCATCGTCATTCCCTTCGCCGGCACCATCACTCAAATAATTATTCGGCGCTTGGGCGGTTTGTTGATTATGCACCGGCATACCGGCCATCGTTTGGCCTTGCGACGATTCATATTGCTCCAGCGTCATCATAATCTCGCGCGGCTTGGCGCCGTTGGACGGGCCGACCAAACCTTGTTCTTCCAAAATATCCAATAACCGCGCCGCTCGGGCATAACCGACGGACAAGCGCCGTTGCAAAAATGTCGCCGAAGCTTTTTGATGTTGCAACACCAACTCTCGAGCTTCGTGCAACATTTCATCGTCATCGTCGGAAGCATTGCCTTCCATGCCCACGCCGGCCACGCCGTGCACTTTTTGCCGCTCCACCACGCCGTCAACATAACAAGCATCGTGAACTTCATGTTTGAGATAATCCACCACCCGTTTGATTTCCCGATCACCGATAAACGCGCCTTGGATACGTTTTGGTTTGGACATGGTGGCATTGGTATAAAGCATATCGCCGCGGCCCAATAATTTTTCCGCGCCCGTGGCATCCAAAATGGTGCGCGAATCAATGCTCGATGCGACCGTAAAAGCGATGCGCGCCGGCATGTTGGCTTTGATGGTGCCGGTAATGACATTGACGCTCGGCCGCTGGGTGGCCAAAATCAAATGAATGCCGACCGCCCGCGCCATCTGCGACAACCGCACCACGCCGGCTTCGATTTCTTTGCCGGCCACCATCATCAAATCGGCCAGCTCATCAATAATAAAGACAATATATGGCAAGCGCGGCTTACCAGTGCGCGCCGCCACCTGATTGTAGCTGGCGATATCGCGTTTGTGCACTTTGGATAAAGTTTCAAAGCGGCGGTCCATTTCGTTCAAGCACCATTTCAAAGCGTTAACAGTTTTGGACACTTCGGTGATCACCGGCGTCAACAAATGCGGAATGCCATTGTAAATCGTCATTTCCACGCGCTTGGGGTCGACCATAATCAAACGCAAATCATCCGGATTATTTTGATAAATCAAACTGACGATAATCGTGTTGAGCATCACCGACTTGCCCGAACCGGTTTGGCCGGCCACCAGCAAGTGCGGCATGCGGCACAAGTCGTCCAGCATAATTTTGCCGGCCACATCTTTGCCCAGGACAATCGTCGTGTTGGTTTTGCGATCGTCAAATGTTTCGCTTTCCAGCGCTTCGCGCAAGGTCACCGTGGCAATGGTTTTATTCGGCACTTCAATCCCGACCAAAGATTTGCCCGGAATCGGCGCCTCGATACGCAACGGGTGGGCCGCTAAAGCCAAAGACAAATCTTTGTCCAAGGCGGTAATATTGGACAAGCGAATCCCCTCCAGCGGCTTCAATGTATATTGCGTCACCGTCGGACCGACATGAACTTCGCTCATTTCCACCGGAATGCCAAAATTGGCAAAAGTTTTTTTAATAATCGCCGTATTGCTTTTGATGTCGCCGCTGTTCGGTTCTTTGCTTTTATCCGACAGCAAATCCAACGGCAAATCGATTTCAATGTTCGTCGGCTGCCAAAACGCGCCGCCTTTGGCCGACGCTTGTTCCATCATGGCCGGCGCGGTAAAAGCGGCCGCAGTTTTATCAGCCGGCTGGCGAATCGGCGTTTCATCCTCTTCTTCGTCTTCGTCGTCAGCCTCTTTTTCCTCCTCGTTCTCTTCAACAAGTTCAGCGCCTTCGGTCTCTTTTTCTTCTTCGGCTTCATCTTTTGCTTCACGCTGAGAAACTTTTGACCAAATCAATTTAACCGGATGCATTAATAGTTTGGCCGGCCATTTTGACAGGCCGATCAAATGCGCCAGACTGGCGCGAAAAATCAACATCAAACCCAAAATCAACAAAATCACAATCAACAAAGCGGTCGGGAAAAAACCGATCAATTTAACCGATAACCCGGCCAAAGCAAAACCGAACTCGCCGCCGCCGACGCCGCGTTTGGCCAGCGTGGTCCAATCGGACTGACCGATAAACAAACTCAAAAACGCCGGATAGGCCAGCAACAATAAAATCAAACCGACAAAACTGGCCCGGCCGACTTCCCAGCGCTCCTTGCCGTAAATTAAAATCGCCGCGCCGAGCAAACACAAAGGCAAGAGCCATTTGGCTTGGCCCAAAATCAAGGTCAAAGCTTTATCCAGCGCCGCGCCCGCCAAACCGGCCGAACCAAAAAAGCCCAAGAAGATAATCACCGCCAGAATAAAAAACGCCAGCACCCAAATCGTCTGCGCGGTTTCCCCGCCTAAACCGAATGTCGGCAAACTGACAAAATCCAAAACATCTCCTTTTTTCTTTTTAGCCATAAAATTTAATAATAATATTTTTCAGTATAGCAAAGAGTTTGGCGGATGTAAAAGCTGGAATTTGGAATCTGGCCCGCCTGCAACGCTATGCCAGCCCGCAGAGCTACGCTCAGCGTTGCTGGCGGGCATAGCATTTCTGGCAGAAATCTAGAATTTGGAATTGGGAATTTTCCGTCTCGCCGCAGTCTCCGAGGCGTAACCGCCGAGAGACTGCGGCGTCTTAAAAAAATGAAGGGCCCCCGCAAGCGAGAACCCTTCTGAATCATTTATTTATTATTAGGAGATGCGTTTAATTATCGGTTGCCGATGAATCATCGGCTTTCATAGTGATAATAAAATTATCGCTGTCCGGCGGCAAATCGTTGGTCAAAATAGTGTAGCTGATTTCTCCGGCAACGGCGCTTTCCATAATCAAAGCTTGAGAATCTTGATCAATAATCTTTTGTTGGCGTTGCGGTGATAAATCGCCGTCAACCGTAACTTTATATTTATAAACCGTGTTTAGCTTGGCTACCGGAATGGCAAAAGCGCCTTTGGCCGATCTGGTCGCGTAAACATTATTATCATCAAGCCGGATCGCTTGCTTATTAAATTTAGTGCACACCAGTTCGGTTCTGCCGCGCAAAGCGTTGATAATCGGATCTAAAAATTTTTTCGGGCCGTAAACGATAACGGCGACCAATAAAATGCCCATCAATATTTTATAGACGGCACTGCTGTAATCATTAAACCTTGAATTCATGGAAAAACTCCAATTAATTTGACAAAGAACTTTAATATTTAATTGCCTAAATCATATCATATTTTTAATGAAATGTCAATACAGAAGACGTTTTCTCTGCAAACTTAGCCATTTTTTATGATTATTGCCAAAAGAACCCAAAGCCGGCTATAATAAAGCTGATTACTATGACCTTAAACGACTTGCAATGCAAGAAAATCGCCATTTTGGGCTTGGGCTTGGAAAACCAAGCCTTGGTTGACTTTTTGCTGGCCAAAAAGATCGATTGTGCCCTGACGATTTGCGATGCTCGCTTGGCGCCGGCCTTGGGAGAAAAATACCAAGCCTTGGCCAAACACAAAAATATCAGCTGGCAATTAGGGCCGACTTATAATCAAAACCTAGAAGTTTTTGACGTCTTATTTCGCTCCCCCGGTTGGCCGCTAGCTTGCCCCGGGGTACAACTTGCTCGGCGCGCCAAAAAAATCGTATCCAGCCCGATGAAATTATTTTTTGATCTTTGCCCGACAAAGAACATTATCGGTGTCACCGGCTCTAAAGGCAAAGGCACGACGTCCAGCTTAATCACGGCAATGTTAAAAGCCGGCAACCCGCCTTCTCCAGGGCCACGGCGGGCGAAGCGCGTTTGGCTGGGCGGCAACATCGGCGTCGCCCCGTTTGCGTTTATCAATAAACTTAAACCCGGCGATTGGGTGGTGCTGGAATTATCCAGCTTTCAACTGGAAGATCTGCCTGCCAGTCCCCGCATCGCCGTGCTGACCAACTTTACGCCCGAACATCTGGCGCCGGCCGATCCGAACAATCCCAATTATCACTCGGGCTTGGCAAAGTATTGGCAAGCCAAGTTAAATATCGCCGTTCATCAAACCGCCGGCGGTCTATTTATTGTTAATGAAAAGTTGAAAAATAAAATTGAAAAGCTGTGCGCACAAAAAATACTCACGGGCAAAATAAAATATTTCACAAAGTCCGATTTGCCCAGCCGCCTGCCCGGCGAGCACAACAAAGAAAATATCGCCGCCGCCGCTTTGGCCGCCGCGGCCGCCGGCGTTGACGCCAAAGCGATACTGCAGGCCGTCGCCAAATTCAAAGGCCTGGAACATCGGCTGGAGTTTGTCAAAACCGTGGCGCAAATAAAATATTATGACGACAGCTTTGCCACGACGCCCGAATCGACGATGATCGCTTTGCAGTCTTTTGCCGCGCCAATCATTCTTTTGGCCGGCGGAGCGGATAAACGCGCCGATTTTTCCGCTTTGGCAAAACTAATCAAACAAAAAGTAAAATTAGTGTGTCTACTCTCCGGCGCGGGCACACCGGCTTTGAAAAAATGTTTGCTGGCGGCCGGCATCAACAAAAAACAACTGCCCGAGTTTGATAATCTGAAAGCGGCCATGAGCGCGGCGCGAGCTTCTGCCGCGGCCGGCAATATAATTTTACTCTCCACCGCCGGCGCGTCGTTTGGTATGTTTAAAAACTACAAAGAGCGCGGGAATCAGTTTAAAGAGATTGTTAATACGATGAACAAATTAAATGCGAATACTACGAACGCTACAAATGTTAGTTCGTAGCGTTCGTAGTATTCGCATAATGTTCGCAGTATTAGTATGTATATCCAAACTTTAAAAACCACCGTCCCCGAAAAATAAAAAAACGCTCACTTTACCGCCCGCAAGTTAGGATAATTTAATAGCAGACAACCAAGGAGGAGGCATGTCTAATATTAAGACCCAAACAGGCAGGCAGAAAACTGAGCGCTTTCGACCGATTATTTTTTTATTGTTAACGACCTTTACCTTAGCGCAAGCGCGCGGAAAAGTCAACTCTTATTTACCTTAATTTTAATGATATGCTTTACTTTATCTTAATTCTGCTAATTTTAGTTGTTCTTGGTTTAGCCGCGGCCTTGACATATCTGACGAAAAATCAGTCAACCAAAAACAATCCGGTCAATGAACAATTAGCAGTCTTGTTGGAGCGCATCAACGGCATGAATCGCGAGAACAGCGAACTGCGAACCATGATTGATCAAAAATTAAGTGAAACGCACGCCGCCAACCGCGCCCAGTTTGGCCAAAGCGCGCAAATGATGCAAGGCATGGCCGGGCAATCGGCCAAAATGATTGCCGAGGTGACGGAAAAATTAACCAAAATCGAAGAAGCACACAAACAAGTGGTCAACTTTACGGCTCAGTTAAAAAATCTGCAAGACATTTTGAAGAATCCCAAACAGCGCGGCATTTTGGGCGAATACTTTTTGGAAGAAACTTTGAAGAATGTTTTGCCGCCCGAGTCTTATCAGATGCAATACAAATTTCAAAGCGGCGAGATTGTCGATGCCGTAGTGTTTGTCAAAGACCAGATCATTCCGATTGATTCCAAATTCTCTTTGGAAAATTATGAAAAGCTGCTGAACACCAAAGATGCCGAGACCAAAGAAAAATACGAACGCGCGTTCAAAGACGATTTAAAAAAGCGCATCGACGAAACGGCCAAATATATTTTACCGCAAGAACACACTATGGATTTTGCTTTTATGTTTGTGCCGTCGGAAGCGATTTATTATGACTTGCTGACCAGCAAAATCGCCCAAGGCAATATCAACAGCCACGGCTTAATTGAATACGCCTTTCGCGAAAAACACGTCATCATTGTCTCACCGACCTCGTTCTTGGCTTATCTGCAAACCGTTTTGCAAGGTTTGCGCGCCTTGAAAATCGAAGAAGGCGCCTTGTCGATTCGCGCCAACGTGGAAAAGCTGGGCCAGCACCTGGTCGCCTATGATGATTATTTAAAAAAGATGGGGGGCAGTTTATCAACGACCGTCAACCACTACAACAATGCCTACAAAGAATTTAAAAAAGTGGATAAAGACGTGGCCAGGGTAACCGGAGGCGAAGCGGAAGTGGAAATTTTAACGCTGGATAGACCGAATGTCATTGACTAACGTCAGTTCATAAAGTTGAAAGTTATAAAGTTCATAAAGTTTTTTGTTCTATTGACTTTATAACTTTCAACTTTATGAACTTTACAACTATCTTATCTATGCCAAATCAGCGGGAACAGTCTATTCTAAAGACATTAATTTACTTCAACTTGCTCGATACGCCGACGACCGCCGAAAACTTGTGGCAAAAACTGTGGCACGCTCCGGCCGATTTCTCGCAAACTGATTTTCACAACGCTTTAGCCGAGCTGGTTAAACAAAACGTTATTGAACGCGACACCACCGCCTCGCCGCAGTCTGTCCCGACGTACTCGTCGGGAGGACTACGGCGTCTTTGGCCAACTGAACAAGATTTTTATTTCTTGCCCGGCCGCAGCAATCTAATGCAGTTGCAACGCCAGCGCCAAGCCGACTTACAAAAAAAATATCAGATTGCGCAAAGGGCGGGCGGAATTTTAAAATTTGTCAACGGCATCAAAGCGATTGCTGTTTGCAACAGCCTGGCCTGGGGCAACATCAAACCCGATAGCGATATTGATTTTTTTATCATCGGCCAAAAAAACCGCTTGTGGCTGGTGCGTTTGTGTGCGACGGCCGTTTTGCTGTCAACCGATCTTTGGCGCCACGGCAAACTGGTTAACAATAAAATCTGTTTGAGTTTTTTTATCACCGAAGATTACGGCTCGTTGGAAAAATTATTACTGCCCGAGGGTGATCCGCATTTTTGCTGGTGGCTGTCCAGCTTTAATTTTATTTATAACAACGGCGGCTTGCAAAAATTTCAAGCGGACAACGAATGGTTAAAAAAAATCTTACCCAACTTGCCCGATTGGCGGTTGTCGCCCGTTTACCAAGTCATGGACAGCCGCGCCAGCCGGGTGATAAAAAAAATTAATAGTTTATGGTTTGATAATTTTCTTGGCACGGGCTTGAACAACCTGGCCGGCCGGCTGCAACAAAAAAAAATGTCGCTCAATCTCAACAGTTTGGCCCAAGCTGACGACACGCGCGTCGTCATTAATAATCAGATTTTAAAATTTCATGAAACGGATAATCGTCTTGAGCGGCGCGAGACCTGGCTGGAAAAAATAAAAACCGTTCTTGAATAAAAACGGTTTTGTTTTTTTATAACACGCCGCTCGGAGTTTTAAGATAATCGATGACTGCCGTAGCAACGGTAAAAATAAGTAACATCAAAACAAGATCAATCAACGCCACCCAGCCGACAAAAGCCAGCAAACCGATAACGATACTGATCAAGCCGAACAAAATTTGTTTTCGCCCGCGCAACAACGAAGATAAAACCAAAGCAATCAAGCCGACACGGACAATAAACAAATAAAATACCGGCAAAATCGTTGAGCCGAGATAGAAAAAAAATCCGATCACGGCGGCGGCGATGATTGTGCCCAGCATCCAATACGCGCGGCTGCTATAGGTCATGTCCAACAAATAGCTGACAAAAAAACCGATTATCGCCAAAGCGATAAAACTAAGCGTCAACAAGGTATTGGCGTCCGGCAACATCACCGGACTCAAGGCGATCATCGTCGGGTTGGGCCAAGCCAAGCTTTGAAAAATTAAACCGCGCAAAAAATCGAACGGCAAAACAAACAAAGCGGTCAGCAGTCCGGCGCGAATCGCCCGATGTCTTTGGTTTTTTGGTCGCCAAAGAAAACTGCAAGCCTCCAAACTTAATTTAAACATCAAGCCAAAAATCTCTTTCATTAAAGACAAAGAAAACTGCAAATGTTTAAACCAGCGTTTGTAATGGCTACTCAGCCAGCGACCGGGTAAAATAATTATTGCCGCTAGCAGTAGATCCAAACCGATCGACGGACCAAAAGTCAAACCGGCAGTTGCCAGCACGGCGATTGCCGCGATCAACGCCGACCACCAATCTTCATGAACCAAAGCTTCAATCACACAAAGCAACCAGACGACAACAGACAGCCCGGCGACAACTATCAACACGAGAAAGCTGAATCGATGATTACCAACCAGCCAAGCGATTGCCCAAACGACAAAACCCAAAATACCGATAATCGCTTGCGCGACACTGCCCCATAACGCGGCATTGTATTTATGGCGACGCGGCGGAATATCCTTTCTTTCATTGAAGCTGTCGGTCGCCGAATAAAAAATAACGGTTAAAGGCAAAAGCAAGGCCGTTCCCCAATTGGCCAGAATGACTAACCATGGAAGTTGCACCGACCAGACATAACTGCCGGGCAAAGACCGGCCCAGCGCCAGAAAAATCAAGCGCCAAACCAGCTCCAGCAGAAAAAGCCCTAGACCATACTTCAACAACATTTTTGGCGCGACCAAAGTCGGCCAAAATAATTTCCAGCGAGCACGCAAATAGCGGCAGCTGCTGGCACAAGCCTCATTGGCATCATCTGAACAAGTGATGATTTTTTCCATCTAAAAAACTCCTGCAAAGTTATACAAATTTTTTAAAGAACCATTTTACTAAACTGACAATAGTCTAGTCCTTGGCGGGGAAAAGTCAATAGAACTGGATTTTGGAAATTTAGATATTGGATTTTGGATTTTTAGCCAAAAACTTAGCCTTTTTTGACTTATTGAAAATAATAATCTAGAATAAAATATGAATTTGACAAATTGAATATAAACATAAAAATATCAATCCAATGTCTAACATCCAACACCCAAAATCTAATATGGGCGATAATTTAATGGAAAAAATCGTTTCTTTGTGCAAACGCCGTGGCTTTGTTTTTCCCGGTTCGGAAATTTACGGCGGCTTGGCCAATGCCTGGGATTACGGGCCATATGGCGTCTTGCTAAAAAACAACATCAAGGCCGCTTGGTGGCAAAAGTTTGTCTTGGATCGCGATGATATGGTCGGTTTGGATGCGGCTTTATTAATGAACACCAAGGTCTATGAAGCTTCGGGACATTTGAAAGAATTTTCCGATCCGCTGGTGGAGTGCAAGGCTTGCCATGAAAGATTTCGCGCCGATCAAATCGATATTACCGCGCCTTGTCCGGCTTGCCGCAAAGGCCAACTGACGGAAGCCAAGCAATTCAATTTAATGCTTAAAACTTTTTTAGGCCCGGTCGAGTCGCCGGAGAGCGTGGTCTATTTTCGGCCGGAAACCGCCCAAGGTATTTTTGTTAATTTTAAAAACCTGACCGACACGATGCGCTTGAAACTGCCCTTTGGCGTCGGGCAAATCGGCAAAGCCTTTCGCAACGAAATCACGCCCGGTAATTTTATTTTCCGCACGCGCGAGTTTGAACAAATGGAAGTGGAATATTTTTTCGCGCCCGACGATGATTGGAAAAATATTTTTGAAAACTGGCAAAAAATTATGCACAGTTGGATAGATGATTTGGGCCTGAACGCAGAGCAAATTCATGAAGTTGATGTAGAGGACGGGCAGCGTGCTCATTACTCGCAAAAAACCATTGATTTTGAATATGATTTTCCCTTTGGCCGCAAAGAATTATTCGGCCTAGCCTATCGCACGAATTTTGATTTGAAAAATCATAACTTGAATTACACCACCGACGACGGCCAAAAAATTATTCCCCATTGTATTGAACCGTCGCTCGGCGTTGATCGCTCCATGTTGGCGTTGTTGTGCTCGGCTTACACCGAGGAAGAATTAGAAAACGATACCCGTATAGTTTTAAAATTGCCAATCAAGCTGGCGCCGATTAAAGTGGCGATATTCCCCTTGTTAAAAAATAAACCGCCGCTGGTGGAGCTGGCAAAAAATATTTTTCATGATTTGAAAAAATCTTTTGTCTGTGAATTTGATGACAACGGCAACGTCGGCAAACGTTATCGCCGCCAAGATGAAATCGGCACCCCGTTTTGCATCACCATTGATTTTGATTCTCTGGAAAAACAGACCGTCACTGTGCGCGAACGCGACACCATGAAGCAAGAAATTATCGAGATTGAAAAATTAAAAGATTATCTGACAAAAAAATTGCAATAAAAAAATAAAAAATCCGCAGAGTAAAAACTGCGGATTTTAATTTAAAAAAACTAATAGCCGTAAACGCCGTAAGTCTCGCCGCAATAAGGACAACGGTCATTGCTATCCGGATAATCCGGTATTGCAACGGCCTCCCCGCAACTTGGGCAACGACCGCTTTTTTGCGCTGCCGCATTTTTGTCAGAGATTATTCGAGTGACAACGACAATCAAGCAAACAACCGCATAGACCGCCGCCCAATAAACGAGGCTAAGTTTTTCAGCCGACCAAAAATCGTTGGATATCGGTCTTGGGCCCGTCGACATCGTCCATGCCGTAAAAAACGACATCAACAATCCCACAAAAGCCAGCAATACCGGCCAAGTCAAAATTATTTTTTTCATTTTTTCCTCCAAAAAAACATTATCAAACAACTAAAATAGTATTACGCCGACCAACCGTGACGACTGGACATATAACTGCCGTCGGCGTCATTGGAATCATTATTATCATCAGCCGGAGCCGCATCTTCTTGAAGCTCTCTTTTTTTCTTTGCTACAGCAAAGCAGTCAATAAGCGCTATTGTCCAATAAACCAGCAAAAAGAAGCTGACCGTAATTAAATAAACCAGCCAGCGGCCGGCATTCTCTTGCTGCGGTGGATTGATTTGGATCAAATCCTTATTAAAAGCCAGCAAGCCGACAACAAAGGGCAAAAGAAACAGGCAAAATTTAAGGATGCTTCCATAATAAAAATGTTTTGCCAGAATCATCAAAACGCCGATTGAAGCAAGCACCAAGCCGACAAGCCAACATGTTTCATAGGTCTCCATAAACACCTCCAAAAAAATATTGTTAAATAACTACAACAATTTAAGCTAAACTAGCTTAATCCAATAATGTCAAGAATCATTAAAGTTGTCAAGACCAACTTTTTTTGCTATGCTTGGCGTATTAAATTCTTAATTTTTAATTCTTAATTTTTAATTAGCATATGAATTATACTCTAACAAAATTACCATCAGGCCTAAGAATCCTGTCCGCTCCGATCGCCGGCGCCAAAACCGCCACCATCCTGGTGGCCGTCGCCACCGGCTCCAAACACGAAACGCCGCAGAGCAGCGGCATCGCCCATTTTTTGGAGCACATGTTCTTCAAGGGCACAAAAAAGAGACCGAACGCCCAAATTATTTCCGGTGAACTGGATCGTTTAGGCGGACAATATAACGCTTTTACCTCCAAAGAAATCACCGGCTATTGGGTCAAATCCGCCGCCGTGCATTTGCCGCTGGCCCTGGACATTGTCAGCGACATGCTTTTGGGCTCGCAATTTGCCAGCGAAGAAATCGAACGGGAAAAAGGCGTCATCATCGAAGAATTTAATATGTATCTGGACAATCCCCGCGCCTACATCGGCGAGCTGTTCGAAGCCTGCCTGTACGGCGATACGCCGGCCGGCCGGGACACTATCGGCACCAAAAAAAATATCAAGAATTTTACGCGCGCCGATTTTATCAATTACAAGAAAAATCATTACACCGCCGCCAATACTTTTGTTATCGTCGCCGGCAAAATTCCGGCCGACTTTAAAAAAATGGTCAGCCAAAATTTCAAGAACTATCCGCAAACCGCGGCCAAAGACAAACTTAAAACCAAAGACAGCCAAAGCGCGGCCAAAATAAAATTGCACTATAAAAAAACCGATCAAGCCCACCTGGCTTTGGGTGTGCGCACCAGCGCTTATGGCGCCACCGATCAGCCGACGCTCAAAGTTTTAACGACCATCCTGGGCGGCTCGATGAGCTCGCGCTTGTTTACCCAGTTGCGTGAACGTAACGGCCTATGCTATTACGTGCGCGCCTCGACCGAAGCCTACACCGATTCCGGCTATTTGGTAACCAACGCCGGCGTGCAAGTTAACAACATTGAAAAAGCGCTCAAGTTGATTATGGTTGAATATAAAAAATTAATCGACGAACCGGTAAGCAAGGCCGAATTGGAAAAAGTCAAACAACTGATTTTTGGCCACACCGTCATGGGACTGGAAGGCACGGACGAAACGGCCGAATGGTTTGCCGGCCAAGCCGTCATCTTGCAAGAGCAAAAAGAAAGCTTAACCAAAATCAAAACGCCGGAAAAATTATTGGCCGAAATCAAAGCCGTCACGGCCGAGCAAATCCAAACGCTGGCCAAAAAAATCTTTGTCGAACATAATCTCAATTTGGCGATTATTGGACCGTACGAAGATGAGAAAAAGTTTGTTGCTTTGCTAAAATTTTAATTATCGCTGTCCTCGTCACTTGGTCATACCGGCGCATGCCGGTATCCAGATTATAACTACAACACTGGACCCCGGCATCCGCCGGGGTGACCAGTTATTTTATTTTTTGGCAGGCCAAAGCGCCCAATGCTATTTTCTGTCTCGCCGCAGTCTTTTGTACTCAAAGACTGCGGCGTCTTTAAAATCAAAAGGCCGCAGTCCACTTCGTGAGACTGCGGCGAGACAAAAATTCATGAACTTTATAACTTTATGAACTCAATCATTAGCCCTTATTTCCCCAAAGGCAAGGCGGTAATCGCCGGCGCTTGTGCCAGCCAAACCACAGCCAAAATAAACAAAACCAAGGCAACGAGCAGCCACAAAGCCACCAGCCAATGGCGCGAATTTTTTTTTATTTTTGACTTGCCCTTAATCTTCACCAAATCCAAATAAATATTTTTACTATAAATCAAAGCCAGCGGCAAACAAAGCAAACCAAAGACATCAGACCAAATCTTGCTGACTTGAGTATAAGTATCCGGCGCTTGATGAGCGATCGCCAGAATCATAAAAATAATAATATTAACAATCCCGCCGGCAATCATGGCCACCAGCATCATCAACAAAATCCGGCCGGTGACGGCAAACCAATAATCCTTGACCAGCTCGCGGCTGCGTTTGAGTGCCGAAAAACCTTCATAGCCCTCAAAGAATAACGCCCAATTGGCCATGGCGTAAAAAATAACAAAAATAAAGAACGGAACCACCAAAGCCATAAACCAAGCCAGCAACATCACCGCCACAGCCAGCGACAACATCAGCCAGCGGCCGACATAGTGCCCGCCCTCGATAAACGATGGCCATAACGCCAATTTGTTTTTGCGCGCCAAAGCGGCATAAACACCGACCGGTCCGGCCAAGTTGAGCCACACGCCGACCACGAACAACAGCAAAGCCAAACCGCCGGACAAGGCCAAGGCCCAAGGCAGCTTGAACCAGCCGGTATAAACATCAACCAAGATAATCGCCAAAGAAAAAGAACAAAACAGCATGCCGAACAGCGGCAACAAAGCCAAGGGAATTAATTCCGTAAAGCGCTGGCAATATTCTTGCCAAGATTTTTTAATCAGCTGATCGACCGGGGTCAGCATTTTTTTGGTCGAGGATGGTTTGGGCATAAAAATTATTTTAATTTTTTGTTACTTTTTTATTATAGCACAAAAGATATTAGGACGACAACAAAAAATGGAATCTGGAAGCTGGAACTTTAATTCGCATTATTCCAGATTCCAGCTTCCGGATTCTAGCTTCCAAAAACTTCCACCTGCCAATCAACTATGCTATAATAAAAACATAATAATAAAATCTATGTCCCTTCGCGCCTATCTAATCCTCCTCGGTTCGGCCGCCGCTTTATCCGCCTCGGCTTGGGTATTTGTTTTGTTTAACGTCGATCCGCAAACTACCAACAATGTCGGCTTGGCCTTGTTTTATTTAACCTTGCTTTTGGCCGTGGCCGGCACCGCCTCTTTGCTTGGCTTTGTCGTGCGCTTTGCCTGGCTGCATCAGCGCATGGCCGGCCGGATTATGTTAAACGCTTTGCGCCAAGGCTTTTTGCTGGCAACGCTGGCGGTAACGATTTTATTTTTCTTGGCCAGCCACTGGTTTTCTTGGTTAAACATTGCTTTATTGTTCATCGCCATCAGCGTCCTGGAATTTTTCCTCTTGGGTTATCAGAAAGAAAGATTGGAACCGTTAGACTACGATTCGGGAGATGACGAATTTAGAGAGTTCTAAAACGCGGATCGTCATTCCCGCGTATGCGGGAATCTCGGTCAACAAAAAGATTCCCGCATACGCGGGAATGACGCGCTATTTAATGACAACTAAACAAAAAGCTATGTTTAAAAAAATAATCAATTTATTTTCTCGCAAACCAACTCGCTTCCCCTGCGTCGTTGTCGGAAAAATTATCGACATTGCCAAGCACCCCAACGCCACTCGCCTACAACTAACCAAAGTTGATGTCGGCGCTAAAATTTTAGCTATTGTTTGCGGTGATCCCAATATTAAAGTCGGCCAGCTGGTGCCGGTGGCTTTGATCGGCGCCAAATTGCCCAACGGCATAATTATTAAAGAAGTCGAGCTGCGCGGCGAACCATCTTTTGGCATGTTGTGCGCGCCGGACGAGCTGGGATTAGGCGAATCGCACGCGGGTGTGCTATCCTTAAGGAAGGATGCCGTGCCCGGCAAGACTATTGATAAATGGCTGTCTTGAATTAAAAATTAAAAAACACCAAATCATCCTGTGATGAACATTTTTAAATTTTTAATTCATAATTTTTAATTATTTTATGCTTTCTCTTTCCACCACCAAAGACCGACGAATCAGTCGGCCGCGGAAAATGCTCTCGAGCGCAAGCTCGAGGCTGATCAAGCGGCAGTCACACCGGTGGCGAAACCTGTGACGGCAAAAGTTGCGGCGAATAAGACGCGAACGACACCAACCGTCGCTCCCGAAGGGGAAACTCCGCGGGAGAAGCTGATTCGCTTGAGGGCTCAGCAGATTGAAATTGCGAACGAGCTCAAAAGGGCGGAAATCGCGACGCGGAGAACGCAATCGCCGGCTATGCGGCAAGCAGAACGCGA
>CAIUCZ010000007.1 GCA_903897785.1 Candidatus Falkowiibacteriota bacterium
ACTCGTGGCTCAGTTGGATAGAGCGCTTGGCTTCGAACCAAGAGATCGCAGGTCCGAGTCCTGCCGAGTGCACAATTCGGTCGTTGGTTATCAGCAATCGGTTTTGTCAATCGACAACTGAAAACCGAATGCCGAGGACAGATTAGGCTGGGTAGCTCAGTTGGTTAGAGCGTAGCACTCATAACGCTAAGGTCGTGGGTTCGATTCCCACCCCCGCCACAAAGTAAGCAGTTATTTGAGTTCTTCTGCCACGTGTGATATACTTGGTAGTATGGCAAAGAGCAAAGAATACAATTTACTGAAAATAGAAGCGACAAAACTAAGAAAGCTTGGCTTAAGTTACGGAAATATAAGCAAAAAACTTAAAGTGGCAAAAAGTACCTTAAGTTTGTGGCTTAAAGATGTAGAACTAACGGCTACGCAGAAAAAAGAGTTATACACCAAACAAGCTTTTGCTTTAAATCTTGGGCCGAATAGCCAAAAAAACAGAAGACAACGCGAAGTTGAAGCTATTGTTAAAGAAGCGGCAAAAGAAGTCGATTCAATAGTTTCTCTTGATGTTTATCGTTTTTTTGGCGTAGCTTTATACTGGGCGGAAGGCAGTAAAAAAATGATGTTTAACATGACTAATTCTGATCCTAACTTAGTTTTATTTTGGGTTAGATGGTTGGATAAAATTTTCAAAATTAAACCTAAAACGTTAAAAGCCAGATTAAATATTTATCCGCAACAAAGTGAACAACAGTTAAAAGAATTCTGGTCTGAATTGACGGGCATGCCGACAGATAATTTTGGGAAAAGTTACATAAAACCTGTTAATAAAAACTATAAGAAAAATAATCTTTACTACGGCACCATTAGAATCGAGGTGCCAAAAAGTACGGATTTACGTTATCGAGTTTACGGCTGGTTGAAAGTAATAATGAAAGATATAGCTCCGGAAGTAACCAAGGTTGAACAAAAATGGGAAAAACTTCGTAATAATTCTAGGCCAATAAATTTAGTTTAAGAATATAGTCAATGGACTGGTAGCTCAGCTGGTAGTAGCAACTCCCTCTTAAGGAGATGGTCGTGGGTTCGAATCCCACCCAGTCCACAAAAATAAAATAGCAACTTTAGCCATACTTAAGGTGACAACAAAAATAAAGAGTTTTTAAACTTTTTTTATTGTTTATTAAATCATTGACAAAAAATGATTGGTGTGTTTTAATTAAAAAAAGAGTGCCGCAGTCTCTGATGATTACATCAGTAGACTACGGCACGGCGTACTAGTTTTTTATATAGACAGTTCTTTAAATTTATATAATTTTTTAGGAGGTTTTGATGGGGGAATTAATGATAATTTCTTTTGCCTTTTTGGCGATTAGCGTTCTGTATTTTGGCCTGGTTTTTTTGACCAAGCACCACGAAGACAGAACCGGTCAAATGTTTGTCGTTTCTTTGTCGATGATTATCAGTCTTGTGGCTTATGCGGTGGCAACTTGGCCACCCAATCCATTCCAGTGGCTTTTTTGCGGGATGAGTTTGTTTTTTGCCGGCCGTTCGTTTGTTTTGGCTGTCAGGGAGATTGTTCACGAAAAACATCATCCGGAAAAAATCAGGAAAGCCACTTTTGATTATATCACCGCCATGACGTTTTTAATAATTTTTTTGTTAGTTAAGCTAGTTGTACCCTTTGCTCTATAAAAAATAGAGCTATCGAGCCGTTTCTTGATAAAAGAAGCGGCTTTTTTGTACTCTTGCATAAATCGGAAAATTTATGTATAATCAGCCAGAAAATTGTAACTGGATCCCCGCCCGAATCGGAACGGGCAGGCCGGCATTCGCCGGGATGACATAATATAACACGATAACAACAAAGAGATTTCCGCATGCGCGAGGATGACAACGCAATAAACGTAATATATGGATAACTTATTAAAAATTCGCGGCGCCAAGGTGCATAATCTAAAAAATATCAGCCTGGATATTCCGCGCGATCAGCTGGTGGTCATTACCGGCTTGTCCGGTTCGGGCAAGTCGTCTTTGGCGTTTGATACGATTTATGCCGAGGGCCAGCGGCGTTATGTGGAATCATTGTCGGCTTATGCCCGGCAATTTATCGGTTTGATGGATAAGCCGGAAGTCGATTCAATCGAAGGTTTGTCCCCGGCGATTTCCATCGACCAAAAAGCGACTTCGCATAATCCGCGTTCCACCGTCGGGACAGTGACGGAAATTTATGATTATCTGCGTTTGCTTTATGCCCGCTGCGGCGAGCCGCATTGTCCGGATTGCGGTCAGCCGATCAAATCATATTCTTTGGATGAACTAACCGCACGGTTGAATAAAGATTATGGCGGCCAAACAATCAGAATTTTGGCCCCGATTATTCGCGACAAAAAAGGCGAGCACAAGAGCGTTAGTATTAGCGTGGCGCGGGCCGGGTATAATCGCGTCCGCTTTGACGGACGAATGATGAGTCTGGAAGAGTTTGAAGATTTGGATACGGATAAACAAAAGAAACACAACTTAGAAATCGTCATCGACACATTGGTCGTCGGCAAAGGCAAAGAAGAGTCGGCACGTTTGGCTGAAGCGGTGGAAAAATCTTGGACTTTGGCTAATAGCTTGGTAATGGTGTTGACTGAGAAGAACAAGACTGAATTATTGTCCAAAGATTTGGCATGCCCGGATTGCGGTATTAGTTTGCCGGCCTTGGAACCGCGCAATTTTTCTTTTAACACGCCGCACGGCGCTTGCCCGGAGTGCGACGGTCTGGGCACAAAGCTGGAAATTGATCCGGATTTGATTTTAAATAAAAAGCTGACGATTGCTCAAGGTGGCATTCGGCCTTGGTCGCATCATAATGTCAGCGGCCAAATGTG
Source organism: Candidatus Falkowiibacteriota bacterium (assembly GCA_903897785.1). Classification (GTDB taxonomy): domain Bacteria; phylum Patescibacteriota; class Patescibacteriia; order Patescibacteriales; family Patescibacteriaceae; genus CAIUCZ01. The sequence continues at coordinate 2,868 of CAIUCZ010000007.1, forward strand.
GCTGATGCGGATTTTGGGTTCGGCGGCCGCGGATTATGATTTTGATTTAAACACGCCGCTAGTCGAGCTGACGGCCAAGCAATTAAAATTTGTGCTTTATGGTTCTGATGAGAGCTATAAAGTAAATTTGGACAGCCAAAGATTTTCCGGCGAGATGACGACCAAGTTTGAGGGCGTGATCCCGAATTTGGAACGGCGCTTAAAGCAAACCGATTCGGATTATGTGCGCAAAGAAATTGAGGCTTATATGCGCGTTTTGGTTTGTCCGGAATGCCACGGCGAGCGGCTAAAAAAAGAATCATTGGCCGTCAGAATTAAAGATTTGTCGATTCATCAAATAGCTAACCTGTCGATCAAAGAAAATAAAAAGTTTTTTGTTGAGCTGGAAGGTTCCGGTTGGCTGTCAACCAAGAACAAAAAAATCAGCCAGCCGATTATCAAGGAAATAAAATCGCGCTTGGAATTTTTAATCAACGTCGGCCTGGATTACCTGTCGCTGGCGCGCTCGGCCGGGTCGTTGTCCGGCGGGGAAGCACAGCGCATTCGGCTGGCCACGCAAATCGGCGCCAGTTTGATGGGCGTGCTTTATGTGTTGGATGAACCGTCAATCGGTTTGCACCAGCGCGATAACGACAAACTGATCAAGACTTTGAAGCAGCTGCGCGATTTGGGCAATACGTTAATCGTGGTGGAACACGACCAGGCAATGATGGAAGCGGCCGATTATTTAATCGACATCGGTCCGGGGGCGGGGATGGCCGGCGGCAAGGTGGTGGCCCAGGGTAAACCCAAAGAGGTCAAAGACAATCCCAACTCGCTGACCGGGCAATATTTGTCCGGCAAAAAAAGCATTGAAGCGCCGAAAAAATATCGGGTGGGCCACGGCAAGTCAATCAAAATTATCGGCGCCAGCGAAAATAATTTAAAAAAGATTGATGTGGAAATTCCGCTGGGGAAATTCGTGGCCATCACCGGCGTCTCCGGTTCGGGCAAATCAACGTTGATGACCGATATTTTGGCCAAAGCTTTGACGCAAAAGTTTTATCATAGCCACGAGAGCCCGGGCAAGCACGAACGGATTGACGGTTTGGATAACCTAGATAAAGTGATTGACATTGATCAATCACCGATCGGCCGCACGCCGCGATCCAATCCGGCGACCTACACCGGTTGCTTTACGCCGATTCGTGATTTGTTCGCTTCTTTACCCGAAGCAAAATTGCGCGGTTATCAAGCCGGCCGTTTTTCTTTTAACGTGCCGGGCGGACGGTGCGAAGCTTGTAGCGGCGACGGTTTGATTCAAATTGAAATGCAATTTTTGCCCGATGTTTATGTTGACTGCGATGTGTGCCAAGGCCGGCGCTACAACAAGGAAGTGCTGGAAGTGCGCTACAAAGACAAAAACATTGCCGATGTGCTCGACATGACAGTCGAAGAAGCGACGCCGTTTTTCAAAAATATTCCGGCCGTGCATCAAAAATTAGCCACCTTGAACGAGGTCGGTTTGGGCTATATTCGTTTAGGCCAATCGGCGACAACCTTGTCCGGCGGCGAAGCCCAGCGCATCAAGTTGGCGACCGAGCTGTCGCGCCGCGCTACCGGCAAGACGCTTTATATTTTGGACGAACCGACGACCGGTTTGCATTTTGACGATATCAAACGTTTGCTGGACGTCTTGCAAAAGCTGGTGGACAAAGGTAATACGATTCTAATTATCGAACACAACCTGGACGTCATTAAATCCGTCGATTGGATTATCGACCTCGGGCCCGAAGGCGGGGACGAGGGCGGCGAGATTGTGGCGCAAGGCACGCCTAAGGAAGTGGCGAAGTGCAAGCGGGGATATACGGGGGAGTATTTGGCCAAGTTGATCTAGACACGTAACATGTAACATAAAACACATAACAGGGTGGCTTAAAAAAATGTACTAAAAAACATCTCGAAAGAGGTGTTTTTTATAGATTCTTTAGATTATTTTTTAAACTCGGCCTTGTTCTTGGTCAGATATTTAAAAATAATAATAAAAACAAACCATGGCACGACGGCCAAGGTGATCGGTACGATAATATTGGCCTGGGCAAAATATTTATGCGCCAAGACAATGGCCAGGGTAAAATTCATGTTGGCAAAACTGATGGTCAAAGTCAGACGATCTTTGCCTTTTTGATTGGCATAAATCAAATAACCCAAGCCGTAAAAAACAGCCATTAAAACAGTGACGACGGCCAGCGAGGCGAACAGCTCTGAGGAAACAAGACTTTTGACGATGGCCGAGGCTTGCTGGGCAACGATGCCGGCGATTAACAAGCCAAGAATTGCCGTGGAAATATGGCCCAGTTTGTCTTTGGTTTTGGCGATAGTGTTTGGAAAAAAATGGCGCGTCAACCAAGCCAGGCCAAAGGGGATAAAAATTATTTCACTGATTGACAAAAACATTTGCCAAAAATTAATGCTGACGTTGGTGCCGGCTAGGGTGTTGATGACCAGGGGGATGGTAAACGGCGCCAAAAGTGAAGTGACGACGGTCATAGCCATGGCCAGACCGGGGCGGCCGCCGATAATATCAGTCATCAAAGGTGTGGCCATACCGACCGGCATGGCGGCCAAAATCAGCAGAGCCAGAGCGTAATTAGGGACAAACAGCAAGGCAAACAGATAGACCACCACCGGCAAATCGATCAGCATCAACAAAGTAAAGGTTAGAATAATCAGTTTTGAACGCCAAATTTTTTTAAAATCTTGGCGCTCGATTTTTAAAGCGCCTAAAAAGAAAATAATGCCCAGTAGGATGGTGCTGGCGTCGGCTAAAAATGACAGCTGCTTAGCAAAAAAAAGACCGGCCGGCAAGGCCAAGACCAAGATTAAAAAATACCAATGCAAAGGATCGGCCAGTTTTTTAGTTAGTTTTGTCATGCGGCTATTTTAGCATAAAACAGGAGAAGCGGGCAAACGAGAGGATCACATAACACATAGCATAGAACACGTAGCATGACGGCTTTGATTATTTGATAAGCTATTGTAAGCTTGATATCTTATTAACAAGTGTCAACCAGGGAAACCGTAAAAAACATCTCGCAAGAGGTGTTTTTTTGTTTTTTGCGTTAGACAAATCTTGAATAATTCGTATTATTGTGCTACAATAAAAGCATGCACAACTGGTCAACCGACACAAGAGAATTGAAAAAGAACAAAGAAAAATATGCCATTTGGCGCTTGGAGCAGATGGTTAATTTTGGTTTAGGCGGAAAAAAAATAGCCAAAACCGACTTAAAAAAATACTGGCCAAAGCTTGATTTGGATCCTAAGAAAAAAAAGTATTTAAA
>CAIUCZ010000008.1 GCA_903897785.1 Candidatus Falkowiibacteriota bacterium
AAAAGTTGCACACCCGTCTTCGCTCCGCGAGTACGCCGGAGCTACGAGCGGGCAAGCATCGCCGATTTTTAGTTATTAATTAAGAAGTTGCAAACATCACCATCTCGGACGATATAATCTTTGCCTTGAATTTTTAACAATCCTTGTTCGCGCGCCTTGGCCTCGCTCCCGGCGCTGACCAAGTCTTGCCAATTGATCACTTCGGCTCGGACAAAACCTTTGATAAAATCCGTATGAATGGCGCCGGCCGCTTGAGGCGCCGGCGTATTGGCTTTGATGGTCCAAGCGCGGGTTTCGTCTTTGCCGGTGGTTAACATTGTTACCAGATTTAATAATTTATAACCGGCTTTGATTAATTTGTCCAAACCGCTTTCCGATAAACCCAGCTCGCGCATAAAATCGGCTTGTTCTTCCTCGGGCAGGCCGGCGATTTCCGCTTCCAGCTGAGCATTGATTTCTATCACTTGCCCGTCGGGCCAAGCGCGTTGCTCATCGTGCGCTTCATCAATATTCAAAACGTAAAGCAAGGGTTTTAAGGTCAACAAACTTAATTCCTTGGCTAGTTTTAATTCATCTTCGGTTAATTCCAGGGTGCGCAGCGGCTGGCCGGCTTCCAGCTGATCTTTGAATATTTTTAAAATGGCAGCTTGTTTGATAATTTCTTTGTCGCCGCTTTTACTGTCGCGGCTGGCGCGGTCATAGCGCTTGTCCACGGTTTGCAAATCGGCAAAAATTAATTCCAGGTTGATTGTTTCGCGATCCGACTCCGGATCAATTTTGCCTTCGACGTGAATAATGTTGTCGTCTTTAAAATCGCGCACCACTTCGCAAATGGCATCGCACTCGCGGATGTGCGACAAGAATTGATTGCCCAAGCCTTCGCCAGAATGCGCGCCTTTGACCAGACCGGCGATATCGACAAATTCGATCATTGTCGGTACGATTTTGGCCGACTGCGCCAGTTTGGCCAAAATTTCTAAACGTTGATCAGGCACGGTCACGCAACCGACATTGGGGTCGATGGTACAAAAAGGATAATTGGCCGCCGGAATCTGCTTTTTGGTCAGAGCATTAAAGAGGGTAGACTTACCCACGTTGGGTAATCCTACGATAGCTATTGATAAAGACATATTAGGTGAAAATTAGCAGAGTCGAAAGTCTATAAAGTCCATAAAGTTGAAAGTCTGGGTCTTTATGGACTTTTGACTTTATGAACTTTATGGACTAATACAGCTTAAAGTAGCAATTTTCGTTCAATTTGGCAAATGGTTGACAAGTCAACGATTTTGTTTTAATGTTAGGCCTAGTCATGACATGCTCAATTCATGAAACTAACAATCTTTAATTATGTTAACTATCAAGTTATCCCGAATCGGTAAGAAAAAACAGCCGATTTACCGTTTAATCATTTCCGAAAAAGCGCGCGATCCATGGGGTAAAGCTCTGGAAATTTTGGGAACCTATAATCCGTTTTCCAAAGATTTGGCAGTAAAAGCCGACCGCGTCAAATATTGGATTTCTGTCGGCGCCGGTATGACCGTGACCGTCAACAATTTGTTGATTGATAAGGGTGTCATCACGGGCGATAAAATCCGGGCGGCCAAGTCGAATAAGGTCAGAACGAAAAAGAAATAAGTCGTTAGTTGCTAGTCGTTAGTCAAAAAACAGCCTTGATGCATTGGGGCTGTTTTTATTTTGTTATCCTTGAGGCTTGGTCATTCCCGCGCAGGCGGGAATCTTTTTTGTGGCTAATCAGCCAGATTCCCGCCTGCGCGGGAATGACGTGCTATTTTATTGTGTCGGGATGACAACGCTATTTGGTTAAAACTAAATAATAATTATGTTGGTCTTTGTTCAGGCTTTCAATTTTCAATCCGGCTTTGCGCGTCAGCCGTTTCAATTCTCTTTCGGTAAAGGCATGATAATAACGTTGATTGCCTTGTTGGTCGCTGGCCTTCCAATCAAACAAAATATCGCCAAAATCCATTTTGTTTTTGCCCAGCCATTTTAAAAACATAAATTTAAAAATGCGGCTGCGATATTTGGCTTGCCATAAATTCCAAACAGTCAAAATAATCTTTCCATTGTTATCTAGCTTATTTTTTAATTGTTTCAGAGCCTGCAAGCGTAAATTTTTTCCCGGCAGATGATGCAAGACAGCCACGCAAAAAATATAAGAAAAATTAATCGGTTTGATTAAGTTTAATTTTAAAATATCACCGACCATAAATTCGGCATTGTTGGTTTTGGATTGCTCGCGGGCAATGGCGATTAGCGGGGCGCAATTATCCAGACCTAAATATTTAATCTCTTTGTCTTGCAGTAAGGAAAGCAGGCGACCGCTACCGCAGCCGACATCCAGCACCGTCGAACCGTCTGGCACGGCGTCGGTAAATTTTTTTAGTTCCGGCCAGTTGAGATTTTGGCGGGTAGCGGCAAATTCCGGCGCAATCGTTTCGTAATTGCGTCTGACTAGGTCTAGTAGTTGTCTTTCTGTAGCGTGGTTCATGAAAATGGAAGCTGGAAGCTGGAATCTGGAATCTGGAAAATGCGAATTCCAGCTTCTAGCTTCCAGCTTCCAG
>CAIUCZ010000009.1 GCA_903897785.1 Candidatus Falkowiibacteriota bacterium
TAAAGAAAATTTATGAATAAAAGAATTGTTGCCATTATTCAGGCGCGGATGGCCTCGGAGCGATTGCCGGGCAAGGTTTTGTTGCCTTTGGGGCAAGCTACGGTTCTGGAGTCAATGTTTGAGCGCATTAAACGAGCGAGATATGTTGACGACATCGTGGTGGCGACCACAATCAATCAGGCCGATGATGTTGTTGTTGCCTGCTGTCAACGCCATGGTGTTAAATTTTCTCGCGGCAGCGAATTTGACGTTTTAACCCGCGTTTTAGACGCGGCCAAGGAGCATCGGGTTGATTTAATTTGCGAGCTGTTTGCCGATTCACCGTTGATTGATCCGTTAATCATTGACCATGCAATCGTGGCTCATTTGGCTGGCGACTATGACTGCACGTCAACCATCAATCAAGTCCATTATTCCGAAGACACTTGGCCGGTCGGTCTGCCGGTGCATGTTTTTTCGACGATTGCTTTGCAAAAAGTTTCCGACCTGACAACCGATCCGATTGATCGCGTGCACGTTTCTTATTTTATGCATTGGAACCCTAAATTGTTTAAATTGCAGATGTTGAACGCCGGCCCGCAGACAACCGGCGCGCATATCAGGCTGACCTTGGATACCAAGGATGATTATGAAATTATTAAGCAGGTTTACGACGCGCTTTATCCGGCCAACCCGGAGTTTACGGCCAAAGACATCGTTCAATGCGTCCGAGTCAATCCGGAATTGCTGTTAATCAATAAAACGGTCAAGCAGAAAAGAAAAGAAGAGGGATAATAATTAACTATGCCTAAAAAAAACCAAGCCAAAAAATACACTGTGGCATTAATCGGTTGCGGCCGGATTGGTTTTTGGTATGATGGCGGCAAGAAATTGGCCAAACCGTTAAGTCATTTTGGCGCTTTTTATCACCACCATGATTTTGCTTTGACCGCCGTGGCGGAAACCAATAGTCAAACCGGAAAATATATCAAGGATAATTTTTCCGTCAATGTTTATGCCGATTATCACGAACTCTTGAGGCAAGAACAACCGGAAGTGGTGGTGATTGCCAGTCCGGACGAGACTCATCGCGCGGTGCTTTTGGCGGCATTGGAATATAAACCGAAATTAGTTTTTTGCGAAAAGCCTTTGGCCGCCGATTTAACGCAAGCCGCGGATATTGTTAAGCGTTACCGCCGAAAGAATATCCCGTTGCTGGTTAATTTTACCAGAAGGTTTTTACCGGAGTATGTTGAGCTTAAAAAAATGCTTGATAGCGGACAGTTTGGCAAATTGCAAAACGTGACGGTTTGTTCTTCGCGCGGCCTGACGCACAGCTTTATCCATTACCTTGATTTGTCCTTATGGTATTTCGGCCGGCCGCAAAAAATAATTTGCGAATCGACACGGCCCGGCTTATTCGCCGATGATCCGACGGTTAATCTAACCATGTTTTATCCTAACGGGCTGGAAATAAGATTTTTCAGCGTTGATTCCGGCAATCTGATCGTGCACGAACTGGACATAATGGGCGATCGGGCGAGAGTAAAGATTGAAGCGGAAATAA
>CAIUCZ010000010.1 GCA_903897785.1 Candidatus Falkowiibacteriota bacterium
AAAAAAATCAATTTTTTTCAACTTATTTCTTCTCGAAGATAATAAAGCGCTTGTCTTGATAAATTGTTTGCCACGCGGTCGAGCTGGCCAGGTATTCCTGCAAATAGTTGTGATAATCGTTAATTGCCGTTTCATTAAGACCGAAAAAGTGTTTTTCAAACCAATTAACCTTAAAATACGTCTTGGCGGTTGACAAAAAGACCAGATTAATTTCGTTGTCTTTTAGTTTTTGCGGCAAGAGGCTTTTATTTTGATAATCAAAATATTCAGCTAACAATGAATGATTATTGTAAGCATACTGCGGCAGGCGGCCGTCAATAAACAAGCGCCAATCAGGCATAGCCCAAATCATAAAACCGCCAAACGTGTAGGCGTTAAACATGGTTTTGGTTTTTAATTCCGGATGAGCGGCTAAGAAATTAACCGCCGCGCAAGGGTATTCTTGGCAATAAGCGCTAAACGGTTGACCGGTGTAATGGGCGGTAAGTAAAAGATAAACACTGCCGGCTAAAAAGCTTAAACCGAGCAACCAGCCAAAAATCATGGTAATAATTTTATTGTTTATTTTTAGCTTCTTGATTTTCCATACAAAATCCGGTTTTATTTCCGGCCAAACACAATTAACAAGGATTGGTGCCAAGATTAGCAAAGCCATGACCGCAAACAAAGGAAAATGGCGGCGCGATTGAAAAGACAGGTAAACTAAAACGCCGAATAGCGTCAGCGGCCACAAATTGAGTAATTTTTTGCCCGGTTGCAAGAAAATAATAATCACTATGGCGCAAAACAGCGCCAAGAAAAATAATTTGGCATAGCTGATTGGCAAAGCCGACAGGGGCATCCATTCTTGGATGTGGCTTAAATAAAAAACATCGCGGTAGCCAATCAAAAATTCATACAATTTTAAGCCGTAAGGGGTGATAAAAGTGGCGGTCGCGGCCAAGAGACTGGCGCCGGCTATTTTAATAGTTTGTGGCCAAGACTGGGCTTGATTTTTTAACCAAGGCCAGTTTATTTTTGGCGCCAGCAGGTTAATTAAAATCAATACCAGGTTGTAAACAGCCAACAAGCCCAAACCCAGTAAAAAACCGGCATGAGCGCTGGCCCAAATATAAAAAAACAAAGGCAAAAGCCAGAGGAATTTTTTTTGCGCCAAAGCCCCTGTTTCCAGCCAGATTAACAATAAGGCAAAGAATAAAAAAGTCAGTTCTTGCATGCGCACGCCAAAATGCGGCAAGCAACCCCATAAACCAAACAACTCGATTAGCATGATTAAGGTGTGGCTTTTGGTTTTTGGCCACAAAAAGAGGTTGATGAGATAAAAAGTTAAAACTATGGCCAAAGAAAAAATAATCGATAAGACAATATAACCAAAACAATGAAAAATTAGATAAGAAAAGGCGTTCAACAGCCATTCATGATCCACCCAGGTTTTATTAGGCAGTGTCCATAAATAAATTTGTTGGGACGGGACGGCGTGCTTGGCGATGATTTGTTGGCCGATTTTTAAATGCCAACCGAGGTCGGGGTCGAGGTAGGAGAAGGAATTATTGAGGCAGAGGGCGAATATTAGAAAGTAAAAAGAGATGGCGGAAAGTTTTTTTAATGTCGACATAAAGAGTCTATGAATAGTTCATAAAGTTGACCCGCCTGCAACGCTATGCGTAGCATTTCGGGCAGAAAGTTCATAAAGTTATAAAGTTTTTTACTTTCAACTTTATAACTTTATGAACTTTATAACTAAATATACCACCAAACCATTGTTTATTCCAAACACCAGTCCTATTGTCCGCTATTTTTTATTGTGTTATAATTCAATTAACGTCTATGATAGCTTTTAGCTTGAAGATAAGAGGGGGGGTGTACTTATGAATAAACTAAAAATATTTTCCATTGTTTTAGGCGCGGTTCTGTTGGCCGGGCCGGTGTTTGCTCAAAGCACAAATCTTAGTAATACTTTATGGGGAGGCAACGACACTAACCAATCGTGGAATGGCGCCAACACCATTACCAATATTACTAATTTAGGTAATAAAGATCCGCGGAAGATTGCCCCCGGGATTATTAATGTCATTTTGGGGTTTGTCGGCATCGTGGCGGTGATTTTAATTATTGTCGGCGGCTTCAAGTGGATGACGGCCGGTGGCAATGAAGACAAGGTGGATGAAGCCAAGCGTTTAATGATAGCCGGCGTGACCGGTTTGGCGATTGTTTTGGCCGCCTTTGGCATTTCCGTCTTTGTGATTAATAATTTGATTAAAGTGACGACTTAGTATCGGACTTCAGATTTCAGATGTCGGATTTCGGATTGTGTTTTTTAGGGCTGGTGGAATTTTTAAGACTTGAGTATTATTCCAAGCTTGTTAAAATCATAATCTGACATCCGACGTCTGACATCTGATATCTGTTTTGCTCACAATTTTTGCGGGCAGAAAAGATAAATTTAAATTTAAAATAATTAATTCATTTGTTTATGAAAAAATTCAAACTTTTTTTTCAAACAGCGTTTTTGTCGATGATTTTGGCGACCGCTTTGGCCGCGGCCGGGCCGGCTTTGGCTCAAAGCAGCGGTCTTGATCTTTGGGGCACCAACCCCGGCGGTAATGCCGGCGTTAATAATCCGTCGGCTTATGGCTGGAACGGAGAAAATACCGTGGCCAATGTCACCGGTTTGGGTAATCGTGATCCGCGCGCCGTGGCGACGATGGTGATTCGCGTTGTCTTGGGTTTTTTGGGTTTGCTGGCCGTAGTGCTGATTATTGTGGGCGGTTTTCAATGGATGTCGGCCGGCGGTGACAGCAAGAAGGTTGATGCTGCGCGTCAATTAATTGTGGCCGGGATTACCGGCTTGCTAATCATCTTAGCGGCCTTTGGCATCTCAACGTTTGTGGTTAACAGTTTGATTACGGCGACGAAGTAGAATGGTTTATAAAGTTGAAAGTTATAAAGTGTATTTACTTTATAATTTTATGAACTTTATAACTTTCAACTATTATTTTTCGTTATGCGACTAAACCTCAAAAAAATTAGCAGTTTTTCAATGGCAGTTCTGTTCGGCTTCTGGTCGACCGTCGTTTTGGCGCAAAGCGATCATGGCCTCAAAGACGCAGCCGGCAATCCTGTCGCCGGCGGCGGATTATTGCGCACTGAATCCATTCCGCAGTTATTGGGTAAATATATCGGTTCGATTTTGGCGTTTATTGGCACGATTTTCTTCTTATTGATGATTTATGGCGGCGTGTCTTGGATGACATCGAGCGGCGACGACAAGAAAGTGACCAAAGCCAAAGATTTGATTGTGGCCGCCGTCATTGGCTTGATTATTGTTTTGTCCGCTTATGCCATTACCGCTTTTGTCGGCAATACTTTAGCGCAATAATATGGTTTTTAATTTGATTCATCCGGCCTTGGCTGATTTTACCAATTCCAGCGGATTGGGGTCGGCGGCCGGGCAGGCCGGTTACAATGGCGCGGCCAAAGCGTTGTCGATTGACGCGATTATTGGCAATGTTGTTTTGACCGGCATGGGGTTGGTCGGCGTTGTCTTTTTTGTCTTAATGATCTATAGCGGCTATTTGTGGCTAACCTCCGAGGGTGATGATAAAAAAGTCAAGAGTTCGCAGAAAATGTTAACCGCGGCGGTCATCGGTATGATTATTGTCTTTTCCGCTTATGCCGTTACCTCTTTTGTGGGCAATATTTTACCGACAATGCGTTAGTCAGTCGTGAGTAGTTGGTAGTTTGTAGTAATTAGTTTGTGGTGTGTAGTTTTTGCGGAATTAGATTTTCTACAAACTACAAACTACAAACTACAAACTTTTTATGAAGTTGTTGTCCGCGGCTTTGGCCGCTAATTTACAAAATGCTTTTTCGTCTGGCGGCGGCAGTACGACCGGGGATATTTTAAATCCGGTGGCGGGCGGTGCCGGCTATAACACAGCTAGCAATACGATTGAACCGCTGGTTAATATTATTGTGACCGTGATTTTGTCTTTTTTGGGCGTTATATTCTTTGTTTTAATGATTTACGCCGGCTGGCTATATATGAGTTCACAGGGTGATGATAAAAAAGTAACGGCGGCCAAGCAGATGATTTGGGCGGCTATCGGCGGCACGGTAGTGATTATCGCCGCTTATGCCATTACCGCGTTTATCGGCGGCCGTTTGGGCGGTGTTAGCTTAAAATAATATGACAAAACTTTTTACTCTGGCGATTGATCAGGGCCACGTAAAAAATATTGCCGGCGACGGCGGGTTTAATACATCGGCCAATAATATCAATGTTATTGTTAATAATTTGATTTTGGTCGTTTTGGGTTTGCTGGGCGTGATTTTTTTGCTCCTGGTGATTTATGCCGGTTTTACTTATATGACTTCGGCCGGCGACAGCAAAAAAAACGCGGCAGCGCGCAACGCGGTTATTTCAGCAGTTATCGGTATGGTGATTATTATCGCCGCTTACGCCATTACGTATTTTGTGGGCGGAAGATTGGGCGGGGAATTTTTTAAATAGTTGACTCGCCAGCAACACTATGAATAGTATTGCGGGCAGGAAGTTTATAAACTTTATAACTTTATGAGGAGAATAAGAGCCTTAACTTTTTTACTAATTGGCTTGTCCCTAACAGCCAACGTCGCTTTGGCGGCTCAACCGGGCGACCCTAATTTTATCGGGCCGCTGGAGGCCTCAAGTACCAACACCGGCGGTAATGCTTTTTTGCGGCTGTTGCCGTTTGTCGGCGGGGCGTATAAGACCGCCAACCAAGACACGATTTTTTCCGTGGTGGCCGTCGGCGTCAATTTGTTTTTAGGCTTGCTGGGCGTGATTTTTCTGGTGTTAATTATCTATGCCGGCTTCCAATATATGATGGCCCAGGGCGATGACAAGAAAAATCAAGCGGCTCGAGATATGATTTGGTCGGCAATTATCGGCATGATTATCGTTATCGGAGCGTATGCTATTTGGAATCTTATATTCCCCACAATCATTTAAATTTGTAATTTAATCCGGATACAACGGATTAAAATGCGAATACAACAGCTATTAAATACAAAAACATGATGAAAAAAATAATTACAATTTTCCCGGCATTGACGATCTTTTTTGCTTGGGCGGGGGTTGCTCGCGCGCAGTTGTCAAAATTTATTAATAATCCGGAAATCAATAATCGAGCCAGAGACCTGGGCACCAACACCGGGTTTAATGTTACGGCCAACGTGGCCATGGTTTTGGCGGTGGTGATTAATATTTTTTTGGGCTTGATGGCGATTATCTTTTTAATTTTGGTTATTATGGCCGGGTTTAATTACATGAACGCCGAGGGCGATGACAAAAAAGTTAAAAAAGCTCAAGATACGATTCGCATGGCCATCATCGGTATGATTATCGTGGCCGCGGCTTATGCTATTACTTATTTTGTTTTTTTGTATCTGCCTGGCGGCACCAGCACCTTGGGCGGTGGACAGGGGTATTGATTTTTTAGCCACAAAAAAAGACACCTTAACTTGTTTTAGTTAAGGTGTTTTTATTAATTGCCAAACCAACCCGGGGTTTGATATGTAACGCCCCAGATATAAGGTTCATTATTGATAATGGCTAAGTTGTCGAGATCTTTGTTTTTGAGTGTTGGGTGGATATTGACAATATCCAAGGTTTGTCCGCCGAATTGAATCGCGACGCGATAGTCCAACTCCGGGCTTAAAAAAACCACCAGCTCGTCGTTGGCCGCCAACTGAATCGCCCGCCGGAACATGTAGCCATTAGCGCCTTCTATAATAAAGGTCAGTTTACGATTTAGTTTATCGTCGTTGCGGACCAATCCCTTAACCCAACCCTTTTCGTTTATAAAACCCTCTCTCTCTAAGTCTTTTCTCCGCTTGTCTTTAAGCAAAGCCTTGACTTCGGCGGCATTGGCGGCGTCAGTGACATAATCGCCGCTTGATTGGTAGCCGTAGGGCTTTAATTTGTCTAAATCCTTTTTTGAGCCATATTCGCCGCTTTGGGGAAAGCAGCCGATGATTGCGACGGCAATAGTGATGATTAGTGAAAAAATGATTGATTTTTTCATGGAAAGATCCTTCTGTGATGAATTTATGATGAATTGTTAAATAGCCATTTTGTTTCCTTAATATAGTATATTTGGCAATAAAAGTCAAGCAGATTTAAATAGGCTTTAAATAGGCTAAGATTAGCGATGATTGACAAAGTCTTGGCTTTTTGCTACGATTAAGTTTGTTATGGTCAGTTTATTAAACTGGCCTATTTTAATAATTAAAAATTAAAAATTA
>CAIUCZ010000011.1 GCA_903897785.1 Candidatus Falkowiibacteriota bacterium
ATATCCCGTTGGCAACGGATTATAACCCGTTTAATCTGGTCTTTCGCGCTCAATATTTTTTGCTGGAGTCAAATTGTTTTACCGCCCTGACAACGCAAAAAGATAAAGATCAATGGCGCGACGATATGCTTGATTATTTATCCCTGACCAATCGCGGCGAATTAAACGTCTTTAATTATTTATTCAATCGCGCCCGAGCTTACGGCCTGCTGGGCTTTTATTTTGACAAACAATACTATCAACCGGCCGAAGCAATGTATCAACGGTCATTAGCAATCAATCCGGACATTTCCGGTACTTATTTGGACTACAGCCGCTTGCTGTATTGGCAAAAAAAGGTCGAGCCGGCGATTGCTGTTTTGCAAGCCGGCATTAGGCGCTTACCGACCTTTCAAAACGAACCGGATGCCGAACCGGGCCGCAAGCAGGCGGTCATCATTTTACGCTCGGATTTTGAAGAGGTTTTGGCCAGAATTTATCAAGACCAAAAGCAATATCCGGCGGCTTTGGATAATTTTGCGCGCGCTTTGGCGGATAATCCGGCAAAAATTGCTTTAAACAAAGATATTTCCAACAACTATTTTTTGCAAGGCCGATATGACCAGGCAATTGCGGCCGATCTGGCCGGGTTTAAGGCTGATGCCAAAGATTCCACCTGGCCTTTGTCGATTGCCTTGGTTTATCAACAAAAAGGGGATTTAAAGCAAGCTTTAAATTGGGCCAAACAGGCACAAAAGTTAAATCCTAAAAATCAAACGGCCGGGGATTTGGCGAAAAAGTTAAGTCAGGCAAGTAAATAAGCGTAAAGTCAAGAGAAAGATTGATTTTTTTAACTGCTTATAATAGAATACACTCAGAAACAGTGCGTGTTTTATTTGTAGATTCGCATGTTCATTCGTAGCGTTCGCATTACATATCCGTAGATTTGGATTTTAATTCGTTCATCGTATTAAATTTTGGCAGATGATCATCATTAAACCAAAAGAAAAATTCAGCTTCAGCGACCTGAAGGAAATTTGGCAATATAAAGAATTGCTTTATTTTTTTACGTGGCGCGATTTAAAGGTGCGCTATAAACAAACCGTTATCGGTGTGGCTTGGGTTATTTTTCAACCGTTTATTTCTATGGTGGTTTTTACGGTTTTTTTTGGTACTTTGGCCAAGATGCCATCCGATGGCATTCCTTATCCGATTTTTGTTTATTCCGGCTTGCTATTTTGGACTTTTTTTTCTTCAGCTTTGGCCGATGTTAGCGATTGCCTGATAAGCAACAAGGGAATTATTACTAAAGTCTATTTCCCGCGTTTAATTTTGCCAATTGCCAGTTGTTTAACGCGCTTGGTGGACTTCGCCGTCGCCGCCGTTATTCTGATCGGTCTGATGTTTTATTATCATTATGTGCCCAGTCTGCTCGGTTTGGTAATGATTCCTGTTTTGTGTTTAATCGCCTTTGTCGCCGCTTTGGGTTTGGGTTTGTTTTTGGCTTCCGTTAATATCAAATATCGGGATGTGCGCTATATTTTGCCGTTTTTTATTCAGATGTTGCTGTTTGTTACCCCGGTAATTTATCCGCCGTCTTTGGCCGGGAAATATTCTTGGATTTTGGCTTTTAACCCCATGACCGGAGTGATTAAATCGGCGAGAACTTTGCTGTTTAATGATTATTCGATGAACTGGTTGCAATTGGGCATCTCTACCGCCGTTTGCGTGATAATACTGGCTTTTGGTTTATATTATTTTAGAAAAACCGAGCGCTACTCGGCGGATATTATTTAATATGGCGGCGATTATTGAAGTGAAGAATCTGGCCAAGAAATACAAAATCACTCATCAACAGGGCGGTTATGTGGCTTTGCGCGACAGAATGGCTTTGGCCGTTCAGCATCCGTTTAAAGCTTATAAACATTTTAAAGAAAATAAGCCGGAAATTTTTTGGGCCTTGCAAGATATTAATTTTGAGGTGGAGCGGGGCGAAGTTTTGGGCATTATCGGCGCCAACGGCGCGGGCAAGTCAACGTTGTTAAAGATTTTGTCGCGCATTACGCCACCGACCAAGGGCGAGATTAAAGTCGACGGCACCATGGCCTCATTGTTGGAAGTGGGGACCGGCTTTCACCCGGAGTTGACCGGCCGAGAAAATGTTTTTTTAAACGGGGCGATTTTGGGCATGAAAAAACAAGAAATTGCCAAAAAATTTGATCAGATTGTGGAATTTTCCGGCGTAGAAAAATTTTTAGATACGCCCGTCAGATTTTATTCTTCCGGCATGTATGTTCGTCTGGCTTTCGCCGTTGCGGCGCATATGGATCCGGACATTTTGATTATTGATGAAGTGCTGGCCGTCGGCGATGCGGAGTTTCAAAAAAAATGTTTGGCAAAGATGGATAATGTCGCCAAGAATCAGGGCAGAACAGTTCTGTTTGTCAGCCACAACCTGGAGGCGGTGCAAAATATTTGTACCAGAACGATTTTATTGAAAAAAGGATGTGTTGACTTTATCGATAAAACGGAAAATTGCATTAAGCGATACGCTAATGACGAGTCAGTTTTAATTTCC
>CAIUCZ010000012.1 GCA_903897785.1 Candidatus Falkowiibacteriota bacterium
ATGGAAGAATTATTAGAACAACTAAAAGCCCTCAAAGAGCGCAGTCTAGAAGTCGGGAGGTTACTTTGACCTTGACGGCAAGCGCGAATTAATCAAAAAGTTAGAAGCCGAAATCAATCGGCCTGATTTTTGGTCTGAGCAAAAACGAGCGGTCGCGATCGGCCAGCAAGTGGAAGGCTTGAAACAAGCGGTTGGCGCTTGGGATAAAATAAAAAACGAAATTGACGGCGCGGTAGAAATTCTAGATTTATCTGAAACTGACGACAACTTGCAAATTGAAGTGGAAAAAAGCGTGGCCAAAGCGCGCACTGATTTAGAGAAAATGGAATTGGAGCTTTTATTTTCCGGTCCATATGACGAGGACAATGCCGTTTTGTCGGTCCATTCCGGTGCCGGCGGGGTGGAAGCGCAAGATTGGGCCCAGATGCTGGAACGGATGTATTTGCGTTTTGCCGAGCGCCACAATTTCAAAGCCGAGATTATTGATCGCTCCGAGGGCAATGAAGCGGGGATTAAATCTTCAAGTATCGCTATCAGCGGGCAGAAAGCCTTTGGTTGGTTGCGCTCCGAGGCGGGTGTGCATCGATTGGTGCGCTTGTCGCCGTTTAACGCCGACAACTTGCGCCAAACTTCTTTTGCTTTGGTGGAAGTTCTGCCGGAGATGCCGGAAGCTACAAGCGTTGAAGTCAAAGACAGCGATTTGAAAGTGGAGTTCACTCGTTCGTCCGGACCGGGCGGGCAAAACGTTAATAAACTTTCCACGGCCGTGCGGCTGACGCATGTGCCGACCGGCATCATTATTAATTGCCAAACCCAGCGCAGCCAGCATCAAAATCGGGAAACCGCTTTGAAAATTTTAAAAAGCAAATTGTATTTAATCCAGCAAGAAGCCCACGCGGCGACCAAAAAAGAGTTGAAGGGTAAATCGGTCAAAGCCGAATGGGGCCAGCAAATCCGCTCGTATGTGCTGCAGCCGTATCAAATGGTCAAAGATCATCGCACTGAGTTTGAGACGAGCGACACCAAAGGGGTGTTGGATGGTGAGATTGACGGTTTTGCAGAAGCTTTTTTGAGAAATTACAAATTGGATAATCATTAATGCGAAAAATGCGAATTGGTATGCGAATACCACGAATTGAAACCGCAAAAAATGCGAATTTTTTAACCACGTTTTTTAGAGACTAAAATTTTGGCATTTAATTCGCATCTTTCGTTATGTAATTTGTGGTATTCGCATAAATTCGTAGATTCGCCAGTATGCATCGTTCGACCTTGCTCTTAATATTTTGCCTAAGCTTCATCGTCGCCATTGGCTTGGCCGGATTTTTGCCCGCCGCTTATTTTGCTAATCATTTAATCTATTTTGCAATTTTAATCGTTGCCATTTGTGCGACGATTATTTTTTATATCTACAAAAAGACGCCGCCCCGGCAAGAACGTCGGGACGGCGAGGCAGAGAAGAAAGAAATGTCTTGCCGTCCCGATATTTCATCGGGACGGCGTCTTAAAAATTTTTGGTTTGTCGTCGGTCTAATAATCTGCGGTCTCGCCCTTGGTTTATGGCGCTTCAGTTTGATGCAAAAAATTTTCACGCCCGGTGACATTGCTTTTTATGATCAGCAAAAAATCACTTGGCAAGGCGTAGTGGCTGCCGAACCGCAAACCAGCGGCGATAAATTAAAGTTAATTATCGCCGCCAAAAATTTAATCAACGGCCGGCCAATCACGGGCAAAGTTTTGGTCAGCACCAATCTTTATCCAAATTATCAATATGGCGATTTGTTAACCGTCAGCGGCAAAACACAACGACCGGAACCGATTCAAGACTTTGCCTATGACAAATATTTGGCGCGTTATGATATTTATGCCGTCGGTTACGCGCCTAAAATTAATTTAATTAAAACTGATCAAGGCCAGCCAATTTTGAGCGCACTCTTAACATTCAAAGCCAAGTTGTTGCAAACAATTGCCGCGAATATGCCCGAACCGGAAAGCTCGCTGGGCGGGCCGATTATTTTTGGCGGCAGTCAAGGCTTGGCGGCTGATATTGTTAATAATTTTTCGCGCCTCGGCTTGACGCACATCATCGCCGTGTCCGGGTTTAATGTCAGTTTGCTGGCCGGTATAATTTTGTATGTCGCTTTGGCTCTCGGTTTTTCGCGCAAGCAAAGTTTTTGGCTGTCATTGCTTGCCCTGACCGCTTATGTGATTATGACTGGGCTGACTGCTTCGGCAATGCGCGCCGGTTTGATGTCGGCTTTGCTGTTGCTGGCCATTCGTTTTGGCCGCCTGAATAAAATCACCAACAGTCTAGTCTTAGTGGCGACGCTGATGCTGCTGCAAAACCCCTTGCTGTTGGCAAACGATGTCGGCTTTCAGCTGTCATTTTTGGCTTTGGCAGGCATTGTTTATCTGGAACCGGTATTTTTCGCGCTGTTCGACCCGCCCGCCTGCGGCATTCGGGCAGGACAGACAAAAGTCGGCGCTAAAATTTTAAATTTTACCGTCGGCAAAGTTCTGTGGGAAAGCTTGGCTGTTACTCTGGCGGCGCAAGTTTTTACTTTGCCGATTCTGGTGTATAACTTTGGTCAATTGAGTCTGCTCGCGCCGCTGGCTAATTTGGCAATCTTATGGACCTTGCCGGTGCTGACAATTGCCTTGCTCGGCGCTTTACCGCTGGCAATGTTGTTACCACCGCTGGCGATTATTTTTTTCTGGCCCAGTTTTATAATTTTGCAATATATCTTATGGCTGACCGCGACCATGGCGGCTTGGCCGTGGGCCTGCGCGCAAGTGAGCGATTTGTGGAGCGGCTGGGTGTGGATTTATTATGTGGTGGTCGCTGTGCTAGTCTGGAAAGTAAAAAAGTCGTTAGTCGTTAGTCAAAAATAAAATAGCACGTCATTCCCGCGCAGGCGGGAATCTGTATGGTTGAATTTGGGGGGGTGCCACAGCCCAGTCATTAAGTTTGTGGTGCTATCCGAGTTAATGGGGCCCCTTAATGATTATTTTAAAGCTTGCCGCGTTGGGCCAAAGGCGAGGATGAGGCGATGGCGAGATTGATAGAAGCGGGACTGAAAAAATAAATTACAAAATGCCGCAGTCCTCTGCGAGAGACTGCGGAAAGACAAATAAATTACAAAACGCCGTCCCGACAATACATCAGGGCAGCGAGACAAAAATTGACTTTTGGAGGTGAATAACGATATGATAAAGAAAAACAAGAAGTTCTTTTGTAAAATTAATTAAAGGTGATGACGTGAAATACATAATTCTCGAAGTATCAGAACAGAACAATGAGATTAAGTTTGACAACCTAAAATTTAGCTCAGAGGATTCAGAGGTATGGGTCAAAGAATACGAAGAGCGTATATTGAAAAGCAAATTTTCAAGAAAGGTAAATTGGGCAAGATTAGATTCGCTTGTGATAACAAGATAGAGTATTAAACAAAACTCAAAGAGAGCAGCAAACCCTTTTTTTATTTTTTTACAACTAACGACTCCCGACTAACGACTTTTTATATATCCAGATTCTGCACCTTTTTGGCATACGTCTGAATAAAATGTTTTCTCGGCGCCACGTCGCCGCCCATCAACATCTCAAAAGTTTCATTGGCTTTAGCCACGTCATCAATCGAGACTTGGTGCATGATTCTGGTTTTTGGATCCATCGTGGTGGACCACAATTGATCAGGGTTCATTTCGCCCAAACCTTTGTAGCGCTGAATATGAATCTTAGCTGCGTTTTTTGCTTTGACGGCGACTTCTTTGTCGGCAATTGCTTCGGCGGAGGCAGAGACTGTCTCGTCTTCCGTCTCATCGCCTTCGCTGACGACTTCCACTTCAGCTTCGTTGCCGCCAAATTCTTTGATAATTTTGCTTTTTTCCTCGTCGGCATAAGCATATTTCACTTGTGTGCCTTTTTTTACTTGATACAGCGGCGGCTGGGCGATATAAACATGGCCGGTGGAGACCAGCTCCGGAAAATGGCGGAAAAATAAAGTTAACAAAAGTGTGCGGATATGGGCGCCGTCCACGTCGGCATCGGTCATAATAATAATTCGGTTGTAACGCAATTTGGCTAAATCAAATTGATCGTCAATATTGGTGCCCATGGCAATAACCAAATTTTTAATTTCGTTGTTGGCCAGCATTTTGTCCAAACGCGCCCGTTCGACGTTTAAAATTTTACCGCGCAAGGGTAGAATCGCTTGGAACTTGCGATCTCTTCCTTGTTTGGCCGAGCCGCCGGCCGAATCGCCCTCGACAATATACAATTCGCAATCTTCGGCCTTGCGTGACGAGCAATCCGCCAGCTTGCCCGGCAAGGTCATGCCTTCCAGCGCGCCTTTGCGTAAAATCGTGGCGCGAGCGGTACGAGCGGCAATGCGCGCTTGCGAGGACAGAACACACTTGCCGACAATCGCTTCGGCCTCGCGCGGGTGCTCTTCCAAGAAAATCGTAAACGCGTCGCCGAAAATTTTATCGACTTGCGCTTTGGTTTCGGCATTGCCCAACTTGCCTTTGGTCTGGCCCTCAAACTGCGGGTCGGGGATTTTGACGCTGATAATCGCCGTCAAACCTTCGCGCACATCTTCACCGGTCAGATTCTCGTCTTTTTCTTTGAGCAAATTTTTGGCCCGGGCGTAAGAATTCAAAGTGCGGGTCAGGGCGGTGCGAAAACCGACCAAGTGCGTGCCGCCTTCGGTGTTTAAAATATTGTTGGCAAAGGCCAAGACATTTTCCGTATAGCCGTCGTTGTATTGCAAAGCGACTTCCACTTTGACATCGGCGCCTTCGATTTCTTTTTCGCAAGCAAAAATCGTTTCGTGCTTGACGTTGTGTTTAAAATTTAAAGCTTTGACATAGGCTTTGATGCCGCCGTCAAAATAAAAAGTATAATCCTTGGGCGTGTGATTCTCGCGGCTATCGACAATTTTGATGGTTACGCCTTTGGTCAGATAGGCTTGCTGGCGCATGCGATCCAAAATTTTGCCCCAGCTGTATTCCAATTCTTGAAAAATCGTCGGGTCGGCCTGGAAACTGATAACCGTGCCGCGCAATTTTGTTTTGCCCGTGGCTGCCACTTTTTTTTGCGGAATGCCGCGTTTATATTCTTGCATCCAAATCTGGCCGTCGTGGTGCACTTCGGCTTTTAAATATTCGGACAAGGCGTTGACCACCGAAACGCCGACGCCATGCAAACCGCCGGAGACTTTGTAGCCGCCGCCGCCGAATTTGCCGCCGGCATGCAGCTTGGTCAAGACGACTTCCAACGCCGAGACGCCGCTTTGTTTGTGAATGTCCACCGGAATGCCGCGGCCGTTGTCGGTGATGCGCACCAGGCCGTCGGGCAATAATTCAATATCCATCCGGTTGGCATAACCGGCCATGGCTTCGTCAATGCAGTTGTTGGTGATTTCCCAGATTAAATGATGCAAACCCTCGGCTGACGTGGAGCCGATATACATGCCCGGGCGTTTGCGCACCGGTTCGAGGCCCTCAAGAACGGTAATGGAGGCGGCGCTATAATCGCCGGCAGTATCTTTTTTTAGTGGTTCTTTTGCCATACAAATCTCTTTAGAATTAACAAAAATCCTCAAAAATGAGGGTGTTTCAATTAGCTTTATCTTAACAAAAAAGAGGAAAAAAAGCAAGTTTAAGTAGACATAAAATAGCAGTCACCCTGGCGTATGCCGGGGTCCAGTATTGTAGCTCTAATCTGGATGCCCGCCTGAACGGAACGGGCAGGCCGGCATGCGCCGGTATGACCAGCCGAAAAGGACGATGAAGAAATTGCTCTGGCTAAAATAGAAAATTAATGTATAATGAAAAGACTAATAAAAATTTAATTTCAAACATATGTCCATGACAAAACATTTTACTGATGAAAATTGGCAGCTGGAAGTGATTGAGACTTCAAAAATCAAACCGGTGTTGGTGGATTTTTATGCCAGCTGGTGCGGCCCGTGCCAAATCCAGGGCCCGATTATCGAAGAATTGGCCGATGATTTTGGCGAGAAAGCGGCCATCGGCAAATTGAACACCGAAGAGGCGATGAAAACGGCGCAAGATTATGGGGTGATGAGCATCCCGACTTTGCTGTTGTTCAAAAACGGCGAGACGGTCAAGACTTATGTCGGCGTGCAATGGAAAGACGCTTTAGCAAAAGATATTCAGGCTTTAGTTTAGATTATCGCGTAAATCCAAAGCTCAAAGTTCAAAATCCAAACAAAGCTCAAAGCTCAAAATTCAAAAATTAATTTTGAGCTTTAGATTTTGGATTTTGTTTGGATTTTGAAATTTGGATTTTGGATTTTATGTTCTCCTTGCGCAAGAAAATTTTAATCATCATTGCCGGCTTACTAGTATTGCTTGCTGTCAGTTTGTTTTTAATTTTTCGTCCCGTCAGTACCAACAAGCAGCTGGCTATAAACTTTTTCGATGTCGGCCAAGGCGACAGCGAATTAGTTCAAGCGCCGAACGGGCAAACGTTATTGATTGACGGCGGACCGGACAACACTGTCCTGCGGCGGCTGGGCGAAGTCTTGCCCTGGGGCCAGGCAAAAATCGATTATGTCTTGCTGACTCATCCGCATGCCGATCATGTCACCGGCTTGGTGGCGGTCTTGCAAAAATATAAAGTCGGGCGAGTGATTATGACCGGCGTGTCCGACACTTCGCCCAACTATATTCAGTTTTTAAAAATTTTAAAACAAACTCAACTGCCCGTAGCTTTGGCCGTCGCCAATCAAGAGTTTGACTTAGACGACGTTAAATTTAATATCTTGTCACCGGACCATAATCTGTTTGACCAAGCGGTCAATGATTTGAACGACAGTTCCATTGTCGTCAAGCTGACTTATGGCCAGGTCAAAGTTTTGTTCACCGGTGATGCCGGCGCGGCCGTGGAAAAGGAATTGTTAAAAAATAAAATTGATTTGTCGGCCGATGTTTTAAAAGTCGGGCACCATGGTTCGGACACGGCTTCCGGCCAAGTGTTTTTGCAAGCGGTCAATCCAAAGTGGGCGATTGTCAGTGTGGCCAAGGTCAATCAATACGGCCTGCCCAGCCAGCGAATTATTAATCGCTTGGCGCGCGCCGGAGCAACGGTTTTGCAAACAGCAGATCAAGGCACAATCAGGTTTTTGGCGAATCAGAATAATATTTGGCGGCAACAATAAGTCGTTAGTTGACCCGCCTGCAACGCTATGCGCGTAGCATTTCGGGCAGGAAGTCGTTAGCCGTTAGTTTCTTGACTATTAATTTTTAACCAACGACCCGCCTCTACCGTCGGGCAGGTTAACGACTTTTTGCGTTTGACAATTTTATGGCAAGTTGTTATGCTCTGGTCAGATTTGTTTTTTAAATTAAAGGTAAAAGTATGGAAAATTATCCAAAAAATGAACGCACTTTCGTTATTATGAAACCGGACGCAATCCAACGCGGTTTGGTCGGTGAGCTGACCTGTCGGCTGGAACGGCTGGGCTTGAAATTGGTGGCTGTCAAGATGGTCAAAGCGACCGAAGATCAATGCTGGGCGCATTATAACAAAGATGATGCTTGGTATAATGAAAAAGGCCAGCGCGCAATTAGCGACCGCCAGGCGGCGAATTTGCCGGTGGAAAAATCAGCTTTGGAATATGGCAAAGATATTATGCGCGGCAATGTCGCGTTTATGACCGCTTGTCCAATTATTCCTATGGTCTGGCAAGGCAACAAAGCCGTGGAGATCGTCAAAAAAATTGTCGGCGCAACCGCACCCTTGGCTTCGGTCGTCGGGACGATTCGCGGCGACTACGCTTTGGACTCTTATGATTTGGCCGGTCTGGACGGTCGAGCAGTGCGCAATTTGATTCATTGTTCCGATCAAGTGTCCGAGGCTGAGCGCGAAATCAAAATTTGGTTTACCGATGCCGACGAGTTGTTTGATTATCATAAAATTAACGAAGAAATTTTGTATAATCCCGACTTGAGCGGTTTGGCAAAATAATATGTTGATTAGTCTAACCAAGAAAAATTTTACCCGCCTGCAGCGCTATGCGCAGCATTCCGGGCAGGCCTTTTTCTTTTTTGGCCACCAGGCCGGTTAGATTTTTAGTCTTTGGATTTTAAATCAAATCGGCTGCAAGCGAGCCGATTTTTTTATTATAAATTTTGTTCTTTATGATTTTGTTTAACTAAAAAGAGGAAGTTATCATGAAAGAGCATGATAAAAATAACCACAGCTGGCTTAAGCTTAAAAAAAATAATTCCACTTCAACCCCGGTGTCTACGCCTTTAACCAAGGAACAGCGAGAAAAAATCGAAGTGGAGGATAGCGTCAAACATGGCTTTGGCTGCCAAGACCATTGGCTTAGATAGCATGGCTAAGCGAGGATTAAAACCCCTCGCTTTTTTTATTGTTTGTGCTATTATCATTAGTAAATGAGACTAAGTCGGCAAAACTAGCTTCATTAGAACATGTACAAGCTTTGGATTAAACTGTTAACAATTGGTTGTCGCTGTTTTGTTTGGCCGTGGCCAAGCAAATAGACGCCAGAGGACTAGCGGCGCAATCTTTCTTCGGCGGTGTAACTGCTGAAAAAAATCAGCCGGTCAAGCGCAAGTTTGATTTCTCTTGAAAGACAAGCCAATTCTTGTTTTGTTCTTAATGGAGCTCGTTTTGCTGGCTTATTTTTCGGGGTATAGTATACCGGTAGTACGCGCCCATGGGGTGGGTGTAGACTGGGTTCAATTCCCAGTACCCCGACACAAAAGTTGAAAGTTTGTAAAGTCCATAAAGTTTATAAAGTCATTTCATTTTTGACTTTATGAGCTTTATGGACTTTTAACTTTATAAACTAATCAGCTGAACAACGGCTAATTTTTGCGATAGCTTTAAATTTGTGTTAAACTTAAATTATGCACAAACTTACACCCAAACTTAAAAAATTTTTCTCCAGCCAACTTTTTTTAACTGTCATTTTTACCGTTCTGCTTTTATTGTTGGCCAGTCCGCTGTGGCATGTTTTTAAACAAAAAAGCAGCATCGACCAAGAAATCGACAGCCTAAAAACGCAGATTAGCGATCTGGAAAATAAAAATAACGGCCTGTCAAAAATGATTGATTATGTCAAAACCGATCAATATGCCGAGCAAAAAGCGCGCACTGATTTGGGTTTGAAAAAAGCGGATGAAGCTGTCGTAGTGGTCAAGGGCAGTGATTTGAATTCAACTTCCACCGACGCGGCCGGCAATGCTTTGTTCGGCTTGTCGGCGGCACCGCAAACGCGAAATGAGAGCAACCCGGAAAAATGGTTGAAGTATTTTTTGGCAGGCAAATAGGAGAGAGGTGAAAAGTTATAAAGTTCATAAAGTTATAAAGTAAGAACTTTATAACTTTTTACTTTATGAACTTTTAACTAATGCGGAGCCATCTATCGGATTTGAACCGATAACCTGCGGTTTACGATACCGTTGCTCCCGCCTCCTCGGCGGGTCGCCGAAGAGGCGACTACCAATTGAGCCTTCTGCCGGAGTTGAACCGGCAACCTACGGTTTACGATACCGTTGCTCTACCAATTGAGCTAAGAAGGCGATTATCGGACTATAAAAGATTATTTTTTCTTTGTCAACGTTTTTATTTTGGGCGCAACTGACGTTGGCTTGGCAAGATGCAAAACATCGTTTTTGAGCTTGCCCGAGCCCAAAGGACTATAGCCGGTTTTTACTTCTTGTCCATCAAAATAACCGTCACCGTCCGTATCAGGATTATAGGGATCGGTGCGATAAGCGATTTCTTGCAAATCGGTCAGGCCGTCGTGGTCGCTGTCCAGTTTTGGATCGATTGTTTTTTTGACTGGGGCTACGACCGGCTTAGTTGAAGTGGCTGGTTTGGCAGCTGTAGAAGTACTAACGGCAAAAGGCGCGGCGGAGGCCGAAGGCGCTGAGCTTGCCTGTCCCGAGCTTGTCGAGGTGGTCGAAGCGTTGGTTGAGGTGACAGTGCTAGTGGCGACGGCGATTGGCGAGCTCGTGGCGGTGGTAGTTGCCGGGACAATCGGTACAACCGGAGTCGAGGTTGGCACGATGACTTGCGGGGCCGGGACCGATTGTTGATTAATAATTCCATTCAAGTTGATGGCGGTAAAAGAGAAATTATTAAACCAACCGGTCTGCCAGGCAAAGACCGAGCCGCCGATTAAAATTAAAAAAATAATAATCGTGATAATCAAACCGACGTGGCGGGCGGGCTTGGGCGGCAGGGCCAAACGATGTTCAGCCGCAGACGGATCGAGCCGCAAAGGCGTGGCCGGTTTTTCCGGTTGAGCTACTTCTGCTTGCAGATAAGCAAAAGCATGGTCAAGGTCGGCCGCAACATAACCTTGAGCAACAAAAGCCGCCTTGATATCCGCTTCGCTGATACCATCGGCTTTTTTTTCTTTGATATAATCAATTAGAGGTTGAGCCAACATAAATAGTCGTTAGTTGACCCGCCGGCAAAGCTATGCGCGTAGCATTGCGGGCAGGAAGTCGTTAGTCGTTAGTCAAATCCGAGATCCGAGATCTGGTTTGAGCGGGTGAGCGGAGTCGAACCGCCGTTTCAAGCTTGGGAAGCTCGCGTAATGACCGTTATACAACACCCGCAGGTTGGATTTTGGAAGCTAGATATTGGATGTTGGATTTTTTCTGGCTTAAGAAAGAAAAGATTGGAAGAAAAATAAAGCTTTAATTTTTTTATGAAATTAGTCAAATACGCAATCCAATATCCAAAATCTAATATCTAGTATCCAGTTTCGCTTTATGCTACCATTATAAAGTTATTCATAAGGTTAGTCAAATCCTGTCAAACCAATTTTTAACTATGATTATTAAAAAAAGTTTAATTTTGTTTTTATCTCTTATTCTTTGTTCCGGCGTTTACCTGATCGCGGCGCACGCGCAAACTTCGGCTCCTTCGACCCCCTCGACAAACTCGGGGCAGGCAAGCTCAGGGCCGGCAAGTGTCGGCATTTATCAATTTGTCAATCTTGACGCCACGCAAACCGTGCCGGTGGATAATCAATTGTCATTGACTTTTGGCGCCAACAGTTTTGCCGCGACCGGCACGCTCTACACGTCGCAAAGTATCGCCGCCGACGGGCCGAGCGGTTGGCAGCCGCTTAGCCAAAACGCTTATAACATTTTATTGCCCGCCGGTTTTTCCGTGTCATCGACTTATCAGCTACAATTTTTGACTGCCAGTCTGCCCACCGGACAGGCAGGTACGTCTAATTTTTATCGCCAGGTTTTCTATAACAGCGATTCCAACGGCAACTGGCAAATTTTGCCGACCACCGCCAGCGTCGACGGCCAGTTGATTACGGCCAGTGCCAGCTCCAGTTTGAGCAGTGTGATGCTGATGGAAAATCCAAAATTGCGCTTGTCGGGCAAGGCCAGCTGGTATGTGTTTAAAAACGGTTTGTTTGCCGCCAGCCCGGAATTTCCCAAAGGTACGATTTTGCGCGTCACCAACGTGGATAACGATAAAACCGTGGATATTACGGTCAATGATTTTGGCCCGAATCAAAATCAATTTCCTGATCGCATTTTGGACTTGGATAAAGTGGCTTTTGCGGCCATTGCCGATCCGAGCGTCGGCGGGATTGATATCACTATCAAACCGTTGTGGGTGCCGATAACGGCGGATATGAGAATTTCGCCGACGCCGTCGTTGGATGTTTCTTTGCCTGTGGATAAAGACGGCCGACCGCTGGCACCGACCAATCTGCAGGCAAAATCAGCCGTGGTGATCGATGAGGCGACCGGTAAAATTATTTTTAATAAAAACGGCGGTCAGGCGACGCCGTTGGCCAGTTTGACCAAAATTGTGGCCGTCAGAACTTTTTTGCAAGCCAACCCCGACGTCAATCGAGTGGTGGCGTATAAAGTACAAGATGAAAATTATAATTATAAATATTGCCCCAAGAGCCAAGTGGCGCGGCTTAAAGTCAAAGCCGGCGAAACGTTGACGATTAAAGCGCTGATTGAATCGTCGTTGATCAGCTCGACCAATAACACGGTGGAAACTTTAGTCCGCGTTTCCGGTTTGTCACGGCCCGCGTTCATCGCCAAAATGAATGCCAATGCCAAGGCTTGGGGCGCGTTAAACACGCACTTTGTCGAGCCGACCGGCCTGTCTTCAGCTAACGTGAGTTCTGCCAAAGATTATGCTATAATAACCAAAGCGGTTTACCAAAATAAATTAATGGCGCAAATCAGCGCGATTGCCTCGACGCATATCGCAACCGTTAACACCAAAAAAGTTCATTTGTTGAATAATACCAGTTTACTGGTGCAGACCGCCGCGTTTAATATTGTCGGTTCCAAAACCGGATTTATCAATCAAGCGGGCAATTGCCTAATGACGCGCATCACCACGCCGGACGGACATAATTTAATTGCCGTGGCGATGAATGCGCCGACCAGGCAAGCGGCCGCTACCGACACTAAAGCGATTTTGGCTTATGCTATCGGCCAGGTGGACGCACCCAAAGTCGCCGGTATCAAAATAACGAAATAATAATTTATGATTTTTTTGGATCATGTTTCAAAAATTTATTCTCCGGGCACCAAGGCTTTGGATAACATCAGCTTGCACATCGAGCCGGGCGAGTTTGTCTCGGTGGTCGGCCAATCCGGCATGGGTAAAACCACGCTGGTAAAATTATTAGTGGGCGAGGAGCGGGCGACGCACGGCAAGATTACCATCGGCGGTTGGGATATTACCAAAATCGGTTTGACCGAAGTGCCGTATTTGCGGCGCCAGGTGGCCGTGATTTATCAAGATTTCAAGTTATTGCCCAAGAAAACTTTGCTGGAAAATGTGGAGTTTGCTTTGCAAGTCTGCGGCCAGAGCAAGAAAAAAATTAACAGCATCGCGCCGCAAGTGATGAAGATTGTCGGTTTGGAAAATAAAATGCACCGCTATCCGCACGAAGTTTCCGGCGGCGAAAAACAACGCGCGGCCATTGCGCGGGCGCTGGTTTATCAACCAAAAGTTTTGCTGGCCGATGAACCGACCGGCAATTTGGATTCGATCAATGCCGAAGAGATTATTCAGTTGCTGCACAAAATTAATTCTTTTGGCGCGACGGTGGTTTTGGTAACTCATAACAAAGATATTGTTAATCGCTTGCGCAAACGTGTTATTATGCTTCATAACGGTCAGATTGCGTCGGATCAGGCTCATGGTAAATACGTTATTTAGTTAGAAATTTGCTATTTTTTGCCCAGATGTTGCCAGGCGGCGCAAAATGATTTTCACCGTAGGAATCTACGCCTCGAATCATTTTGCTTGCCTTCCTAATCTGGACAAAAAATATCTAAATTTCTTTTTAACTTTTGGTTTATGTTGACATTTTTTAGGGCAATAAAATTTTCCATCCAAGACATCGGCCGCAACTTTTGGTTGTCGGTCATCACGGTGTCCGTTTTGGTGTTGGCTTTGCTGTCGGTCAATGTTCTGCTGGCCGTCAAAGCGATTTCCACGGCGGCGATGCAAACTGTGCAAGATAAAATCGATA
>CAIUCZ010000013.1 GCA_903897785.1 Candidatus Falkowiibacteriota bacterium
AACTTAAATCTTTTGCTAAAACAAAACGATTACCAACGCTGACCAAATCGATCATTTTCTGTCGCAAAGCCAGGTCATATTGGTCACCAATCAAAACTATTTTTAATTGTTTATCTTGAGCCAGCAACGCCTGCGCCGTGCTGACAAAATTTTCCAGCGGCCATTGGCGATAGCTGCGGCCGGCACTCAAATGGAAAACAACAAATTTTTCTAAACCATTTTGTCTGACAAAATCAGCCACCGTTTTATCGTCGCCAGCATCGGGATAAAGTTTTGGCTCCGGTCGATCAATTGTCGCGCCCAACCTTTTGGCAATCGACCAATAGACTTCTCGTTGGTTATTCGATAATTGATAATCGGCCGCTTGAGTTAACAAAAAGCTAAACAATTTTGACTTAAAGCCGACGCGCCACCTTATCTTTGCTTGCCACATTGCCAAAACATTCAATGGCCCGGCCTGCAAATCAACCGCCAAGTCCGCTTGCACCGCTTTTAATCTTTGGCTTAAAAATTTTATTCGTTGTAGCTGAAAAAAATCCAGTAATTTGGCGCGATGAATGTCCGGCATGGTCAAAACTACTAATTTATCAATCGCCGGATGATTAGCAAACACCGGTGCATTGCTTTGATTGCACCAAATCTCTAGTTTGGCATCGGGAAATATATTTCTCAGCGCACACAAAACCGGCTCGGCCAAAAAGCTGTCGCCCAAACGGTCAAATTTCAAAACAACAATTGATTTTACGTCAAAGGCCACAAATTTTGGTCGTGACGATAAGCAAAATAACAACTGGCCAAGACCGTTAATTAACGTGGCGGTTAACCTGATTATTGGCCGACGATAGTCCAGCATATCTATTTTTTACCGCTTACCAAATTATCCTGCGCTTTTTTCAACGCCTGAACTGACGACGTATCGTTCGGATTGGCCGATACTTGATATTGGTAAAGCTCCACCAGGCGCGACCAATCTTTGGCTGACTGATAATGCTTAACAAAACCGCCAAAATTACTAGGTGTGACCAAATTGCCCGCCCCGCCGTTATCCAAACAAAGCGAAACATCACCATAAGTCGCCTGATCGTCGTTTTGCTTGCTCCGGCCGGCCGCCAGCATGCGCAAGCGCGCCGCATAGCAAGACAATTGATAATACTTCTCGTTCAATTTGCCCGCTTGTTCCAGCATGTCGGCCGCTTCGATGGTGCGGCCGGCATCGGTCAAAATCCAGGCTTTAATCAAATAAAATCCCAAGTGCTCCGGACTGGCCGCAATCGCCTGATTAATCAAATCCAGCGCTTGACTGTTGATTTGAGCAAAACCCTGTTGACTGCCGGCATATTCAGCCTCCAAGGCGACAATCCTGGCTTGTTCCACCAGATGAAAAGCGTCTTGCGGATTAAAATTTAGATTTTTTTGGCCCATGTCGATAGCCGTGGCAAAAACTTGTCCGCGCTGTTCGGCTGTCAGCTTGTCCAAAGGCGCCGGATCGCCGGAAATGGCATTAATCCAGCCGGAACGCACATCGCGCGCCAACGCCGAGTCATATTGATTGACCTGTTTGGCCAAGTCCAGCGACCCCAAGGGATTGCTCTCCCAAGTAATCACCATATTCAAGCCCTTGTTAATCATTTGTAGCGGCACGACATTAAAATCATACATAACAAGCAAAATAAAAACCGAGGCCAAACCCAAAATCGTGTAGCCCTGCCAGTCAACAAGCACCGCCGGCTCGACCTTATCTTTTTCGCGCGCCTTGGAGAAATAATAAACTAAACCCAAAGCAATCATCAAAGAAACATAATTGACCAAGGCGTCAAACACGCCCAGGTTGTGAATAAAATATCCGACCAGCACAGCAGACAACATTGCCAAATCCAACCCGTCCATGTGCCCGGCTTTATAACCGCGCCACAGATAATAAATCACGGCCGCGAAAATCGACAGATAAGCCAAAATACCAACCAGACCCATAGTCACAGTCAAGTCGACAATATTGTTATGCGCCCGATCAAAGCGGTCTTCCTGGCCCCAGTTATAAAACTTAGCGGAAAAATATTTATCAAACACCGCCGAATAGTTGCCGAACCCGGTGCCAAAGACGGGGCGCTCCCAAAAACCTTTGGCGGCAAAAGACCACGACAGCAAGCGGGTATTAAGCGTCACGTTTTGACCGGAAAAAGCGCGCAATTCTTGACCGATAACCGTATTATTCAAAAACGGCTGGTTGCGCACGCTCCATAAAACGCCGATCAACACGGCAAAGCCGACGGCTGTGGAGACACAAACAATCTTTAAAACTTTTTTCTTGCTCGTCAAAGCCATGACCAAACCAAACACCACCAAACTGGCCGCCAAACCGACCTGCGCCCCGGAAATATCGGCGCGCACAAAGCCCCACAAAACCATAAAAATCGACGCCGCGTATAATATTTTCAACCACCAGCCCTTGGTTTTGAGCATCAGCCAAACGGCAAACCAAAAATCAAAAATCATCAATCCGGCGACATACTCCGTGTTGCCGATAGTCGAAGCCGGATAATTTTTGGCGATGCCAAAGATTGTTAAAATCACCCCGACCAAGACGCTCAAATTCAAGAGCCAAAACCAATCCCAGTCCGAGCGCATAACCGTAATTAAAATCAAATAAAACAAGAAAAAATGAGCGATCGGAAAAAAGGCCATCATTCTCTCCAGATTGCCCCAAAAGCTCAAATTAAAGTCCGTGCCGGCAAAACAACTGATCAACAGGGCGCCCAAAAAAGCGGCCAATCCCCAAGTAATCCACGATTTCTTGGGCCGCACTTCGGGAAAACGAATAATCAAAGCCAGCCAAATAATCGTCAGCACCTCGATCAAAATATTAAAAGTAATCTGTTTTGTGGTAATGTAAGGGAAATACAAATCTTTGCTGACCAGAAAAAAAGTAATAAAGCTGGCGGCCAGGCCAATTTTTAAAGTCCAGAGATAGATGTTTTTGAGCATAAGATTGCAGTCGTTAGTTAATGGTTGTTAGTCGTTAGTCAAATAGCTAGCGGCTTATTCTAATAACTGCAGTATACCACGAGTTGAGCTGGTGTCAAAAAACCTAAACTGTCTCGCCGCAGTCTTCCTGTGCTCTGGAGACTGCGGCGTCTTCTGACGGGGGTGTTATAGCCCCCGCCCCGTGAACTTGAATAGCAGAACAACCTTGATGGCGCCCCGACGGCAACGGCGGGACAGCGTCTTTGTGTTGTCAAAAAAACACCGCAGTTTCCTGGGTACGGGAGGACTGCGGCGGGACAAAACATATTTTTTGATATTCTTTTGGCCTATCTATTCTAAAAATTTAGCGAAGTTATCTGTGTTAACCACGACAAACTTTGCATTGGCATAAATTTCTAACCACTCTTTTGGTTTTTTTATTTTAGCATTAAGCGATAGCTTGCATTCATAGCCAATCAACTTCCCGTCTCGTTCTTCAATTAAATCAATTTCTTGCTGATCATAAGTTCGCCAAAAATAGAAGTTAGTTCTCTTGTTTTCGTTTGCCGCCAGTTTAATTCTTTCCATAACAAAATAATTTTCAAACATTGCACCGGCATCGGCGCGCACGTTCAAGGGGTTAAAGTTGTTAAGCAAGGCATTCCGCACACCGGTATCATAAAAATAATATTTACTATTCTTAGAAATCTCTTTGCGTAAATTACGGCTAAAACCGCGCAAATTATAAATAACAAACATCTTTTCTAAAATATCCAAATAGCTTTCAACGGTTTTCCGGCTAATTGCCAAATTTTGCGCCAACTCGGCGACGGAGACTTCACCGCCAATTTGCAAGGCCAACAAAGCCAAAAGGTCTATCACTTTTTTCGGCTTTTTGACATTTTCGAAAGTCAACAAATCTCGATATAAATATTTATTAATGTATTCGTTTAAATAATCGATTTTGTCTTTTTCTTCTGTTAAGTTATGAACCGCCGGCAACATGCCAAAACGCAACATTTCGCCAATAACAACGTCGGCCGAAGCGCGCGCGTAGCTGGCGGCAACCTCTTGATAAGACAATGGGTAAAGATAAAAAGTCTTTGTCCGGCCAGTTAACGGCTCGTCAACCTTGTTGGCCAAATCAAAAGAGGCCGAACCGGAGACAATAATGGTTATCGGCTGGTTATCAATCAACAATTTCAAGGATAGACCGATGTTTTCAATTTTTTGCGCCTCATCAATGATTAACAATTTGGCATTACCAACTGTTTTCTTCAGAAAATCCAGCTCGTGGCGGCTAAAAATATTCTGCGTCGCCAGATCATCACCAACAAATCTTTCCGCTTGCCAAGCCAAATCTTGGTTCAAATGGTCGATTAATGTTGTCTTGCCTGCTTGGCGAGGACCATAAATAATAATCACTTTGCCGCCTTTTTTGACGGCTTGAGCCACTTGATCGGTTATTTTTCGTTGAAAATACATAGATTAATTAGTATTAATTGATTATACTGCAAGTATATCAATTCATACTAATTATGTCAACTACGTCAGGCTGTTTGTCTTATATTAGCCAATTTTTTATGTCATTTCGTTTAATTTTATCATAGCCAGTCACCACGAGCAAACGCCAAACAGCCCCGGCCTTCATCGAGACAACAAACAAACACTTGCTCCGTCTCACCGCCCCGACAGAACGTCGGGACGGCGTTTGCGATTCAAGACGCCGTCCCGATGCCATTATCGGGGCGGTGGGACAAAAACAAAAGCCCCTCCACTGCAGTGGAGGGGCTTTGCACTAGCTGAAACTGTCGGCTAATCTCACTAATCGCTTAGAAAGACGCGCTCTCGGAATCAGTCGGCAGATTCTTCAACAGATAATCCGTGAAGTAGTCAGCCGAACCGGCAGAATGACCACCAATAACCGATTCATCACTCCACACGAACGAAGCGGTGGCGTAATTAGTCGTGATATTGGTATAGGTGTCGACATAAGGATGCGTATTCGGCACAGAAGCCGTCGCCGCAGCAATATAAGTCGTCACACTGTCATGAGTATCGGTAGAACCATAGGAGACTGAACCTTTTAAGGTGTAAGTCTTTGCTGGACCGCCGGCAGGCACTTGATTGTCAGTCGTACTGGTACAAGAAATCTTACCAGCAGTCAAGTTGCCGCAAGAGGCAACCGTGGTGTTGGCTTCATCAACCAATGTCACGCCGGTAACTGCAGTAACGCCGGTGCTGGTGCTGACCGAGAAAATAATCTTTCTCCAATCAATCACACCCTTGGCATCAGCCGCAACGGTGAACTTATACAAAGTCGTATTGCCGTTCAAGCCGTTGTTGGTAAAAGCAGCAGCCGCAATAGTCGGCACGCTTCTAACTGGGTAAATACTATGACCAGATAAGTCAAAGCCGCTGGTGCAAGAAGCACCGGTTCCACCCACGCAAGTCAAGTTGGTCTGACTACCGTTAACGCCCGTGAATTGGAAGTTATTGGCATAATCAAGATAAGTCACCAACTTGTAGCCCGAAGTGGAAGTACCGGAAGACGGCACATTGTTCAGATTCACTTTGACCACTAGGTCAGTATACCCGTTAGCCGGTACAACAAAGCTATTGGCCGGTAAGGTAAAGTTGGCCACGGCATAATTACCGGAAGTATACGGTGTAGTGTATTCGGCAATCTTGGTACCGTTAGCCCACAAAGAAATTCCCGCTACGATAGCCGACGCGGTGCTGGCAACAGAAGTGCTGCTAACATCGGAGGCTTGAATCTTAACGCGAATAGTCCCTAGCTGCAAAGCTTCGTTGGCCGCACTAAAGCGGAAACTGCCAGCCGTCACGTCAGTGCCGCCAGCCGCAACTAAGCGATTGTCGTTAACACCGACAGTGATAGACGGAGTGGAAGTCGCAGCCAAAGTGCCAGCGCCCAAAATAGTTTGGGTCGGACCGTTGAAACCGGAGCCGGACAAAGAAACGGTATTACCGTTGCTGTCTTGAGCCGTCACGTCAGTCGCGGCATTGGCAATAGCCAAAACCATGGTCGTGGATGGAGTCGAAGACACCGAGCTTAAACTATTAAAGTCAATATTGGCAGTAATAGTCTTGCTGCCGCCTTTCGGCACAGCGATGTTCAAGTTAGAGAACAAAGCCGTTTCGTCAGACGAGTTCAAGGATTTGTCAATACCTATTTGAGTGGCACCGTCCATCAATCTAACCGCCAAAACACAATTGGTTTCAGTTAAGCAGGAGTTAGCTCCAGTCGCGGTCAATTTAATAGAAGTAATAGTCACATCTTTACCGGCACCAGCCTGGAAGTTGAATCCGGCCACCGGCACGTTGTGGGCGCCATTAATAAAGGTAGTGGCAGCCGGGGTGCCGGCCACGCTCAAAGTCGCGGAAGCGGCAATGACATTGTGAGTATTACCAGTAAGCGCCGAAGACGGCACAATACCAGTGGTACTATCAACAAAAGTATTGTTATCCAAATTCTTCACCTTACCAGTGGCAAAAATGGTTGAACCAGCTTGGCCTAAGATGATTTGGACATTATCACTGCTAGCCGTGAAATTGGCGGTATCGGCGACAACGCGCAAAGAGCGGCTGACACCGGCGGCCAAATCCCAAGTATCGGTGAAAGTTAAATCATCATAATTGGCGCTAGTGGCCGTGCTGGCATCCAACGGACCGGCAATCAAATTGCCAGTCGTGGCGTCAACTAACTTGATGTTGGTGAATTTCGCGCTGCTGTTGTTTAAGATGCCGGCAGTATCGGTAATTCTCATCTTCAATTGACTGATTTCCACATTGTTTTGCGGCACAACAGTAAAGTCGAACAAATCGACGCCTTGTTGGTTAACCGCGTAGTTGGTCACTGACGGACCGTTAAAAGAGAAGGTCAACTGGCCGGCAATAATGGAAGAGGTTGAATAATGAGTTCCCGAGCTATTACCATCATAAGTACCAGTGTTGTTGGAGTCGGCACCACGATCAACCGTTACGCCAAAGCCATAAGTCTGGCCAATGGCATAAATATCGGCGTCGTTATCCACGTAGATAGTGATTGTATCACTGGATCTGGCAGTGGCGCCAATATCGGCGTACAAATAGAAAGTTTTAACCGCACCTCGGATCATGGTCATCGGTGTGGTGAAAGTCATCGGGATAGTGTTGTTAGCACCAACGCCGTTGGCTGTCGCAACAGTCGTTCCGCCTTGAGACAAGCTAAAGTTGGTTAAATTGGAATTGGCAATCGTACCGGACTGGTAAAAAGTAATCCCGTTAACCATCAAATCTTCAGCTGAACCGGCGTTCAAGGTGAAAGAAGCAATTAAAGCTTGTTTCTGGCCCAAACTCGGTGAAGCGACAGAACCGGACTTAGAAATGACGATGCTACCAATCGTGGCATTCAAGATGTTCATGGTGTTGCCATTAATCGGGAAGCTACCGGTCACTGTACCGCCAGTAGTCACCACATCAGTCGCCGCTGAGATACCCAAGAAATCATTGGTACCGGAGTTAGTCGACAAATCAGCCACTACAGACAAAGAAACGGTCGTACCTTTAGGCACGGTCAAATTCAAGCCAGTAAAAGTGACCTTGTTGGTGCTGGTGTTTAACGTTCGAGCCGTGGTTAAGCGAGTAGCACCGTTATACAGATAAACATTGTTAAAATCTGAAGCGGAACCTACGCCACCGCGAGTCACCGCAATGGAATTAACAACCATATCGCCGTCATTGGCAGCGGTCAAGTTAAAAGTGGTGAAAGTAACATGGTTGGCACTCTTCGGAACAGAAGCAGAAGCCGGAGTCATATTGCTCAACCCCACAGTCAAACCGGTACCGGAATGGGTATTGTTGTTATTGTTGTTGTTATTATTGTTGTTGTTATTGGTCTCGGTACCCGGTTGCAAGCTCAAAGCCACAATCGGATCAGCAATCCAATCCTCAAAACCGGTGATGGTCGCGCCGGTCACGTTGGTCAAAGCGACCTTGGAAACCATCGCATACTGCGTTCTCAAACGTGGGTTGGCAGTTCTGCCAGCCGCGCTGACCACATGGCCGACACCATTGGTGTCATAAATGTAGTAAGTGCTGCCATATTTGAAGAAAGCACCGGCCGGATGAGTGGAACCGCTCAACTTGCCAACACTGTTAATGTATTGGGAAAGTTCAGACGGAACTTTAATCACGGCCATATCGCCGGAACCCGGTAAACCGCCATAATATTTGTTGGCAGTCGCCACGTCGGTGATTTGATAAACGTTACCGCCATTGGCAACCATATACATGGCGTCTTGGCCGATAACTTTAATTTTGGTACCAGCGGCCGGTAAAAGCGGCTGACCATTTTTGGTCGGGGTGTCAATGGAATCGCCGGTATTCAAGCCCCAAGTTCTCCAACTCGAAGGAGTCAAGGCTTGGTAAGCGGAACCGTCGGAACCAAGAACATAAACTGTGCCATCAGCGGTATGGCCGGTAGTTGTACCGGTAGCCAAAGTGCTGGCATGGGCAAAATTCACTTGAATTCCGCTCATGGTCACGACGGTTAAAGCCATGACGCTGGCAGCAAAAATCTTTCTTAATTTGGACATAAATTAATTATCCTTGATTATTTTCTAGGCCTTAGTCAAGCAAAAATGCAAAACTGCAAAATCCAAACAGTAAATCAAACGGAATTCCGATCCTCCGCATTTGGCTACAGGCCAAACAGCAGACAAATCCATGGGAAAATTCATCACCGCATTTAGCATCAACCAAATGCGGAGAAAGCTTGTCCGATCTACCAAAAGAATAAAACGATTTTTTATTTTTTGGTGCTTGATTTTGGCAAGGAACCTGTCAGCCGGCGACGAGTGGGGCAACGCCAAGGATTACGTCACGAAACTCATTATTCGCCAGTTAAGCGTGGTCTACGGAGGTTAGGCCGTATCGACCTTTTGACTCGCTTGCCTCAAACGGCGCAGTACCAATGACGTATCATCGATAAAGACTGTTCAAGGTCTTTTCCGCACGTAGTGCGGATTTATTTAGCTTGAATTTACTTCATATTCAAGATAAATAAATCAGCGCTAGCTAAAAACTTGGGAATTGGTCATACCGGCGTATGCCGGTATCCAGTTTTATTTAAAACTCACTGGACCCCGGCATACGCCGGGGTGACCGTTCTATTTTATTTTGTAGATTACTTCAAGGACTCATCCGCTTGTTTCAATTTGTCCGCCGCGCCTTTGTAATCCTGCTGATCAAACAGCTGATCAGCCTGGTCTAATTTATTCAACGGCGTATTTTGATCAACCGTGCTGGTGGTTGGATTGTTTAAGTTAATATCGATACCGGCGTTGGTTTTGCCGGCCGTGGCACTTTGCACGGTTTGTTTGCTGTTATTCTTTGTTTTGGCTACCGTCTTAACCGTCGGTTTACCGGCAACTTTAGCCGTCGCCTTTGGCTTGCCAATCACAAAAGAGTTTAAATTTTCGCGCGCCGTGCCAACCTCTTGTTTGAAAGCTTGCGCCAAAGCCTCAACTTTGGCTTTCTTGTCCGGGCTGACTGTCGGCTCGGCCAGAATCTGGGCAATCTCTTGCGCGCGTTTTTGGGCGAACTGCAAATTTAACTTGGCGCGTTCTTGGTCCGACATCGCTACAGTCATCTGCATCTGCTCTTTGGCCAGCTTGGTAAAATACAACATATCGCCCGGTTGCTGTTGATCGGCCAAATTCCAGCCGGCCAAACTGCTGACAGCAAAAAACAGAACGATCATCAAGGCAATCGGCGTCGGTTGAGCCAAACGCTCGGCTTGCAACATGAATAAACGAAACCAACCAAAAGTCGTTTCCTCTTTTTGGCCGTTATAGATTTGGGCAAGCAAAAAACCCCGATTTTTTTCGGCAAA
>CAIUCZ010000014.1 GCA_903897785.1 Candidatus Falkowiibacteriota bacterium
ACTTCCGGCTCGCCGGCCAGCTGATAATCGCTGGAAAAAATATCCTCGCCTTGATGTATTATAACTTGTTCTTCGCCCAAAGGCAAAGCCATCGGCGGTTCAATCCGCCGGGCGGCCGCGCGCTGCAATAACGGCGCTTTCGTCACCAGATCATTAGGGAAATGCCAGAGCGTCGCCAACTCCTCGGTGTTCAAAACAAACGATTTGCCGCCCATCCAGCCGGACCGCGCCCGATAGTTGCGCACCAGTTTGGCTTTGCGCTGATTGGACCGCTTGTCTTTGAAAAAATAATTGGTAGCCGTGGCCGTAAATTTGCTGTCCGGTTTAAAGGCGTTCAAATCATTGTCGGCATAATTTTTGACATAGCCAAAAAACCCGGAGACGCCCTTGCCTTTGTTTAATAATTCTTTTTTCGTAATATAAACCACTCTGAATTTGGTGATAAAACCGATTTTGGATTTTTTGCGGCTGATGGCTTCCACTTGCTTTTTGGCAATCGGCCCCAAGTCCATCATCTTCAAAGGCATTTCTTCTTTGGCCGGCACAGCGGCCGGAGATTTAAACATCGCCGGCAGCAAGCTCATCACAAAATCGCCAAACATCGTAATAGCCGTCGCTTTGGCTTTTGGTTTGATCTTGAAAATTTTATTGATCGCCGCGTCGCAACCCAAAGTCCAGGCATCTTTGGGGCTGGTCGGCGTGATGCGCAGTTGATACCAAAATTGTTCGCCCGGTTTCATACTGTTTAACAAGTCCAAGAAATGCCCCATCGGGTCTTTGAACGACACTTCCGGCTTGGTGTGCAGGTCGTAAAAATCAATATAAGTTTTGATTGGATAAGACGCATCTTTGACCGGAATAATCTCGCTGCCCCACAAATCCCATTCCTCGTCCGGATACTTGGTCGGCGCAAATTTGGTGTAGTCTTCAATCGGCGTAATTTCCGCGTCCGGATATTCGGAATAAATCGCCGACTCGGCCAAATCGCGATACGAATCCGGCGTATGCAATAAATATTGAATATAACCGTCCACACCGATAATTTCCATGGAAAAACCGACCTGGCAATAACCGTCCCACCATTTTTCAATCAGGTTGGGATCTTTTTGCGCGCCGGATAAATAACTAAAAATATTTTCCACGGCGCTGGCCGCTTGCTCATTGTTGCGCGGCACATCAATCGCCAGCAAAGTGTATTTCACTTTGTCCAAAAATAAACCTTGGCGATGATAAAGCCAAACTTCTTTGGCGCCCCACAAAAAAGCCAAGGCAAACGGCAGCCAGCCAAAATACCAAAAAACCAAACGCCATAAAATGGTGCCGGCGGGCAAAGTGGCAAAAGCGATAATGGAATCAATAATTGAAGACATAGGCAGTCGAAAGTTGTTAGTCGTTAGTCGTTAGTCGTACAACGACTTACTTTATTCCCACTAACCACAAACTAAAAGATTATTAGACATAACAAAACAGCAATAAAACCAAAAGCGGAAAACAACACTTTCGGCCGGCGATGGCGCGGCTCGTTAAACATAATTACACCGAGAGCCAACGCGGCGGCGGCCAGCATAAGAGCAAAATAACCGGCACCGGCGGCGGTCAAAGGCGTTGAGCCGGCGGCATTGCGGGCAAAAATATACTGATCAACCAGCGAGACTTTGATCGGCTGTAAATTTTGCTGGTCAACATCGCTTTCCAGCAAACTGCCGTCGGCTTGGGTGGCAATCACATTGGGCGGCGTAGTCGGCGTTGCCGGCGAACCCTTCACTGTCACCAAACTGCCCGACCAAGTCCGCCGGTCGGCCGAAATCGGCTTCATGATAATATCAGCGCCTTGCACCCTCATCACCGCCGCCGTCGTGCTGGCCGGCAAAACAGCTTGCGCCTTAATCACTTCTGTTTTTTGGCCCGCCGGCTGGGCGATGGCCACTTTGGCCGAATGATTAGCCATATGCTTAACCAGCTGGGCGCCGATAGCCGCGGTGGAAGCCGGCGTTCTGATTTGCCCGGCCGAGGCATCGGCAAAATTTTGCGCCACCAAAGTGGTCGGCACGCCTTCAAAATCGCCGCTGACCACGCCAACGCCGATTTTGGCAAAGTCCGGATCGATCAAATTGTGATAATGGGTCGGACTGTTAATCCAGGCCTTAACTACTTCGTCAGCCGATGAAAAACCCATGGCCAAATTCTCGCCGGCCACGGAAAAATCATAATGCTTTAAGGCCAGCCAATCGGCCAGACCTTTTTTTTGCGGACTGACATGGGCAAAATATTGATTAACCAGCATGTCAGAAGCCTTGTCATAAGCCGCATCAGCCAAAATTTGATCTTTGGTTAATTGATTAACTTGTTGCTGTTGGCGCAATTGGTTGGTCAGAACGACAATCTGATCGGCTTGCTGTTGATTGACATCCGGCGTCAGCCAAGCGGTAATCGGAAAAAAAATCAAAGCCAAAACCACCACCAGCTTGACGCCGATGGCGCCGGCCAAGTGCCCGAGCACGCGTCGCGGACGAAAAAAGGCCGGCCAGTCGTGCGGCTGATGTCGGGTGGAAGTTAAACGATGCCACCAAGTGCGATGGCGCTTGTAACGCAATTTGTGCATGAGAATATTATAGCAAAAATATTTTATAGAGACAACAAAGGCGGGAGGTGGAATCTGAAATTTGGAATTCGCATTCTCCAAATTCCAAATTCTAAATTCCAAATTCTAAAAACAAAATAGCCCCGACAGCATCGGGACTATTTTTGTTATGTGTTACGTGCTTTATGTTACAAGCCTTAGTCTTTAAACCAATACTTCTTGGTGCCGACTTTTTTAAACTTATTCTTATTCATCAGCGCCAAATTGATAGTGTTTTTTTTGACAATTCGTTGTTTGTTGACCTGATCGACAATTTCTTTTTTAGTCATCGGCGCGCCGCCGGCTTTGAGCACATCGGCGACAATGTCGGTCACCGCGCCTTCGCGATAACCCCACTCTTTCAAGCCATAAATTCCCCGGCCGACCAAAACGTATTTCTTATCCAAAATCAATTCGTTATGCGCTGTGGCCAAATTAATTTTTTTGTGGTCAAAATTTAACTCGTTGATGCGTTTGACAATGTCATGATAATGCATCGGCTTGCCTTCTTTTTTCAAAACCAAATAGATCTTATCATTGATGGTCTTGGGTTTGATTTCGCGAGAACTGGCTTCGCCCCAAGCGCCGAAAATGTTTTGTTCCACTTCTTTCAAAGCCTGCAAAAAAGCATAAAACGGTTTGTGTTCAAAAGTCAGTTTGGCCACTTCGTGTTGATTGATTTTCAACGGCCAAGCTTGGGCCGTGGCATCAACCTGAAATTTTCCGGCTGATTTTTTGAAAGCTTCCAATTCTTTGATCACGCCGATTAAGTCTTCGGTGGAAAATAATTTTTTGGTTTCTTTGATTTTTTTAGTCAACTCAGCCGCCGCTTCTTCCAGATGGTCAATCGTCTGTTTGCGCGAAGACACAAATTCATTAAAATATTGATGCTGGCGCACCGTCAAAAAATCGCCGTCCAAAGCTTTGGATAGTAAAAATTCCAACTTGTTGGCATAAGCTTTCGGATCGTCCAGCTGATTATTTTTCTTGGCCAAGTCGGCCAAAATCCCCAGCAAGTATTGTTTGTCCAGCAAACCGCCATATTCGGCCAGCAAAGAATCCATCGCTTTTTTCAAATCAGCCACAATTTCATCCAGCTCATGAATTTTTTTGATTTTAACCACGCCGCTGGCTTCGATTTGGCGCACGCGTTCGCGGGTCAAATTGTGCGCTTTACCGATCTCTTCCAAAGTGGCCTTGTCCGCGCCATCTAGGCCGAACCGGCGCTTTAGGACATCTTTTTCACGCGGATTTAAATAACCAAACAAGCGATCCAAGGTTTTGGTCGCATCGAAGTTAAACACTGTCGATTGTTGATTTTGCATGTCCATAGGATAGACAAGTATTCCTCCTTAATACTTAATTATGTAATCCTAATCTACAAATTAACAT
The DNA here is from genome assembly GCA_903897785.1 of Candidatus Falkowiibacteriota bacterium. Lineage (GTDB taxonomy): Bacteria > Patescibacteriota > Patescibacteriia > Patescibacteriales > Patescibacteriaceae > CAIUCZ01. The sequence continues at coordinate 4,013 of CAIUCZ010000014.1, forward strand.
CCGAATTTACAAATGTCATATTTATTCGTAGCATTTGTAGAGTTCGTAGATTCGGATATTAATTCGTAGCATTCGGATTAATATTTTTATTAATATTTTAAAGCATAGCACGATTATAAAAAATAGTCAACAAAAATATTACACCATTTTTTACCCAACCTTAGCTAAGAATTACTTGACAACCAACTGCAAAACTTGGCTGGTGGATAGTTGATCGGTCGCGCCGTTGAGCCGATCTTTAACCGTTACTATAAAATTATAAGTGCCAACCGATAACAGCTGCGCGCTATAAAGCTCTTTGACTTCAGCTTGGCCGGAGTTGCGCAAAGCAAAGCCGGCGGGCAAATCTTGACCGGACAATTGCCACTGCACCAAGGGCGATAAATCGTCGCCGTCCGGATCGGTCGCTTGAATAAAAAAACTTAAATAACTGCCGGCCTTGGCCGTAATGACGGCAATAGTCTTGTTCCAGGTCACATTACCGCCCAACAAAAATTGCGGCGCGTGATTAGTAATCACGCCGGTATACTCGGCCGCGCTGCCGGCGCAAGCGCCCTTGGTTGTCGGAAACAAACCCGATTCCATGACCGCGCACAGGCTGTAGCTTTTAAAATTTTTCGCCGCATCGACTTGGTAAAGATAAGCCAAACTGCCAGCCGGCAAACTAACGCCAGAAACTGATAACCGGACATCGGCGAAAGTTTTGTCTTTGTCATCCCAGCAAGTAATCGGGTCGAATTTGGCATTGGTTGCCTGATCGGTTGAACAAACGCCCAGTTTGTTAATCGCATCCACCGGCTGGTTGGCGCCCAGCGCCGTGCCCAAAGTCATCTGCCAGCTTGGCCAAACCGAAATCGTTGTTTGCGGCAAATAGCTGCCGCTTTGCAATTTTGGATAATAACCTTTGGCCGCGGCATATAAATCCAGATTGGCACGCAAGGTATTCAAGTCCGCCAAACGCACCACATCGCGCCGCAATTTGGCCGGCAGACTATTGCAAAATTGTTGCTCGCCGCAATCACCGTCCCGCAGACAAACTTGCGTGGCGTCGCCGGAACATAAGCCGGTCACACAATCGCCATCAACCTCGGCACAAGGTTGTTTTTGTGAACAAATTTTATCCGACGCCAAACTGCAGACCGACGGCTCTTGCAGATTGGTGTTGAATTTAAAGTTCTGCAAAATCTGGCCAAAAATATCTTGCGTGTCATTATCGCTTTCAATGTCTGTTTTTTGCGTATACGACAAGGCGTAAATATTGACATAAGTCTGGCCGCTGTCCGCCACATTGGCGGCGCTGACATAAACCGTCCGGCCGTCGCGCACGCCTTGATAACCGTCGACTTCCACCGATTGCGGCGTGCTTTGACTACTGACGTTTTTGTTATACCAAGCGAACGGGCTTAAAAAAGTGCTGTTACTGCGCACCTCCACGGCAATGGCGCCGGGCTGGCCGGAATCAATCGCCGCCCGAACCGCCACGATGGGCAAAAAGAGACAAATGATAATAATAATCCTGATGCTTTTCATAATAACTATTATACCACAAACGAGTTAAAAGTTGAAAGTTATAAAGTTCATAAAGTAATGCCCATAGAAATAACTTTATAAACTTCCTGCCCGCAATGCTACGCATAGCGCTGCAGGCGGGTATAACTTTATGAACTTTCAACTATTTCTGGCATGTTTCACAATAAACCGTTCCCCTGCCGCCGAGCTTAGTTTTCTTGAGTGTCTGTCCGCAGACGACGCATTTTTGTCCGCCGCGACTGTAAACTTTTAAAAACCTGGCAAAACCGCCTTGTCGGCCATGACCGTCAACATAATTATTAAACGTCGTGCCACTTTTGGCTACGGCTAATTTTAAAATCCTGACAATCGCCCGCTGTAATTCTCTAATTTCCGCTTCCGCCAAAGTCTTGACCCGCCGTTGCGGTTTGATGCGCGCGGCAAACAGCGTTTCATCGGCATAAATATTGCCAATGCCGACCAAATGTTTTTGATCCAGCAGCGCCTGCTTGACGGTGGACTTGGCCTTGCGCGCCAAAATCTTTTTAAACGCCGGTAAAGTAAAATCTTTGGACAACGGCTCCAAGCCGCTTTTATTTTTAACGTCTTCGAAATCTTTTAAACTTAAAATCTTTAGCCAACCGAACCGCCGCATATCATTAAAATACAACTTGGTCGAACTGGAAAAATCAAACTCAACGCGAGTGAATTTGTTTGGCAAATCGCTCGCCGGCTCTTTAAACGGATGGCCGCCGGCAAAAACCTTGATTTCTCCCGACTTTTTTGTCGTGACGGGAATGACAGTGGTTAAAATCAACTGGCCGGTCATCTTTAAATGGCCGAGTAGAATCAAATCGCCCAAATCAAAAACAATCATCTTGGCCAGACGATTGACAGATTTAATCTTTTTATTCAGCAGCAGTTTAATAAACTTCTTATCGGCCGGCACGACAGATTTGGCCGCATAAACTTTAACCGCGCGAATTATTTTGCCGGACAAATGACGGTTGAGATCAGAGACAATAGTTTGCACTTCCGGTAACTCTGGCATAAATGTCGGATTATGGATATCAATGACTACAAATACAAATTATTACAAATATACAAATAATGCGAATTTGTAATTTGTAAATTTGTAATAATTTGTATTTGTAGTAATTAAATTTTCAATCTCTTGGCGTCGATGCGGTCCAGAATGCCGTTCTGCGCTCCTTGTTCGGTAATTTTGGCCGCGGCGTTATAAGCGCCCAGCTTTAAACTGCGCTCGATATCGCCATGATACATTTTCAGTCCGGCCAAAAAGGCGGAGGCAAACGCATCGCCCACGCCGGTGGTGTCGGCTTTGGTCTTGGCTTTGATCGCCAGTTGATGATAAAATTTCCGGCCGTCATAAGCAGAAATGCCTCTGGCCCCTTCGGTAATCAACACGATTTTTGGACCCCAAGCATTGATGGTTTTTAATAAATTTTTAACTTCGTTTAACCACGCCTTGGGTTTTTTGTGATGCGAACTGTGTGAGGTAAGCAAATGCAGGGCTTCATCTTTATTAATCGACAACACTTCTGTTTTACGCAAAAAAGATTTCAAAGCCGTGTGTCCGGCCGCCAGCTGGCGCGAACCAGGATTCCAAAAGATCTTGGCTTTGGGCAGAGCGAATAACTTTTGTAAATTATCCCGCCACTGGCCCGACAGCGACGACAAATAAATCCAATCGGCGTGCTTTAACGCCCGCAAATGATGCGGCTTGATTTTAAAATCATCGGCCACCGCCCGGTCGGAAAAAGACACATGCTCGTTGCCGGCGCCAATAATAATAAACGAGATCGACGAAATGCCCCGGCGTTTGGTTTGGACTAGGCCGGTTTTCACGCGGCGCTGTTCCAGGTTGTGGATAATTCGCCGGCCGCGGCCGTCATCGCCGACCATGCTCATCAACGCCACTTTTAATCCCAGCGACGCCAAAGTGACGGCCGCGTTAGCCGCCCCGCCGCCAAAGCTGATAAAAGTTTTGTTGACCGGAATTTTAGCGCCATAATCAAAGGCCAGCAATTTTTGGTTTAAAACATCGCGCTGATTGTTAATCAGCACGTAATCGTGGACATAGAAAGCCAAATCTTCGGTGGCGCCGCCGACAGCAATAACATCATAGCGCATAGTTACCTTATTATAACAAATTTTATGCGGGGGTGCCATAGTCCCCGCCCCACAAAAATAAAATAACAAAAACAAACTCGGTGGCGGGGACTATGCCCCCCCCCGGCGAGAACTATGAAACCGCCGAGCAATAAAGGGCCGCAGTCCTCTGCAAGAGACTGCGGCAAAACGGAAATTATTTTTTTGACTAACGACTAACGACCCGCCCGCATCGCTACGCGAAGCGTTTCGGGCAGGCTTTCAACTTTTTTTCGGACTGCTCGTTCCCGCTTGCCAATCAGTCTTGGTCAGCCACATTGCCCACGAACCGGGCAAGAGCCAAGTTTCATCTTCGCCCACCAAAGAAACATAAGTGCCCAGGCCGGAGCTGGCCGGCTGGCCGACGTTAATCGTCAAGAATTTATTATCGGCGCTGATTAATTTAAAGTAAGTGCTTATTTTGCCGTCGGTGCCAAATTCACTTTGGCGACTTTTTTGCCGGCTAACCAAAGTAACAGTCGAAGTCCCCGCTTGTTGCAAGCCGCTGACAAATTCTTGCACTTTTGTCTGATCGGCCGGCACGGTCGAGCTGGCGTTGGTAAATTGCCAAGCGCTGTTCATGTCGTTGCGCGCCAAAATTAAAGTTTGTTTGGCACCGAGAGGTTTCATTTCCAAACGCGCCAACCGCGCCAGGTCGAATTTGTTTAAAAAATTTTCCGCTTTTTGCGTGGTAGCCGCATGTTGATCGCTCGACCATTGATAGATCATACCAACGGCGATCAAGACGACGAACGCCAACAACAAAATTAAATTTTTTTTCATATAAGGCAAGTTAAAAGTTCATAAAGTTATAAAGTTATAAAGCAAGATACTTTATAAACTTTATGAACTGTTTTATATTGTCAAGAATTTTGTCCGCTTGCGCACAACGTAGCGCACCACGCCAAATCCCGCCAGCAACACGACGCCGCCAAAAATATTCACCAGCTTCAGCCACAGCTTATTACTCTCGTCAATTTCTTTCAAACCGGCATCGGCTTGCGCTTTGGCGCGAATCGCCGCCAAGTTGCTATTCAAACTCAAGCTGTCCACCAAATTCTGCAACAACGCCTGATTGGCCGGCTGTTGCTGTAAAAAATTATCACTGATAAAGGCGTCGTTGCCAATCACCACCAGCCGCGAGTCTTTGTTATTGGCGATGCCGGACAATTCTATGGCCAAATTATATTGCTCGGTTTTTTGCGGTGCGACCAACTTGCCCGGCGCCAAATCTGCATTCTTATCCTGCGTCCAAGCAAAATTGCTGGAGCGCGCCAGAATTTGCGTCGTTAATTTATTAGAATTATCAAATTGATCAATCGGCGACGGCCAAGGCAGAACCGTACCATCCAAGCTGGCCACCGCCGCGTTATCCGACGCAAAATTTTGTTTTAATAATTTCACCCAAGCCGGATAATTAACCGAAATATTGACAAAACCTTGGTTAAAACTAGCCACGGCCGATGATTGATCCAGTACCAAATTGTTTTCAATTTTCAAGCCGTATTTTTTCAACCAATCGTTCAAATTATTGCCGCTGTCGGCCACGGTCAAATTATTGTTCACCTTTAGGCCGCCGGACAGCACCATAATCGAATGACCGCTCGCTAAAAACTTGTCCAGCAGAGTCATTTGATCTTGATTAAACTTGGCGCTCGGTCCGGCAATGACTAACGTTTTTATGGCCGGATCAATGATTTTGGTTTTGCTCAAATCCACCGGCACAACATTATAAAGCTGTTGCAACATTTGCTGCGCTCCCGCGTTAGGCGGGATGCCATTGCTTGACAGCCAGCCGACCGCCACCTGTTTTTGATTGGCCAAGCGCACCAATGACCGCGTGATTTCATATTCCAGCCGGCCGTTAGCCTCGGCCACCGGCACCACCTCGGTTTTATCGCCATAAGCCAAAACAATTCCCAGATAACCGCTCACCACCTGCATCTTATCTTGGTTGATATCATTGAATTGTAGTTTGGGAATGCCCAGCTGCTGCATCCGGCTGTCGTCGGTCGGCACTTCCACGCGAACGCGCAAGTTTGGCGCGTAAGCATGGTACTCGGCGAGCAAATCCAACGCGTCCTGGCGCCATTGCGCGTATTGCGCCGGCAGACCGGTGGAAAAATACGCCGTCACATTAACCACGTCAGGCAGAGCTTTGGCCGCCGTCTGGCTGGCCGGCGACAAAGAATAACGCTGGCTGGCCGTCAAATCAAAGCGATGCCAAAAAAAAGCGGCCGACAGCCAGTTCAAAGCCAAAACAATGGCGATGATTAATAAAACCGTGGAACTTAAATTAAATTTTTTCTGCCAAGCCATAAAAGTTAAAAGTTATAAAGTTCATAAAGTTATACCCGCCTGCAGCGCTATGCGTAGCATTGCGGGCAGGAAGTTCATAAAGCATTTACTTTATAACTTTATAATCGTCAACTTTATGAACTATTCAAGAGACAAAATTATAAATATAGAAAATCTATTTTCTACTCGCCAGCACTCTGCCATTCAACCAAAGAAACAGCCAAGCCGCCGAAACATAATAAAGCACATCGCGCGTATCGATGAGGCCGCGGCTCAGTGCGTCAAAATGACTGCCGGCGCCAAAAAAATTCGCCACCGTTGCCAAAGTTGCCGGCAGTCCGGTCAGCACAAAACTGGAACTGACAATAAACAACACAAAACACGCCGCCAAGCCGGCCACAAAAGCAATGATTTGGTTTTTGGTTAAAGACGAAATAAACAAACCGATGGCTAAATACAAACCGCCCAAGCATAAACCGCCCAAATAACCGCCGACCACCGGCCCCCAATCAAGCGCTCCCAGTCCGGCCACCGTCAAAGGCAAAGAGATCGTCAGCGTCAAAGCCAAAGCCAGTAAAATCAAGGCTGCCAAAAATTTGGCCAGCACCGCTTGCCAGTCGGACAAAGGCAAGGTCAATAAAAATTCAATTGTGCCGGAACGTTTTTCTTCCGACCAAGCGCGCATCGTAATCGCCGGCGCCAAAAAAAGAAAAATCCACGGCAAGAGCGCAAAATAACTGCGCAAACTGGCTTGGCCGTTAACAAAAAAATAATTAAAAAACAGCCAATTGCCGGCCAGCAGAAACGCGCCGATAAACACATAAGCGATCGGCGAATTAAAATAAACCTCCAGCTCTTTACCGATTAAAATTTTTACAATCTTTAATTTTGACTCTTTCCTCATAAATGCGAATGTTACGAATTACACAAATGCGAATCTACGAATTACGTCGCGCTTGCTTCTTCTGTGTTCATTGGAACACACTACGAATCAACCGCGAATCTACGAACTTTTTGTATTCCTAATTTGTAGATTCGCCCCGCCTTTATAACATCCTTTGAGGGCGGGATCCCGCTGAAGCGGGAAATCCTCATTTGTAGCATTTGAATTATATTATTTCGTTAATTGTTTAAACACATCTTCCAAATTGGTTTCCTGCAACGCCAGCTCCATGATTACCCAATAACGTTCGACAGCCAGTTTGAACAAATCGGCGCGCACATCGCGCGTGGCGATAATTTTGTAACCGCCATTGTCGAATTTCACTTCGGTCACGCCGGCTAAATTCTTAATCGCCGCCAGCTGCGCCCCGCCCGCCGGTGAGGCGGAATCATTTTTTTCGGCAAAAGAAATTTTAATCGCCAAACCGCCGGCCAAACGGCTGGACAGTTCCTGCGGCTTGCCGGCGCCGACAATTTTACCCTGATTAATAATAACCACCCGATCACAAATCGCTTGCACCTCTGATAAGATATGAGTGGAAAACAAAACCGTTTTTTCTTTGCCCAGCTTTTGAATCAACTCGCGGATTTGCACAATCTGGTTTGGGTCCAAGCCGGTCGTCGGCTCGTCTAAAATCAACACTTCCGGCTGATGCAAAATTGCTTGCGCCAAACCGACGCGCTGGCGATAGCCTTTGGACAGTTGGCCGATATTTTGCCCAATGACGTCTTGCAAGCCGCAAATCATTGCCGCCTCTTTGATCCGGCCGATTAATTTATCCGCGGCAATGTCGCGCAACTGGCCGACAAATTTTAGATATTCAAATACTTTCTGCTCGTCATAGAGTGGCACATTTTCCGGCAGGTAACCGATTTTTTGTTTGGTCGCCAAAGCATCTTTGACCACGTCCAAACCGCCAACCTTGACTGTACCGGCGGTCGGCTGCCAAAAGCCGGTGATAATTTTCATGGTCGTGGTTTTGCCCGCGCCGTTAGGGCCCAATAAACCGACAATTTCTCCGGGGTTGACGGTCAGGCTGATGTCGCGCAAGATCTCGTGTCCGGAAAGTTCTTTGTTTAAATTTTTTATCTCAATCATAAATGCGAATACTACCAGCCCGCAGAGCTACGCTCAGGCGTTGCTGGCGGGCGAATTACGCTCCGCTTACTTCTGCCGTGTTGGCTGGCAGACACTACGAACGCTACGAATAATGCTACGAGACAACACAAAATCTAGATTCTAAATTCTAGATTCCAGATTCTAATTATTGACATTATAAACAACTTAAAAAAACCGCGCAATATTGACGGAAAAATAATTTTATGGAAAAAAAAGTCTTAATAAATTATTATTAAGACTTTTAGCCAAAAATCAATTGCCACAAAGATTTTGAAGACTGAATGGCATAAAAAGTAATTGCCAAACGAATCGGACAACCGGCATACAAAAAGTAAGCGCCGTAGGGCAATTTTTTGCGCTCCAGCACAAACATCAAAGTGCCGAAACGGCCAAAGCCGAGCGCGTTGACGCAGGTAGACAAGAACAAGCCGAAATAACCAAGGCCGCGCAAGATTTTATGCGGCCGGCTGGTTTGTGCTTGGCTTTCATGTTTTTCCAGAACGACTTTGACCCGATGCAAACGCCGAATCCGGCGGCTTTTTTTGATCAGCACCCAAACGTAGATGTCGGCATAAATACCGGCGACGTTATAAGCAAAAGCGATTAACAAAAAAATTAATCGTAAGTTGCCATATGCCACCGCCAAACCGACCAAACCCTCGAAGACGCCGAAGAAACTTGATAAGCAAAAACCCAACATGAAGGCATTGCCCGGATGATTGCGGCCATACTCAAGAAAGCTTTGAAAGAACTTGGTCACTCCGGTCCGGAGCTTTTTCATCGCCCTTCTCCTGTTTGTGAAACAATGCCTTGACTATAATAGCAAATAACGGGTTTTGTCAAATCACATATAAAATCAGACCTTCCGCCAAGATGCGCGAAAGGTCTGATTTTCCATGCTCGGGGACCAGGATTCGAACCTGGATACACAGCTTCAAAGGCTGTTGTCCTACCATTAGACGATCCCCGAAAATAAAGTAGTGAGTTATTAGTCAAAAGTCATTAATTTCTAACTTCAACTATAGACTAATAGAAAATTCGTTGTTTGTCAAAAGCCACAGTTTCTTAAATTAACACTTGCCAAGAACACCGATTAAAGATATATTTAGGATATAAATTTAAATCTATGAATAACAATTTTGACTTACTAATTATCGGCGGCGGCGCGGCCGCCATGTCCGCCTCCATTTACGCTTCACGCTACGAGCTGACCAATACCATTGTTAGCAACGTCTATGGCGGCACGACATCCGAAGCGCACTTGATTTCCAACTATCCAGGCTTCAAAGAAATTTCCGGCAATGATTTGATGGGCAAAATGACCGACCACGCCCAAAGCTTGGGCGCCAAAATCATGCTGGATGAAGTCATCACCGTCACCGGTTCAATCGGCGCTTGGCAAGCGCAAACCAAAAACAGCCAGAGTCTCACGGCCAAGGCAATCCTGTTTTGTTCCGGCACCAGCCATAAACATCTGGGCTTGCCGGCCGAAGCACGCTTATCCGGCAAAGGCGTGTCTTATTGCGCCACTTGCGACGGACCGTTTTATAAAAACAAAACCGTCGCCGTCATCGGCGGTGGCAACAGCGCCGTGGGCACCGCCTTGTATTTGAGCGACATCGCGCAAAAAGTTTATCTGATTGCCCGCGGTCCGGCATTGAAAGGCGAACCGACCTGGCTCAAAGAATTACCAACCAAAACCAACTGCGAAGTGATTTTAAATACCAATGTCATCGATCTTGGCGGCGAGGTCAAGCTGGAAAAATTAATTTTAGACAAAGCCTATCAGGATAAAACCGAATTAGCCGTTGACGGCTTGTTTGTGGAGGTCGGATTGGCACCACGATCGGAATTATTTAAAACCATGGGCGGCGAAATTGATGATCAAGGCTACATCAAAGTCGATCCGGAAATGAACACCAACCTGCCCGGCGTTTGGGCGGCCGGCGATGTTTCCGACGCTTCGGCCAAATTCCGCCAGATTGTGACGGCCACAGCCGAAGGCGCGATTGCCGCCGATAGCGTTTATCGAAAAATAAAACGCACGTAACATAATTTTACGTCTCGCCGCTCCGACATTGCGCCGGAACGGCGTTTTTGTTTGCGAAATTAAAACGCCGCAGTCCTCTTCGAGAGACTGCGGCGAGACATGCAAATTTTACATCACCAGACGGCTTCTCCGTCTTTTTTTACATCGCTTAAAGCAATAATTAACAATGAACAGAACTTGCACCACTTTATAAATCAACTTTCCCAGCTTCGTTTTCATGACCGACTCCTATCTTTTTGGCAAAGAATGCGAAATCATTTTCAACAAAGCCATGCGCATATACAAACCGTTTTCCGCTTGCTCAAAATAACAAGCCCGCAGATCAATATCGACAAAAGTCGGCAGTTCCCAGGTGCGCGGCAAAGGATGCAAAATAATCGCTTCATCTGGCAATTCAGCCAGAACAGTTTGATCAACTGAAAAACGTCCCGGTTCCATATCCGCTTCGGTTAGTTTGGTGTCGCGCTCCAGTTGCGGCCGCGTCACATAAAGTACATCCAACTCTTGCGCCACCGGCCGCAAATCATCAGCTTCTTCATAAAAAACATGATGCTTATTTAAATAATCTTTCACGCCCTGATCAAGTTTGCATTGCTCCGGCGAAACCAAATAAAGCTTGATCCCCTCAAACTTGCCGCACAAATAAGCCAAAGACTTAACCGTCCGGCCATTAGCCAAATCACCCACCAAACCGATAGTCAGATTGTCCAGACGTTCAAACTTCTCGTGGATGGTATACATATCCAACAACGCCTGCGTCGGGTGCTGATTGTCGCCGTCGCCGGCATTGACAATAAAAGTTTTGCCGACCGCGACCGATGCCGCCGCGACCGCATCGCCATTATTGGCAAATCGGCCGACAACAATATCAGCGTGATAGCATTCAGATAAAATCCGAATTGTGTCTTCGATTGATTCACCTTTGGCGCGCGAAGAAAATGTTTTGGCATTTTCCGTGGAATAAACAATTTTTCCGCCCAACCAATCAACCGCCAAGGCAAATGAAGCGGCCGTTCTGGTGCTTGACTCTTCAAACCAACTGATAACCTGGTAACCGCGCAAAGCTTTTTTACGCGCGCCTTTGGCAACGTTCGCTTTCATGCGGTCAACCAAAGGAAATAAATTATTGAGAATTGTTTCTCGATCAAACTGCTGGGCTTCAACAACGTGGCTCAAATTCAAACTGTTGTTGTAGCGTTTAATTTCTGACATGATAAAACTCCTGATTGTAAAAAAACAACGATTAATTATTATGTTTCTTAATAATTTCGCATGACAAATCCGCCACCGTCCGCGCCGCATCAACCTTGGCGATTTTCTTGATCGCCTCGCGCATTGCTTGCAATTTCTCCGGATTAGCAAGTAAATAACCCAATTTAAAAATCAAACTTTCTTTGTGCCGCGCTTTAATCGCCGCGCCGTTTTCCAATAAGTACTCGACATTAGCATCTTCTTGGCCCGGCACCGGTTCGACAAGCAACATCGGCAGATTCATGGCCAGACTTTCGCTGACAATACTGCCGCCCGGTTTGGCGACAATAAAGTCCGCCACCGCCATCAACTCGTCGATAAAATCGACAAATTCAAAAACTGATTTTAAACGCTCGTCGGTTTTTTGCAGCTTGAGCATGGCTTCATAAAACTGATGATGCCGGCCGCAGACGATAATCAATTGAAATTTTTGTTTTGATTGCAAAACGTCGGCCACCACATGCTCCAGCGGCGCCAAACCAAACCCGCCGGCCACCAACAAAATTGTCGGCTGGTCTTGATCTAGTTTATGCTTGGCCTGCAGGGCCGCCTTATCTTTTTTTTGCGTAAAGGCCAAACGCACCGGAATGCCGGTGATGGAAATCCGCTCCGCCGGCACGCCCAAAGATTGCAAATGGCTTTTCATTTCTTCGGTCTGGACGCAATAATAATCCACGCCGCTGACTTTCAAGAGCGGATGGATTTCATAATCGGTCGTCGGAAACAAAATCGGAAAATTTAATTTTTTGCGCGCCCTATAATCGACCAAAGCGCCGGCGGCGATAAAATGAGTGGCAATCACCAAATCCGGGTTGTAATCGTCCAGTTCGGTAAAAAACGACAGGGTCGACAAGCGGGACCACGGCCAATGCGGCCGAGACAGCGGCTTGAAAGTTTTGTATTGATTATAAAAATAACCGTAAAGCTCGGGCCACTTGGGCACGATTTGGTTATAGGTATAGCCATACAACAGCCGAGGCAAGACTGCGGCATTGTCCAAAAAGTCCACCCGTTTAACCTCGACCTCTGGATGATCCTGCGCCAAGCTTTCGGCAATTGCTTGCGCCGCCATCAAATGGCCGCTGCCGAGCTTTAAAGATGCGATAAATATTTTTGGCATAATTAATAGTTTAATCTTATTTTAGGCCGATCGCTCTAAAATTGCAAACGCAGGCCAAATGTCAGATGTCAGATGTCAGATGTCGGAAAACACTTTTTTGCGAAACTTGACAAAAGACAATTATTTTAAATTTTTGCTAAAATTAGCCAACAAAAAATCTGAAATCTGACATCAGAAATCTGATATCCGCTCCGCTTGACCTTTTGCCCAAAAAGTGTAGTATTAAACTACAAACAAGACCATTCTTTAACAACTAAATATACATTCATTTCTGGAGGCTATCATGAGACACTTATTGTTAGTGTTGATACTCTACTTGTGGCTGTCAAAAGCAGCCGAAGCACAAAAAACACTTGACGCCGATCGCTGGTACAATAACGCCATCTCCGTTTCGGGCAATTTCTTAAATTATCAACCGTCGGACATCGCGGACAACCAAGGCACGATTTGGACCCTGCAGGCCAAATTGATACCCAATTGGCTGCGCTTCTCGCTCTCCGGCAGAACAATCGTCACTGTCGGCATTGAAGGCCTGTTGACCGGCAGCGATTATCGCCTGCTGGGGCAAAGTTTTTACGGCAACCAAGATTTATTCAAAACGGGCCTGGTTTTTCGCGTTAAAGATCGCGATGACGCCGTTTATAAACTTGATTGGTCGCTGGGCTACGGTCAAAACAAGAATGTGCAAACCGTGCACAGCGCATTGTATGACTTACGCAACGAATCATTGACCGATTATCTTTTTTATTCCGCCGTCAAGTTAAAAATCATTACCTTGCGCGCGCAAAGAAAAAAATGGATCGGTGAAGTGGAGCTCGGCGGCGGACTGACCATATCGGCGGCCAAACATCCACAAACCAGTCTCGGTTGGATTTACACGCCCTATCTGGATCTGGTGCCGTATTATCGCGATCCGCAATCTTACGGCTATCTCAAAGTCGATATCTACGATTTTGCTTTGAACAAGAATTGCTTGTTGCCTTTGGGTTTGATGATTCAAGGCACCAAGTATGATCATGAATTCGGTTCTCTTTTGGCCGGTCTTTATTTTAAGCTTATTTTTAGCAAAACCGAGATCGCTCAAATCATGGCCGGCGGCAACTTCAATCGGCACAATGTTTACGGCAACAATTTTTTCTGCCAAGTAAATTTTGATGCCGGTGCTTTGGCTGAAACACTGATCAAGGCAAGCAAAAAAAAATAATTATTTATCACATAAAACAGGAGACCTAAACATGAAAAAACTGCTGACAAATATGACGGGCGCCATCTGCCTGACCATTATTCTGCTGGCTTTTAACGCTTGCGGTTCAGCTACGACGGCTTTCAAAACCGGCGAAGACAAAGACGATGTCGCTATCGACAAAGCCGCTTTAAACGATTTGGCCGATTTGCAAGACAACGAAAGGATCGTCTACAAATACACCGCGCCACTGAAAAACGGCCTGCAAGAATTCAGTGAAGCCGATGACGAGTTAAACGACTTGGACGCGGAGGAACTGGCCGGTTATTTTATCGCCAAAGGGGCGGCCGGCAAAGAATTCAACATCTACAAAGTCAATTCGTCGATTGAAAGCCCGACGCTTGAAGCACTGACTCTTTTTGCCAAAGTGACCGCCGAGCCGCGCTTGATTCCGGTGGATAAAACGCCGTTGCCAAAAAAAGCCAAAAAATCGACCGCTCAAAAAGGCGGCGATGAACCGGAAACAAGTAGCGGTATCCAAGTCATCACGCCGCACGCTAAAAAAGGCGGCGATGAACCGAATCAAAACAGTGACGAAGCGATTGCCAATCGCGCCGCCATGATTGTTTTGGATCGAATCGCGCCGACGCTGTCCAGCATTGAAGCCAAATTCCAAATCTTGCTGGATCAAAAACAACAGCCGAACGGCAAACAAACAACCGCCAAAAAAACTGCGGCTCCCGGCGAAAAGCCAAAAGCAAAGAAACCGGGAATCATCACCATTCACAAAGGGCAAAAAGTCAGAATTATCACGGATGATGAAAGTGATATTTATATCAACAACGGCACAGACCTGGTTCCTTACAAAAAACCGACCAAGAATCCTTAAAAGGATAAACAAAAAATCAAAACGACCAACCCTTTGCGGAGCGGTCGTTTTTTATTTCCCCGCCGCTTGACTTCCAATCAAAAAAATGTAATATTAGGCTATCGACAAAACCATTCTTTGACAATCAAATAATCAACTATTTATCACCAACCAGGGATTAACCATGGAAAAATTATTCACCGACCTTGCGGGCGCCATCCGCCTGATAGCCGTTATCTTGGCCGTTTCGGCTTGCGGTTCGACCAAGGTCATCTTTAAAACCGGAGACGACCGGGTGGACGTCGCCGTCAATCGAGCAACACTAATCGATATGGGCAAAGTGCAAAACAACGAAGTGCTTGTTTTCAGATTTGTCACGCCGTTCAAAAGCGGACTGCAAAGCTTTTGCCAAGCCGATGACGAGTTTGACGATTTGGACGGAGCCGACGTTGCCGCTTATCTTATCGCCCGAGACGCGGGCGGCAAAGAGTTTAAAATCGGCAAGTGCAACGCCTCTTTGGACAGACCGAAGTCAAAAGATATCACTTGGTTTGCCAAAGTGACCGCCGAACCGCGTTTGGTGCCGATTGAAAAAATCGCCCAAGCCGGCAAAACGTTTGACGACGATTTTGACGCCGAAGAAAACTCAAATCAAGAACCGACCATCACTCGGCTGACACTGCCAAGCGACGACGAACAAAACAAAACGGACAGTTCGATCGCCGCAACGGTTTTGAACCGGATTACGCCGGAACTGTCCGATATCAAAAACAAGCTTTTGATTTTGGAAAAAAATCAGACGCCAAGCGACAGCCAGGTGAAAAATAAAAAAAATCCCGGCAAAAACCAAACGTCAAAACAAAAAAAACAAACGCTCTGCACCGTCGCCAAAGGACAAAAAGTCAGAGTCGTTACCAACAACCGCGCCGACAATATCTATCTCAACAACGGCCATGATTTGATTATTTATCACGCACCAACGGATGAACGGGAAGTGATTACAATCTTCATAGGCCAAAAGGTCAGAGTAATCACCGACGACACGGACAACAGCAACAATATTTACCTCAACGACGGCGCCAAGCTGGTGCCCGCTCCAAAGTAAAACAATTATCAGCGACCGACCAAAGCGGCCGCTTTTTTTATCCTGTCATTTTTTTGTCTCGCCGCAGTCTCCACGTACTCGTGGGGCTGCGGCGGATTAAGGCACAAAAAACGCCGCATCTATTAACCGATGAGATTCCCGCATACGCGGAAATGACGATCTTGTATTTTTTCTACAAACTACTCACTACCCGCTACAAACTAATGATAGCTGAAATCTTCAAAAATAATCTGCTCTTTTTTCATGCCTCGAGCCTGCAGTTGCTTGGCCAGATCCTTCATCATCGTTGCCGGACCGCACAAAAACACCGCCGTCGAGCTCAAGTCATCAACGTCGGCTAAAAGTTTATCCGCCGTCAACCGGCCGTCCGTTTGCGATAAACACAAATTATAAGTCAAGCCGTTTAATGTTTGCGTTAACGCTCGCAACTCCGCGTCAAAAATCGCTTCAGTTTGATTTTTGCATGCATAGAAAAAATTAATCGTTTGATTGGCAGTACGCGCCCGCCCGCCGAAGAGGCGGGGTTTTTGCCTTTCCGCGTCAAGCAAGCCCAAAAATGGGGTGATGCCGATGCCGCCGGCTACCGCGATTGTCTGGCGATATTTCTGCCAGTCGTCATAAAAATGCCCATGCGGGCCAAAGACCGTCACCTTGTCCCCGACTTTAACTTGCGGCAATAAGTTGGTCCAATCGCCACACAACCGGCAAGCCAGACGCAAGACCTGCTCGTTGCCGCTGGCCAAGGAAAACGGATGGGGTTCTTCGGTTAGGCCTTGCGAGCAAAAACTAAAATAAGCAAACTGTCCGCCGTGATGTTTGAGCGGCTTGCCCAGCGGCCGCAAATTAAATTCAATAATTTGACTTGCCTCGCCGTAGCGTTGCGAAGGCGGGTTGTCATGATTATTAATCTCGGCCACTTCATAATAATGACGCCGACTCAAACGCGCATAAAGCAACTCACGATAAATATAGGCGACTAAGCCGCAGGCAAACAGCAAAATCATCCACCAACCCAGCGGCCAATAATCGGCGACATCGCTGGAAACAAACAAAATATGAAAAATACCAAAAGCCAAAGCCAAACCGAAAAACTTTTGGATTTTGACAAACCAGTCGTAGCGCAATTTGCCGTAAATCAAAGCGATGATAATGATCGCCATCACCAGCAAGCCGGCCTTGCCCAAATCATTGGCCAAGTTTCCTCCGGGCAACAGCAAACCCGCGTCGCCGCCGCGCATCGGCGCATAAGCCGCCAACAAAAACAACGGGTGCGCCAACAGCAAACCAAAGGCCAGCTTGCCGATTTTTTGATGCAGGCGATAAATCTGATCCAGCCCGCCAAATGCCAGTTCGATCCACGCCCAGCGACTGGCTAAAATAAACGACCAGGCAAACAAGACACTGCCCAGTAAGGCCGACAGCTGATCCAGCGTAAACCAGGGCAAAATAATGACGGTTGATAAATCGCTTTTAGATAACAAATAAAAACCGAGGGTGATTAATAAACTAAATAAAATTAATAATTTGCCGCTGTACCTTTTCATATATTTATAACGCTTGCCACAAACTTAAGCTATCGGTTTGGCCGGCAGACAAAATCGGCCACGGCAAACCGACGGCCTTGGCAATCACTAGCACGGTCAAAAAAATTGTCAGACCAGCCAACAAAACCACCGTTATTTCCAAAATTATTTTTCTAAGCATAAACAAGTCGTTAGTCGTTAGTCGTCAGTCAATAGTCGCCAAATCGTATTCTTGACTGACGACCAACAACTTTCGACTTTCAACTCTTAGCCCCATTCTTTCCCTTGCCGCGCCAGCTCGGAACTCTGTTTAGGATTTTTCAAGACTGCTTTGACCGCCTTTTCTAGGCGCATGCCTTGCGAGCCTTTGATTAAGACAATGTCATCATTTTTTAGATTTTTTTTCAAGAGTGTAGCCGCTTCTTCACTAGTCTTGGCCGTCATGGCGGCTTTGGCCGATAAACCCGCGCTAATCGCCGCGCTGGCCGCTTGGCGCATTTGCTCGCCGACAAAAATCACCAAGCGCGGTTTTAGCTTGGCCGCTTGCTCGCCTACCGTCCGGTGATAATCATGACTGTTCGGGCCCAGTTCCAGCATATCGCCCAAAATCAAAACACGCTCGCGCTTTTTATCAAAACTATCCAGCGCTTTGAAAGCCGCCGCCATTGATTGCGGCGCGGCATTATAGGTATCATCCAACAACAAGCTATTTTTTTGGCCCGGCAAAAGATTCAGCCGGCCCGGCATCGTCTGGCGTTCGGCCAAAGCCTGGGCAATCGCCATCGTATTCATGCCGTAAATTAAACCGACGGCCGCCCCGACCAAACTGGCTTGCACCGGCGGCTCGCCCACCGCACCCGGCAGCCACACCGGCACGACCGAACCATTGGCGCATAATTTATAACGCGTGCCCAGCTGATCCTCCCGGTCGGAAAAATTAATTTCTTGCGCCGACACTTCGGCGTTATTGGACAAGCCATAAGTAATTATCCGGCTCTTGGTGCGGCGACTCAATTTGGCCGTGGCCGGATCGTCGTAATTCAAAATCGACCAGCCGTCAATGCCGATGGCTTCGATCAACCTACCTTTTTCTTTAGCCACCCCCTCGCTTGTTTTGAAAAACTCCAAATGCGATTGGCCGATAGCGGTAATGATGCCGACGGTCGGCTGAACAATCGACAGCAGATAGTCCATATCATCCGGCCGATCCACGCCCATTTCCAAAATCAAGATCTTGGGATAGTTCTTGTCTGTATTTTGCAACAATTGCTTGGCTTGGCGAAACACTTTTAACCAACCGGCCGCCGATCGCCCGGCCGACTGGCAACCGATAATCGTCAGGGGCAGACCGATTTCGTTGTTATAATTTTTGACGCTTTGGCGCACCGAAAAATTGCCGGATAACACCTGATAGACCGCTTCCTTGGCGCCGGTTTTGCCTACCGAACCGGTAATACCAATCACTTCGGGCTTATATTTGGCGATAATGCGCTGGGCGTAATGCTTAAGCTTGGATTGGAGAATTCGTTTAAACATAATATTTTAAAACTTTATGATTATTAACATGGACGTTATATAATGCGAATACTGCGAATGTAAACCACGAAAGATGCGAATATTCTGACAACGTTAGTAAAGATTTAAAACTTTGGCATTTCATTCGCATCTTTCGCTATGTTATTCGCGGTATTAGCATATTATCCGTAGATTCGCATTATGTATTTATTATTTTTTACCCACAGGAAGCGGAGTCCTATCTTGCGCAATCTGCCAATGGCTAATAATATCCTGCATCAAATCATGGGCCAAAGGCAAGGCGGTCGATTCGGCATAAATCGCGTCCTTGGGGTTATCAATCTTGGTTAAAATTATAAATTTATTATTGGCCGTCGTGTCAGCCGGACCATAGCCGATAAAGGTGTGAATATAATTACCGTTATACTTGTGATTGGCGCCGGCCACCTGGGCGGTGCCGGTTTTGCCGGCAATATAATAACCGGGCACTTGTGCCTTGATCGAATTGCCGCTTTCCACTACGTTAATCAACATCGCCGACAAGGTGTTGGCCGCGGCCAGACTGATCACTTGGCGAAGCTTGATCGGTGTAATTTGTTCGCGACTGCCGTCCGGATGAATGATCGTCTGAACCAAAAACGGCTTCATCAACCGGCCGCCGTTAGCAATCGCCGCATAAGCGGTAATCATTTGCAACGGCGTCACCGTCAAGCCTTGGCCAAAAGACGCGGTGGCAAAATCAATCTCGCGCGGGGTATGGCGGAATAAGCCGGTAATATTGCCGTCAGCCTCGCCCTGCAATTCAATGCCGGTGCGCGAGCCAAAACCAAAATTCTGGACGTAAGTGGCAAAAGCCGGATGAGCCAATTGTTCTTCCACGTGAATCGCCCCGACGTTTAAAGAATCTTCCAAAATACCGACCATAGTTGTTTTACCGTGCGCGCCGTGATGAGCAAAATCGGAATTACTGATCGGCTTGGGCCAGCCGGGAATAAAAATTTGGCCGGTGTCGTTATAAGTCGATTGCGGCGTCACCTTGCCGGCATCCAGCGCCGCCGCCATGGTAATCGCCTTGAACACCGAACCCGGTTCATACTCGTCAAAAATCGCCGGATTATTCAACAAACGCAAAGATTTAACGCTGTTGAAATTATTGGGGTCAAAATCCGGATAATTACACATGGCGGCAATCGCCCCGGTTTGCGGATTCATAATAATCACACTGCCGGCCGTGGCGCCGTGCTTTTGCACGGCCGCCGCCAATTTTTGGCAAGCGTTAAACTGCAACACATCATCAATCGTCAAAATCAAATCACTGCCGTCGGTCGCCTGCCGGACGTTGCGGTCGTTGACAATCATCACTCCGCCGGCGCCGCGCTCCGAAGCTACCGAACCGGTCTTGCCCGAGAGCTCGTCATTGAAAAAACCTTCCAAGCCGTATTTGCCGACCAGCCGGCCGCTATCGTCTTGGCCGGCAAAGCCAAGCAGCTGGCCGCCGATCTCGCCCTCCGGATAATAACGATACATCTGCGTATCAAACCCGACACCCGGCACCCGCAAAATCGCGCCCGAATAACGATCAACCACTTGATTGTTTTTAATAATCAGATTGGCCAAAGAGGTGTTGGGTGTGGAACTGGCCAAGGCCCAAAAAAATTTAATCACTTCGCTGTCCTCAGCTTTTTTATCGATGGCTTCATAGCGATCGTTCTTGTTTTGCAACATGGCCAAGTACTTGGTGACCAGCGCCGATTTTTGCTCATTGAGATTGGCTTCGCGCTGAATCAACTTGAACTCGCTGATTATTTTGGTCGTGGACGCTTGACTGTCGTTGCCGGTAATAGTCGACGTAACCGGTTGATTGGTGACAATGGCCAGTTTACTGTCGACCGTCTTTTCCACGGCCGCTTGGTTAAAAAATTCATACAACTTCTCCGCCAAAACCTGGTCGTTCGTCACATCATGCGGCACAACATAAAGTACGGAAAATTCTTTGTCGATGGCTACCGGATGTTGCAAGCCGTCCACCGTGTCGCTGATAAAAATATTGCCGCGCGACGGCAGGATCGTACTGCTGACTTTGTACTGCTTGGCGGCGATATCTGAATATTTTCTGTACTGCACTACTTGTAAATAAAACAGCCGGACCATAATCGCTCCGACTAACAAAAAAATAATCGCTAACACCAAGTTGAGACGATTATCATGATAGTTGCGAGCGGTTGTTTTTTTAACCTTTAACATATGGCTTACAAATACAAATTATTGCAATAACTGAGCAAGCTAAAAGTTCTTAAAGTTTATAAAGTTATAAAGCTTCTTTTGTTCGCGGCTTTATGAACTAATTTTTATTGTCATGGTTTGTATTTATAAAAAATTATTGCCTCGCCACCGTCTGCTCCCCTACGCTCAAATATTGCACCGCACCATCCGCCACCAAACCCAATTTGGCCACCCGCCCGCTCAAATTATTGTATGAATCCAACGATGTCAACTGGACTTGCAGATCGCTATTGGCGCTGGACAACTGGTTGGCCTGGCTTTTCAAATCTTTCAAGGCAAAGCCGTTGATTGATAGTTGGTTATTCACAATCAAACAAGCCGCCGCAGACGTGATGACCACGGCCATCAATAAAAAATTAATTTTTTTTAAAT
>CAIUCZ010000015.1 GCA_903897785.1 Candidatus Falkowiibacteriota bacterium
GTTTAAATAACGTTTTACATTATGCCTGTTATGATTATACAGTAAAAAATAATTGTCCCTTTAAAGAGGCTGCAACATACTTTAATATAAAGTTTGGGGATAATACCAAAAGGGATTTATTAAACGCTGAATCGAAAGGTAAAGAGCTTTATAATAGCATAACAGGCAACCCGCCTAAAGTTGGAATACGTTTATCTCTATATTGGGAATATAGAAAAGACGGCAAAACCGATTTTGAAAAGATTTGTTTGTTAGCCTACCTATCAATCAAAAGTATTTTACAGACAAAGGCATATTGTAAAATAGAAAACCGTTTCTTTTTGTCCCGTATGGATGGAAACGCAAAAGTTATTGATCTAATAACACTATCCAAAGAAATTAAACCTTTCGGGAACGAATACCAGTTAGTAAAAATTAAAAAAGAGTTGGTACTCAAATGGAATTTAAAACATTACTCACGCCACACCCGTGGGTTTTATGTTTCGTTTTCAATGAACTTAACAGACCTTATTTATGAGGCAGAAAAATCAAGAAAGTCCTATTTAGAGAAACAACAAAAAGAGAATGAAAAAAAGGCAATTGCTGCAGCACTGGAACGACTAAAAAACAACACGACCAATTAACGACCATAGCAAGGCAATAACACGACCTATATAAAAGAGTGCCGGACTTTACTTTTATTTCTTTACTATCTGTTCACAAAATATACACGACCTATATAAATGTATTAAGTAAGGTATTATAGAAAGGTTTTAAGAAAGGTAGATAAAGATTTTCAACTCTTTTTTTTCAAAAAAGAAGTTGTGACATAAACAAAGTAATTTTTGAATAATAGTAATTGAGAAAACAGCCCTAACAAAGACTAACTTTTACTAACTAAAGACTAACATATTTTAAGGTAACAATTGGTAACATTTGGTAACTGGTTACGATCAATCGGAAACTATAGAGAACTTTTGGGAACTCGTTTGAGTAGTTGGGAACTACAGGAAAGTTTAGAGAAGTAATTTAAAACGGACTTAGCCGGACATTTACGGACTGTTTAATTTTCTCAAAATTGGCACTAATTGGCACTAATTGGCAGTACAATTTATTACAAAATATTACAATAAATGAGCTGTAACAGTTACGAATAATTATGATAAAGTACTGTTACCAGTTTGGACAATTGCAAAAACTTGCAAAAAACTGCAACAATTTTCTTTAATACAAAGGCGGAAAATGGTGTAATAAAATGGAAATAATCGGGAACATACGGGAACAAACGGGAACGTATTTTGGCAATAAGTGGCAAAAACTGACAAAGAATATCACTACAGGCAGTTAATTAAGTTCAAACTAGTACAGTAAATGAAATTGTAATAAGTGTAAACAAAGGTTTTTCCCTAATTATTACGCACGTAAAACAAAGTAAAAGTTTACAAAGTGTACCCCACAGTGTACCCCGAAATAAAAAAAGTCAATGAAAGTATTAATTCCATTGACTTTTTTAACCTAAGTGGCGGACCGGACGGGACTCGAACCCGCGACCTCTGCCGTGACAGGGCAGCATTCTAACCAACTGAACTACCGCTCCAAACGGTATGTTGTTCAAAAAAGTCCTTACTTTAAGGACTTTTCGCATAATAACAAAATGATTTTAGTTTGTCAATCGCTAAAATCAAAGTTTTTATTCAGTCGTCACCCCGTCAAAATCTTCTTCGTTTTTCTTGGCCTCGGCCTGCTCTTTGGTTTCGCGCACCACGCCGTCTTTATGATGAGCCGGTGAATAAATGGTGTAGAATTTTAGCGCCTGCTCGGCGGAAGCGTTAATAATGTTGTGTCGGGTGCCGGCCGGGACAATTATCGCCGAACCGTCAGTCACTGCGTATTCATTGCCATCGATAACACATTTGCCCGTGCCCTGCTCAAAACGGAAAAATTGATCATTGTCCGGGTGCACTTCCATGCCGATTTCTTCATTGGGTTTCAAACTCATCAGCACCAGCTGGCAATGTTTGGCAGTATAAATCACTTGGCGAAAATTGTTGTTGGCCAGAGTCTCTTGCTCCAGATTAGCGTTAAATCCTTTCATAAATTTATTAAAATTAATAATAACCCTGGCATTATAGCACGGTCTGAGCAAATTGGTAATTATTTATCGAATTGGCGGATTAGCGCGGAAAAATTCGGCACGGCGCCGACAGTTTGCGCTTTTTTGGTAACATAATACTTTTGCCGCGCCTGCGCCAACGGCAAGTTGGTATCGATCAAGCCGGCTTTGAGCGCCAGCTCGTCGGCATAGCCGGTTAAAGCCAGCTGCCACGACAACAAAGACAAGCGGCCGGGCGAGACGCGATCGACATGATAGGCAATTAACGACGTGCAATTGGCCCACAACGTGTTATACCACGCCGGATGGACCAGCAGGTCGTTCATCGTGTTCAACATGTCCGTTAACAGCAGGCGCGCGTTTTCCGGCTTGCTTAATTTGACCGGATAAAGATAAACCTCTGATTTTCTAATGTTGGTGCGCACCAAAACCGCATCGCGCTCGTCGGCGGCGATATACATCAGCGGATAAGTATGGAATAGCCCCCAAAATAAATTATAATCTTGGCCTTTTAGTTTTCTGGCCTCAATACTGATCGATAGATAATTGCCGTCGGAAAATTCAAACGACAAAAAAGTATGGGCCGCCACGCCAAAACCGGAAAATGGCTCAACCACATACCAGACCTTGGTCAATTTATTTAAATTATAAGTTTTGTCGTAATAGTTAATCGCCAAGTCTTGGTCGTTTTCACTGCCGCGATAACGAAAATCGCGCACATTCTTGACGGTCACCACATCGCCCTTAACTTGCGCCGAAGACAAGCGCGCCAACTCCGGCTGCCAATCGCCGGTCGTCGGCACGGGGATACTAGCCTGCCAGACAAAAATAATAAACAATAAAACACCGAGCGCTCCCAAAATGCGCCAATAAACTTCGTGTCTTTTTTTCTTTTTGGCGGTCTTGACCGGATGAGTAATTTTTTCGCGCCAAACAGCGATTGATTTTTTTATTTTCATGTCATCATTATACCATTTTTTGCCGCGGCCGCCTAATTTTTTTACTTTATCCGGCCGATGGTGTAAGCTAAAGCCATAATTTAAGCTAAACTTTTATTTTATGGACAATCTCAAACCGCCAATTTGTTCGGTTTGCCATCAACCGCTCCTGCCGGCTTACTATTTTTGCCCCAACTGCGGCCATGAAGTCAAAGAAAAACCGCTGCATCTTTCTGTGTGGACGCAAATCGGCGTTTATCTTTTGTCGATCGCTTTGCCGCCGCTGGGCTTGTGGCCGGGCATTAAATATTTAGCCAAGCCGGGGCGGCAAGCTAAATGG
Organism: Candidatus Falkowiibacteriota bacterium; assembly: GCA_903897785.1. Lineage (GTDB taxonomy): Bacteria > Patescibacteriota > Patescibacteriia > Patescibacteriales > Patescibacteriaceae > CAIUCZ01. The sequence continues at coordinate 3,371 of CAIUCZ010000015.1, forward strand.
GTCGGCGCGATTGCCATTGCTTTAACTTTGATTTCCACTGTGGCCAGCATCTGGCTGATTTTTGCCGGTTTTAAAGCCTATTTAAACCAAATAAATGGCTTAAACGGCTTCGGTTTATAAAGCAAGTCATGCAAAAATCTTTACCCGCTAGATAAATCCAAAGAAACAAAGACGCAAAATCTTGCGTCTCTACCCAAATTTATTTTATGCAAACGCCTTATCGCAAAGCCGGCAAATTCACCGGTCTGAAGCCGGACACCAAGTTAACCCTGCAAAAATTTGCCAAATTAACGGCTGAGCTGGAAAAATTAATCAAAATTGTCCGGCCCAAGTTGATTATTGAAGTGCAACATGGCGCTTCGTTTGGCGATTTTTCGGAAAACGCATCTTATCAAATTGCCAAAGGCCGCTTGCGCGGGATTAACGAACGCATTGGCGAGCTGGAACATCAACTCAAGCACGCGCAAATTATTACCGCTAAAAATTTAGATATCGTGCAGCTAGGCCATACGGTCGAGGTGGAAGTGAATGGACAAAAAAAAGAATTTACGATTTTAGGTTCCAGCGAAACCGACCCCGGCCGCAATATAATTTCCGACCAATCGGCTTTGGGCAAAGCCCTACTCGGCGCCAAGGTCGGACAAACGGTGACGATTAACCTGGCTAATAAAAAAATGACTTATAAAATTATCAAAATTTCCGCTTCAGATCTTGATTAACACGTCATTCCCGCGCAGGCGGGAATCTTAATATTCTGCAAATAACCAGATTCCCGCCGGAGTTTATCCCGTGCTGCGACACGGGACGGGAATGACGTGCTATTTAAAGACAATGACAAACCTAATCCTTGACTATAAAAGCTTCTTTGATTATAATACCCAAACTTAATAATTAATTCTTAAACATATGGACGAACAATCCACTCCAGCGCCAATCGCGGCGCAAAATCACGAGCCAAAAAACAACTCTGCAAGATTGTGGCTATTATTATTGATTATTCCGGTCGGCGTCATCGCCTACTTGATTATGAATCAACCGAGCAATAATCAACCTGTTGCCAACTCCGCCAATACCCCTGCCGCCAATCCGATTACCGTCAACTATAAAGACGGTGTTTATAACGCCGATGGTAAATACACTTCCCCGGCCGGCGTCGAAACGGTCGGCATCAACCTAACCTTGAAAAATAATGTCATCACCGATGCGGCCGCGACCGTGCAAGCTGTCAACCCGGCTTCCAAAAAATGGCAAACCACTTTTGCCGCCGGTTTAAAACAAGCCGTGGTCGGACAAAATATCAACAGCTTACAGCTGGACAAAATCTCCGGTTCATCTTTGACCACCCAAGGCTTTAATGACGCTTTGGCCGCGATTGAAGCGCAAGCAAAATCCTAATGATCGGCTGGAGTAAGACCAATTTTTCTTTCTCGGCCATTGGCACTCATTGGCAAATCGATTTGGCAGACGACTTAAATTCAGAGTCGTCTGCCATTTTGCTTGTGGCAATCAAAAAACTTATCGCCGGGTTTGATTTTCATTATTCGCGCTTCCGTGATGATTCTTTGGTGGCGCAAATGGCCCGCGCGGCCGGGACTTATCAGTTGCCCGCCGATGCAAGACCGATGTTGGATATTTATCGCCAAGCTTACGACTTGACCGACGGCTTGGTCAGCCCCTTGATCGGCCAAACCTTGGTTGATGCCGGCTATGACGCCGCTTATTCTTTGCAAACAAAAAATCCGACCACCCCGCCGGCTTGGGATGAGGTTTTAGATTTAAGCCAACCGGGCAAGTTGACCATAAAACAACCGTGGCTGTTGGATTTTGGCGCGGCGGGCAAAGGCTATTTGATTGATTTGGTTTGTGAATTAATTTTAAAACACGGCTATAGTAACTTTTGCGTCGAAGCCGGCGGTGATTTACGGTTTTGTCCGGCTGTCATTTCCGCCCCGACCGCAACGTCGGGAGGAATCTTAAACCTTAAGGTTGGATTGGAAAATCCGGCTGACTTTTCCCAAGCCATCGGTATTTTAAATTTAACCAATGGCAGTTTATGCGGTTCAGCCGGTAATCGCCGTGCTTGGGGCCGCTTTCATCATATTATCAACCCAAAAACCGTCAGCTCGCCGCACAGCCTGGCCGCCGTCTGGGTTAAAGCCGCTGACACGCTGACGGCCGATATTTTAACCACCTGTTTATTTTTTGCGGAACCGAAAAAACTGCTGCCGCAATTTACTTTTGATTATTTCTTGCTTAAACCGGATTTTACTTTTACCAAATCTGACAACTTTAATGCCGAATTATTCGTGAATTGACAAACCTTAAACTAAGCTCTAAGCTAAAAATAGCGGAAACAACCATTCTTTAACAATCAAGAAAGCAGAAAAAGGCTGTTTTATAATCATAAGCCAAGAACAAACCGCTCTTTTGTTAATTTTCTTAATTTTAATCACAAACAAGGTTTTTTCAATGAAAACGGATGATTTATCGCAAAACGAACAACTCAATTACGCCTTGGAAACTCTGGTCACCAAAGATCTGGAGAATCTGCAAACGCAGGATCTAAACAGTCTTAAGAGAAAAAATAGGCGCACTATTAAAAAACTAGTAAAAACCAGACA
>CAIUCZ010000016.1 GCA_903897785.1 Candidatus Falkowiibacteriota bacterium
TAAAGTTATAAAGTTCTTAAAGTTATAAAGTGTAGAACTTTATGAGCTTTATAAGCTTCCTGCCCGTAATGCTGCACGCATAGCGTTGCAGGCGGGTCAACTTTATGAACTAATTTTATCTTCGATGTCTCTTATCCTCCGTAATAATTCCGTCTTTCAAAAAAATTGTCCGGTTGGCGGCGGCGGCAATACTCGGCTCATGGGTAATCAAGACAATCGTATGACCTTCTTCTTCGTTCAAGCGGCGAAAAGTTTGTAAGACAATCTCCCCGGTTTTGCTGTCCAAGTTGCCGGTCGGTTCGTCGGCCAAAATGATCGACGGATTGTTAACCAAGGCCCGGGCAATCGCCACGCGCTGCATCTGGCCGCCGGACAATTGATTGGATAAATGATTCCAGCGGTCTTCCGGCAAGCCGGAGGCCAGCAAAGCTTTTTTGGCCATGCCCTCGCGCTCATGCACGGGCACCTCCGAATAAACCAAGGGCAGGATGACATTGCGCAACACTGTGGCGCGCGGCAATAAATTAAACGCCTGAAAGACAAAACCGATTTTTCTCTCTCTGATTTCCGCCAATTCATCATCAACTAATTCCGATACGTCTTTGTTGTCTAAAAGATATTTGCCGCTGGTCGGAATATCCAAGGCGCCGATAATATGCATCAAGGTAGATTTGCCCGAGCCGGACGGCCCGGTGATCGCCACAAACTCGCCCTTGTCGATTTTAAAGGTAATATTTTTCAAGACCTGCGTTTCTTCGTCGCCGTTAAAATAACTTTTACAAATTTTTTCACACGTAATCATAATTTAGTTTGTAGTTCGTAGTGGGTAGTTCGTAGGATGCGAACCAATTAACTACGAACTACTTACTACAAACTACTAACTAATTTTAGTTTAATTGCCTCGCCCTGCGCCGCCGCCAAAGCCACCGCCGCCGGTCAAAGCCCGCAAAGCATTGGGATTGCTGCCGGTCGAGCCGGTTGTGCCGGTCTTGGTTGTCGCGCCGGTGGTAATCGTGCTGACGATAATCAATTGATCAGCCGTCAAGCCGCCGGTAATTTCCGTATTGGTATTATCGGATAAACCGACCTGGACATAAGTTTGCTGCGGCGCTGTCGGCGATGTCACACCGGTGGTATAAGCCGTTTGCTCCGGATTGGTAAGATTGGGCAAAGTCAAAACATAACTATTGCCTTGGCTGTCGGTTTTAATGGCGGCGCTGGGCACGGTCAAAACCCCCAAGTGCTGATTAACCACAATGTTGGCGCTGACGCTCATATTCGGTTTGATTTGATCATTATTATTGTCCAAAGCGATTTTGACCGTGTAATTAACCACGCCCTGGTTGGCCACGCCCAGTAAATCAACGCCGATGACCGTGCCGGAAACAGTCAGCCCGTCAATTGCCGTAAAAGTCAAAGTCGCTTTTTGGCCGACTTTGGCTTTGGCCGCGTCGACTTCGTTTAAACTGATTTGCGCCACCTGATCGGGCGTAACAATCGTCGCCAACGCCGTGCCGGCCGAAGCCTGACTGCCGACATTGGCCGTCAATTCGGCGACAATGCCGTCAATCGGCGATTTGACCAAGGCGTTGTCATAATTTTCTTTGGCCAAAGCATATGAACTTTGCGCTTGGGCTAAGGAATTTTGCAACGAAGCCAAATCAATCGGCCGCGGTTTGGCTACGGTGACGGCGTATTGGTCTTGCGCCGATTGATAAGCCAATGTTTTATTGTTTAAATCATTTTGCGCGCCGGCCAGCGATTGTTGCGCCGACAGAGTAGCTTGTTGATAAGTATTTTGTGCGGCAGCCAAACTGGTGGCCGCGGTTTGATTGATATTGGAAATCGAAGTGACCGCGTTTTGTAAACTGCTGACATCGGCCGCGGCCGAACTCTCGTTACCGGAAGCCGAAGATATATAGCTATTCAAAGTCGCTTGCGTTAAACTGGGTGAAGTAATTGAGTCTGATAACAATTGATAAACGTCATTCTCCAAGGTTTTGATCTGCTGGGCCGCGGCCAAAACTTGCTTTAAATAATCGGCGTTAGACGCTTGGCCCCAGGCGGCCGTCATTCCGGCATACTGCTGATCGACCGTATTAAAACTGTTGCGCGCCGTTTGATAAGCGGCTCGCGCGTTATTAATATCCGAACTGTTTAACGCTCCCAGCAAATAACGATCACCGCTGGCAATCAACGATTGGTTATCAATCCCCAAAATATTATCGGCAAAGGCCAGCCCCGAGCGCAGATCAATCATCGACGAGCTTAAAGTCGCCTTGGCGTTATTGTAAGCGCTGACCACCGCTTGGCCTTGTGTGCCGTTACTGCTGTTATATTGATCTTGCGCCACTTGCATTGCCAACTTGGCGCTGGCCAGACTGGCGGTGGTGTTGGCCTGAACATTAACCAAATTGGCTTGTGACTGATCCAGGGCGGACTTGGCCGAATCAACCGAGTTTTGACTGACTTTCAAACTCTCAGGACTGGGACCGATTAATTTTAAGTTCAAGGATGCTTGCGCCGAAGAAACGCTGTTGGCCGCTTGACGCAAAGCAATCGCCAAATCCTTATTATCCAATTGCACCAACGGATCGCCCGCTTTGACGGTTTGGCCTTGCTTGGCAACCACCTTGACCACAGCCGCGGAAACTTTAGGCGTAATGCTGACTTCGTTGGAAGTCGACATCTGGCCGGTGCCGGAGACGGCAACAATTAAATCGCCCGCGCCGACTTTGCCCAAAACATAACGTGGCGCCGGTGTCGCCAAACTTCGCGTCGTATAAAAATAATAACCGCCGCCGGCTAAAACCAAAATTAAAAAGATTATTAACTTTTTATGTTTTTTCCAAAGAATTTTCAATCGGCCGATCGGCTTTTTACTTTTAATGACCGCCGACGAAGCAAAAACCTCCTGTTCCTCGCCGCCGCTGGCCTTGACCGGCTGATGATGAGTTTTGTTTTCCATAAAAATTTTATAAAGCTATCCCAAATTATACTGACAATAGACAGATAAAGCAAATCGGCCGGTTGCTTGCGCGTCCGGCCGCCTTGCTGGTTTATTATATTAATCAAACTTAACGGCTGTTTAGCTCTGCCCTGCAAATCAGAACTAACAAGCGTTTTGGTTTGGCTAATAAGCTTAAAGGAGGCTGGTGATTTATCTTTGATTAATTCAATCAACTGCCAGCTGTTAATTACTACGCAGCGGGCACATATTTCTTGCGCCGACCGCGCAATTCGGCGCCGGTTGCGTCCACAGGCGAATTTTTTTGGCTAAAAATAAGTGGTCGCCGGTACGCTGGCCCATCACACCCAAAGGCAAACCGGGCACCAACTGTATTTGCGGTGAGAAAACAGCCTCAGGCCCAAAACTGACCAGCCATAACCGGTCATCAACATCGTTCAAATCAAATTTTGACGGATCGACAATGTCCACCACTCGTCCGGCCAAAAAACCGCGATCCGGATTTTCCCACATCATGGCATGACTATCAAACGAATGGTGATAAAAACCAAGGTTGCGATTGAGCATGTCATGCGTCGGCTGGCTCCAGCCAAATTCGTTAATCGCCCAGCCGCCGGCCAGTGATAAAACAAAAATTCCGCCGACAATCCAACAGGCCGCATAGCGATAACCGCGCTTGCTGTGGCGAAAATTAATATAAACCAAAATCGAAAGCAAAACAAACACTGCCAGCCAAGCATAAGGCACGGCCATAAAAACAAATTGGGGCTCGCCGCCAAACAGCGGCGCCGCGCCCCAATCTTCGCGCGACAATAAAAAATAGACCATGCCAAAAGCCCAACAGCCCAAGATTAAGGTTACAATTATCAATAACCAATCGGCCGCCGTGCGCATAACAAGTTGCCAATGCGGCGTCGGCTGGACCTTTTTTTCTTCGATTTCGTTTAAAATTTTGCTTGAAAGCTCACTCATATGATTTTATAAATATATAATTCAAATACCACAAATAAGGATTCGAATCTACAAATAATTATTTTGTAGCCTTTTGTAGCGTTCGTAGTATTCGTATTTAATTCGTAGTATTCGTATTTATCTTTGTCTTTTCTAATTTTTGCTTCAATGACTTCTTGGCCACATGGATAAGGCTGGCCACCGTACCGCTCGGTTTTTTTAAAATATCGGACAACTCATCATAACTCTTGCCTTCGAAAAATCGTAAAATTAAAATGTCCCGTTGTTCCGGTTTAAGCTCGGCCATGGCGCGACTCAATTCTTCTCCGGCCAAATGTCGATCCACCTCCACTTCGATCTCCGCGTCGGACAGCAAGTTGACCGCCCGATCATCCTCAAAGCTGACTGCCTGCGGCCGCGCTTGATGATAACGAAATCGACTGATCACCTGGTTGTGGGCGATGCGATAAATCCAGGAAGAAAACTTCAGTTTTTGATCAAAATCATTTAAGCTTTTATAAACTTTGATAAAAATTTCCTGCAACAAATCCTCCACTTCTTCATGGGAAAAACTGGCTAAACGGTTGACATAGCGCTTGAGCTTGGCTTCATAGCGTTCAATTAAATAGGCAAAAATATTTTTGTCTATCAAGGACAAACTGACGAGCTCTTCATCGCTTTTTTGCTGCAATTGCAGGGTTGTTTCAGCCATAAAAAGAGGACGGCCGGCCGTTTTTGGCTAAACCGCTATAACCATTATACGCATAGACTGGCATTTTTATTGTAAAAAATATCAGCCGGTCATACCGGCGTATGCCAGCCTGCCCGTTCCGTTCGGGCGGGTATCCGGAAGACAACAAACAAAACACAAGAATCCGGATCCCGGCATGCGCCGGGATGACAGTGCTATTTTTTATTGTCCAATTTTTAGCAAGGTAACGTCAAATACAAGGGTCGCTTTGCCCGGAATCGGTCCGACGCCGGCATCGCCATAAGCCAAATCAGACGGAATGGTCAGTTTGCGCTCTTCGCCGATTTTCATGCCGACCACGCCCAAGTCCCAGCCCTTGATCACCTGCCCGGCACCCAAAGTGAAGCTGAACGGTTGATGGCGGTCAATGCTTGAATCAAACTTGGTGCCATCGGTCAATGTGCCGACATAATCAACGGTGACCGTGTCACCCACTTTGGCCATTTCGCCCTTGCCGGTTTTAATCGTTTCGATTTTTAATTCTTTCGTTTCCATAATTTTAACGCCTTTGACCGCGGCATCGGTCGCGGTTTGATCGGCGGTGTTAGTGTTAGTAATGTTATTAGCCGCAGGCGCTGAGCTTGTCGAAGCGTTGATTGCTTGAGTCGCCAACTCGTCCTCACTATACTGCGGGTGTTCACCTTTTATGCTGTTGTCAGGACGATTAAAATAATAAACCGCGCCGGCGCAAAGCACCAAAACAACGGCGGCGATAATCATCACGAGCATAGATTTCTTTTCGTTCATAAATTTAGTCTTTAAATTATTAAATGGTATCAGGCTATTTTCGTTTTTGGTCATCCCCGCGCATGCCGGGTTCTATTTATGGAAATGTTATGGAAATGCAAAAGTTATAGATTCCCGCCTGCGCAGGAATGACGTGCTATTTTATTTATTCCAAATTCCAGATTCCAGATTCTAAATTCCATTCTAATATAGCACAAACCCGCTTAAACACAAAAAATACCCCGACTGGCAGAGTATTTTTTGTTTTCGAGCCGATTACCAGCTGCGGCGATCATGACCGCCACGATCGTTGCTGCCGCGATCGTTCCAACGGCGGTTGTTACCACCTTCGGGACGAGCTTCTTGCGGACGAGCTTCGTTCACGGTCAATTTGCGACCTTCGAATTCCTGGCCGTTAAACATGGAGATGGCCTGGCCGGCTTCCTCATCGGAAGACATTTCCACAAAGCCGAAGCCTTTGGAACGACCGGTCATTTTGTCCATGATAATGGCGGCGGAAGTAACGACACCGGCTTGAGAGAACAAATCGTTCAAAGCCTGTTGGTTAGTTTGATAAGACAAACCGCCAACATACAATTTCTTAGACATACTTTAACTAATATTTATTTTAAAACTAACAAGCCGACCGTTAAAAACTCATTTTCGCTTGAGAAAGCGAGAAAAAAAATATTACTTGTTATCTGGCCAAAGCATAGCCCAAAACGGGAATTTTGTCAAAAATATCGGATGTCCGATGTCAAATGTCGGATTTCAGACAATTCGACTAGCCAAAGGCTCTGGCGCTCAACGCCCGATTTGTGCTATAATAAAAATATTAATTATTAACTACCCGCCTCGGGCGGAAAAAAATTATGGACAAAAACAAAACGAATCAAGGTGCCGCTTGCACCACCTGCCATTGCCCGCATCACAAAATGATGCCTTTGCTCTTGGTCTTAATCGGCTTGGCATTTTTACTGCGAACTGCCGGCGTTATCACCGACAATCTGCTGGCCTATCTCTGGCCCAGTTTGTTAATTCTGATCGGTTTGCAAAAAATGTTCGGCCATTGTTGCGGTTGCTGCCGAAAATAAAATAAATTCTAGATTTTAAAAAAAGACATCAGATCGATGTTCTTTTTTTTATTGAGTTAAATCCAAAATCTAATATCCAATATCCAGCTCTACTGATGCGCTGAATTAACCACGGCCGCGGTGATTTGTTTGATGCCGCGCGCTTTGGCGTAAGCGGCGATCTTGGCCATATAAGCATTACGAATAGTGGTGCTGTAATCAAACGAGCGCAAACTGCCGACGGCGCGCAAGCCGGAAGCGGTCCAAGTGACGCTGCTGATTTTTTTTGCCTTGACCGCTTTTTTTGCTATCGTAACTTTTTTGGCCGCCGTCGTTTTAACAACAACCGGAGCCGCTTTGGCCACAACGGACACCGACTTTGTTTCAGCCGCCGTCGTTGTTACCGGCGCCAGCGCCGGCTGATCATTTTTTTTGCCGCCCGCATCGGCCACACTGGTCAAACTGATCGTGCCGTAAACCGCCAGACAAACAATCAAAGCAAGCGCCAAAAGCAAAAGAATCTTTTTCATGATGTTGTCGTTTAAAATTAAAAGCGCAAATCTCAAAATACAAAATGACAATTTAAAATGAAAAATGTCCGACTGGCAAGTGATTGAATAATTTTAAATTTTTCATTTTCACTTTTCATTTTGACTCGCCTGCATACACAGTATTGCGGGCAGGAATTTCCATTTTACATTATTTTTGGCCACGGAGCAAGACCAAATAAACAAAGCTATCCTAACATTTTATAGATAACCCAGATTCCCAGTAAGCTGCCGATAGCGCCGAAAATAACTTCCGAAAAAGAAAACAAGCCGGCACCCCACAAGGAAGGAATAAATCCGCCGACAAAACCGCCGATAATTAAGCCGGTATAAATCATACCCTTGCTCATAAAAATTTCATTATTTATAAAAATTAAACGTAGCGATAATCCGGCGCAAAATATCCGGCTGATTTTTATTCTTTAAAACGCAGGCTTCATAATTTTTTTTCTGCGCGGCATTGTCTTTTTCCAGGGGTAAATAAAAATCGCAATTTTCCGAATCGGTCGCCCAAGTGATCACCAGGCATTGGTTATTTTTCACGGTCGCGTAATAATAATTATTATAAACATGGCCCATGGCCGCATCGGCGCTCTGATATAAACAATAATCAGTTTGGCCGACCGTCAACTTTTCACCCTGCGGTTTTTGCCAATAATCAGCCAAAGCTAAGTTGTCACTGACAGCTTTGGCGTCACCGCCGGCGGCGGTCAAATCTTTGGCGACGATCGAATTAATGTTGGGACAAGCTCCGGGGAAAACTTGGTAATTGCAATCCCCGCTCAAAATTTTCGGTTCATGGCCGGCGCCGAAAAAATCAGACGGATACTGCAGACTAAAATTAAAATTATTGTTGCTTACCATTTTCCAATCGGCCGGAATGACTGACGCTTGGCTGGTTGTTGCCGCGGGCAAAGTATTATGCGGCGGGTTAGATTCTACGGCCGGTGTCATTTTTTGATAAAGAAAAATTCCGCCGGCAATCGCCGCAACCGCGGCAACAATCAGCAAAACGATTATTAAGGTTGAAAATCTTTTTTGTTTTTTCATATATTTTTAATTTAAAAACACTTACCAAAAAACCGGCACGTTGGCAAATCGCCGTCCAAATACCAGGTGCCTTGATATTTTACCAGTTTGATAGTCTGCCCGGTGGCGAGTTGGCATACGCCGTCATTATCGGTTCGGCTGATCAAACGCGTACAGCCGCGAAAAGCATAATAGGCTTCAAAACTGCTATGCGCGCGATGCAAATAAATTGTCCAAGCAATCGCCAAACCAAACAGCGCGCCGGCAAAAAATATCAACAGCCACGAACAAATTTTTTTTAAGTTAATCTTGGTCATATAGTTTCCGCTTCTAATTTCTTGGCGGTTTTATTTTTATGATATTTATACTCATGCCAGGCCACCACAATAAATAAGGCGTCAAAAATAGTCAGAGCGACCAGCACCGGCGAATGATAGAGACTGATGCGATAGATTTGGTAAGCCATAAAAATCAACATCGCGCCGATGGCCGCCAAAAAGGCCCAATGCTTTTCTCGATAGAGCTGGACGGCGATAAACAAGTTGACCAAGCCGTGAATGATAATGTAAGCCGCGGCAAAAATTCTTGTTTCGTCGGGAAAATTCTGAAAAGTGCACATCAACCAATTGGCCAGCCGATCATGCGGGTCATCGGCCAACTCGTCGCGCGTCGCCCAAAACAGCCAGGCGTTCAACGTACTCTTGCTGACAAATAAAAACAATAGGCCGCTGGCGGTTTGCCACAAGCCATCCAGCGCCTTGATGATTACGCCGAACTCAAATAGTTCGTGCCAAAATTTTTGCAAGGTTTGCTTGGTCATATTTCTACAGTATATCACAGCGCAAAAGATTTATCACCTTGCCAAGAAATAGCCCCTTCTTACGTCTCTTGACAAATTACATTTTTTATTATATATCTTTCAATATCAGTTCCTTTACATTTTAGGCTGAGCAAACAATTAATTTTCTACCATATCCACAGGAGTCCTTATCATGAAAAATTCTTGGTTCAGGCTGTTGGTTACTACCATCGCCTTATTAACCTGGTGCGCCAGCTATTTATCAGCTGTTCCCGCTTTGCACACGTCCGGTAATTTATTATTGGATAGCAATGGCAATATTGTCGCTCTGCGCGGCTTTGCTTTGGTTAGTGCTGAAGCTTCCGGCAAACCGCAATATATTTATCGCGGCAAAATGGGTTTGGATGCCGCCAAGGCAATGATCGACGACATCAAATGGAATTATCGCGCCAATGTGGTGCGCATTCCGATTGACCCGGAAACTATTTCCGGCCATCCGATCGGTGTCAAAGGTTGGTTTACCGATTCGGTTAGCTACTGGAATAATTATCTCAAACCGATCGTCTCTTACATCATCCAACAAAATCTTTACGTTATTTTGGATTTCCACTTGGTCGGTCCTTTTGACGATAACACAAAAGACAAGATTATCGCTTTTTGGAAATTTATCACCGACCAAAAAATCTGGAATAATCATCGTCAAATTTTGTTCGAAATCTATAGCGGACCAAGCTGGTGGGGCACCGACAACATTCCCGGCGATGTCAGCGACTATGGCACGGCCGGCTCAATGTATGCCAACTTGCGCAATCAAGTTAATCAGCCGGTAGTCGATTTTATTCGCAACACTGCCAAGTGCAACAATATTATTATTGCCGGCGCACCCGTTTGGGATCAAATTGCCGTGCATGCGCTTGACTATCCGCTGGCCGGAGGCAATATTATGTACGCTTTGCATCTTTATCCCAATCAAACCGATTATGTCCGGATGTATCGCCGATCTGATTACAATCCCGCTTGCATGTCAACTTTTGTGCCGACTATCGCCACCGAATGGGGCTTGCAAACTTTTGACAACAGCGACCTGCCGCAAGATTATTGTGGCGGCGCCAACTATTACATGATGAGTCCGACTTCCAGCTGGGGCACCGATGTTCTGGCGTGGATGGAAACCGGCGGCATTCACTGGCTGGCTTGCACCTTTGACGCTTATCAAGTTTATTGCGGACCACGGATTTTTCGCAACAGCAATTTTCTTTTGGCTGACAGCAATACAAATTATTTTGGCAACCTGGCAAAAACCGGTATGCTAAAAAATTCCGATCTGATCCCCGACGGTGTGACCGACAATTATCAATCCGTTTCCAGTTTTATCATCAACAACAATCAAATTAGCTCCCCGACCGGCGCTTTACTAAAAAATTGGCAGATTGTCGATTTGCTCGGCCAAACAATTTTGTCCGTTGAGACGCCGACGACCCTGCTGGATATCAGTAATTTAAATTCCGGCTGCTACTTCCTGCGCGCTCGCACCGATACAAAAATTATCTCTCAAAAATTTATCAAATACTAAAAATATTTGTATAAAAAAGACCCGAGTTTTTACAACTCGGGTTTTTAATTTAATTATGCAAAATTTTGGCAATATAGACGTTGGTCGGCGTAACCGCCCGACAGACATAAGCACCGCCGGACAAAGTCGAAACATCAATCATATAACTTTGGGTTACTGCTTGCCCGGTCCAAACGACACGACCAAACAAATCAATTAGTTGAATTTGCTGCACGTCATCGGGCAAACCCTTGATGATTAAATAATCCGTGCAAGGATTGGGATAAGCCGCCACTACGCGCTCGGCAACAAAATCAACATAGCTCGGATGCAGCATGGCGTAAAGCACGTCAAAGGGAATACGAAAATCAATATTGATATTGCCCCAGTTGTGTGCGCTGTCGCTGGCACCTTCATTTTTAACAATGTCAAAAAAACAAACTCCGGTTAACCGCGGATGTTGCGTTACCATAATCTGAATCGCCTTCAGATATTCAGTCTTGAATATCTTTTGCTCGGCATCAGTCAAGGGCACGCGCGTACTGCCGACGCTTATCTTACTAAAATCCACGCCGGAAGTTTCGGTAATCAACATCGGATGTTTAGGCGTGTAAATAGCGTAAAAATCCAGATAATCCAAACTGGTTTGCCAAAACCACGCCGGCACACTGTCACATTCTTCCCAGTCTTTGTAATAGATATTCATGCCGACATAATCAACATAAGCATCGCCGGGAAAATAATCGGCGTAAGCGCCGCCGATATTCAAGCCGGAAGCATTCCAAGGATAACCTTTGGCCCAGTTAGCAATCCAGGCCATTTTTATTTTGGGATAGCCGAGACGCAAGGCAGTCGCCGCTCTTTGAAAAGCCGGAACATAAGCGGCGGCTTGCTGTCCCCAAGCGCACCACGGACCGTTCATCTCCGGACCAAAAGAAATAATGATTTCAATGTTATACTGCGCCAGCATTGCGGCAAAGCTAGACATCACGTTGTCAAGCGAACCGTTGCTGATTTGCCCCAGCATCGATGTTGTATTGTCAACGGCCACCGGATTACAAATAATAATCGGTGTCCCGTTCACAGCTTTAACGCTATCAATAAACATTTTTAGACTAGTCATCACCGAGCCGGATAAATTCAAATCGCTAGAATTAAAGGCAATGTAGCGAATAAAATATTTAAACTTAATCCCGGAATTATCACACGCTTGACGCGGGGTGATGCAAGTTAAATCAATATTGCTGATTGGCGAACCAAAATAGCCGCCAAAAGTGGAATCAGTAAACCCATAAGACTGCAAACAAACGGACGCGGCAATCATTAAGGCTATCAGTAAAGTGAACTTTCTCATCTTAAACCTCCAAAAAAGAATGTATGGCAAAATTGCCTTTGTTAACGAACTACTTTTCTTTTAACACAATTGACAGATTTAGTCAAGTAAGACTCAGATGTAAAAATATCAGCTTGATTGGCTGATATTTTTATTTTTTGCTCGCCCTACTCAGCAAGTTTCGAACGTTTGACTGGGCAGATGAGTATAAGTATCCGACCGTCGTTCTCTCCCAAATGAACCAACTGCTGGCCGAATGCAAAGAGGGATAACCCAAATTTGCCACTTGTTTGCCCCTGTGGCGAGCGGTTGAGCAGAGGCGAGAGATTTGCACCGATCAGAAACCCAGAACCGAATGTAAACCATTTTTGCGACCGTAATGCGATTTGCTTAAGTTAAGCAATGTTAAGCAATGTTAAGCAAATATGACTCGCCCTATTTAGGGTTCTCAAATTTTGAAATCATTTTACCTGAAAAGTCTTCCCCTGGTATTATTCCGTAAACTCCAGATATATCGAGTCTGCCTTTAAATTGATGATCTCCACCAATCATTTGCTTTTCTCCGAGAAGTGTCCAGAAAATCGCATAACCATTCTTTTCTAAAAAATTAATCAGGGCTTCTTTATCAATGAGTAAAGTTGACGGAAAAAATTCCTCAAATACGCTTGTCGAATAAGCAATCAGGTTGCCTTTTTTATCATAAAATCTACCGTCAAGATACTTATGATCCAATCCCATTTTATTTACCAACCATTTAGATGGCATCCTGACAGAAACGCTACCATCGTGTGAACAGTCCAGGGTGAATTCATTTAGATAAGAATCATCTGTAACTACTACCGGCACACTAATTTCTTTTACATCTCCTCCTGATTTAGTCCAAACATTATAATTTCCTCTCAGATCATCAAAGGCGTACGAGTTTGGATATTCGCCAATAAAACATTCATAAAAGTCATGCGACTCGGGCAACCAATTGCCATGGCCTTTCTTCGAAACCCAAGATGTTATTTTTTTATAAACTTGTTTTTTAACAATATAACTCTTTAAA
>CAIUCZ010000017.1 GCA_903897785.1 Candidatus Falkowiibacteriota bacterium
GCGGTTAGGGTTTTAAAAAAGAATGGTTTATTTATTTTTTTAGTGACACATCCGTTTAGACAATTATTAGAAAAGCAAAAGAAAAGTAAGGATTATTTTAAACAGGTAATGGTTGAGTCTACAATATTTAATGAACAATTGGTAGTACAAGAGCCATCTCATACCTTAAAAGAGTATTTCAGTGATTATTTTCTTAGTAATTTTGAAGTAGTTTCTTTTGTTGAACAATTTGACCCGGCGGCCGAAAAAATAGATAACTATAAATATCCCGGCTTTATGATAATTAAAGCAAAGAAAAAATAGGACAATTATCGTCCGTTTAGTTTTCTGATAAGAGTATTGCCGTTCCAACTACATCCCACCCTCTCCGCCTTCGCCACGCTGAAGCGTGGCTACGGCGTGACGGAGTCCGCCAAGTAGCCGCGCGAAAGCGGGCTTTATTTTTTTTATCTACCCTTTCGCCACTACCATCACCAAAACCTCTCCGGCCCCGGCAATTTTTAAAGCCCGCGCACAATCATTAACCGTCGCGCCGGTGGTCGCCACATCGTCGACCAAAATTATAACCTTATCAATTAAATTTTCGCCCGTCCACAAAAAATTATCTTGCTGCGAGCGCAGCCGCTGGGCGCCGGATAATTGCGCTTGCGGCTGCGTGTGGCGTAAACGCTGGAGACCGGCCATATATTTAATATTTAGTTTGGTCGACCATTCTTGCGCCAACAGCTCGGCTTGATTAAAACCACGCCATTTTAAACGCCGGCGATGCAACGGTACGGCTGTCATAAAATCGGCTTGACCCAAGTCTTTTTGTAAATTTTCCGGCAAATTCGCAAAAGCCAGATCAGCCAAAGCCGGCGCCGCGCCATAAGCAAAATGATATTTAAAAATTTTAATCAAGCGCGCGATCGCCGGTTGATCATAATCCAAGGGCGCGATCAGGCGCGAAAAAAAATATTTGTCCGCGCACTCGGGACAAATTTTTGCTTGCGGTGAATATTTCTGACAGCTAAAACACATCGGCGGCAGACCGCGGATATTTCCGGCGCATCTGGCACACAGCCACTCGCCCACTCGACCACAGTTAACGCAGGCCGCGGGAAAAATAAAATCAAGCAAATATTTTTGCCAATGAGAAAACTTGAGTTGAAAGTCGTTAGTCATAAGTCGTTAGTCAACATCAAAAAAAAATTGACTAACGACTAACGACTTTCGACTAATGACTTATTTCTGCCAGACCGCTTGATCCACCAGCCAATTGTCGCCAGTCTTAACCAGCTTGACCGCCAAGTCCTGGTATGCCACTTTGTCGCCGGACTTGCGCTGGCAATGAACCGTCACATCGGCACTGGTTGTGTTTGACGATTTAACATCGGTGGAAACCGCCTTGGTGATTGTGCCTTGATAAGCGGTAATATTATTTTTTATTTTAGCCGCCGCGGCAATGGATTTTTCCGCCCAAGCGCGCAAGTTGGCGGTCATAAAAGCTTCCGCGTCTTTCAGGTTCTGCATGCCCGCCTGGTTGGAAAATGTGCCAAAGCGCTCGGCAAAATTGGCGGCCAATTGCGTCGCGTCAAACTGCGCGACCTCCACGACGGTCGGCGGCGTGCTGGAAACAACTTGACCGTTTTTTTGTTGCGTGTTGTTAGTGATTAAAGGAATGGTTTTTTTGACCGCCACCGGCGCGACTGTTTTTTTGCGGCCGAGAGTTAAGAATAAAATAATGCCGATGATGATTAGCACTAAAATCACAGAAATAATAGCAATAAGACGACGGGAGATATTCATAAATTTTAAAATATATTTTAAATCCAAAGGTCAAAATCCAAAAATTAATTTTGAATTTTTAAATTAGGCCGGCGTTGCCGCTCCCGCCGCTTGCTGCGCTTCATTAGCCTGCTCGCGCGCAAACTCCTTTTTTGCTTCTTCGATTTCCAACAGCTGGCGCGGATCGGAGGTGATCAATTGATCTTCAATATATGACGCCACCACTTTGATGGCCGCATGTTTAGTGCCGGCAAAGAAAATTCCCTCGCCCACACCGCACTCCAGCAATAAATATTTTTCTCCTTCGGTTAACACAAATGTCCGTTGGACCAAATCGATGGCCGCCGCCGATTGCTTCAATAAAATTTGCATGGCCGAGTTGGTGACAATCGCTTGGCCGTAGACCGAGCTCAAAAAATCGTTGACGTCTTGAGTAATCGTCGTCACGCCCAAATAATATTTGCGCGACCGTTTAACCAGCGAATAAATAAACTTGGCGCTGTCTTCGTGTTGCATCAGCCACCAGGCTTCATCAATAATCAAAATTCTTTTCTTTACTTGACTGCGCACCACGTTCCAGATGTAGTTGACGATCATATAAATCGACATCGGCCGCAACTCGTCTTCCAGATCACGCACGGAAAAAGCCACCAGCTGATTGTCCATTTCCACGTTGGTCAAATTATTAAACAAGCTGGCAAACGTGCCTTGGGTAAACTTTTTCAAGCGCAATGCCAAAGAGGCGCCGCCTTCCATGCCTTCCAAAATTTCTTGCAGGTCGGCCATAATCGGCGGCTCAATTTTTGATAAATCCGCGTCCGGCGTAATATCTTTTTTGGCATAGGTTTCCAAAAGCGCCCGGTCCATAATCGAATCTTCGTCGTGCGTCATATCGCCGATCATCAGCTTGGTCAGGCCCTTGACCGTGATGACGGCGCTGCGGATGATATCTTCCACGGTCGAACCGTCGCCGACGCTGCGCGGCAAATCAAACGGATTAATTTTTGATTTGCTGGACAAAGAAATATTGATGTAGGTGCCGCCGACCGCTTCGGTCAAATGCTGGTATTCATATTCCGGATCGATGATAATCACTTCCGTGCCCATCATCAAACTGCGCAAGACTTCCAATTTGATGGTATAACTTTTGCCGGCGCCGGAAGTGGCAAAAACAACGCTGTTGGGGTTGGGCAAAGAAAAGCGATCAAACAAAATCAAACTATTGTTATGGCGATTGATGCCGTATAAAATACCGTTGTCGCTGGTCAGCTCGCTGGAGACAAAAGGAAACGACGAAGCCACCGGCGACGAATTCATATTAAAAGCCACGGACAACTGATCATTACACAGCGGCAAAGTGGAATTAAAACCTTGCTCGGCTTGATAATAAACCCGTTTGGAATAAACCAAGCGTGAACCGAACATATCTTCCACCACGTCCGACAATTTGTTTAACTCTTCTTTGCTTTCGGCATAAAGCGTGACATACAAAGCGAATTGAAAAAACTTTTCCGTGCCCTGGGTTAACGAATCGCGCAACGATTCGACATCGCGCAAAGCCGTTTCCATCAACGGATCGCGCGCCGCCCCCTTTTCCGCGTCGGAAACGATTTGCGCTTCCAGGGAGCCGACTTTTTTCTTCAGTTGTTTCAAAACCACTTCGGTGTTGACCGGATAGAAAAATAAACCGATGTCAAAATCGGAATTCAAATTGATAATCGGGGCAAACCAGCCGACGCTGATAAAGCGCGGATAGCTGATGACAAAAATCGTGCGCAAATATTTTCCCCCGAGGCGCAAAAAATCCGGATCAACTTCAAAACTGGCCGGCGAAATCAAATCGACCAAAGACAATTCACCGCGGCGATAAGTTTTTTCTTCGCTGACCAACTCTGTGGCCCGCGCCGCTTCTGCGTCAAACTGGCGCAAATTCATTTCTTTGCTCAACGTCGTTTTTAGCGGCGCGTCAGTTTGGCTTATTTTTTGTTCGTTAGGATTGAACATATTTAATTATTTGTATTTTTATTCTTTAGATTCTGTCTCGCCACAGTCTTCCTGATGTACTCGTCGGGAGACTGCGGCGTCTGTTATTGGTTTAGATTTAATTTACCGGTAGCAACCAGCTTTTCGTTCGCCGAAGTGTTGGGATTATAAGTACTATAAAATAAATCGACAATACTTTGCGTATCCATTTCCACGGCGTTCAAACCGACCGACGCCAAGCCGCCGATAACACTGTCCACCCGGCGCGACAGCTCATGGCGCAGTTCCAAAAATCTTTCCCGTTTCATCTGCACCACGTTGGCCGGGTTGATCGCTTCCGACAGACGGGCAAAAAAATTCTTGCGGCTGTCCGACACCGGATTATACGGCACCACCACGTAAAACCGCTTGGTCATAATCTTGCCCAGATTGATCAGCTCTTCGATGTAGTTGATATACTCGGCCGTGTGCATTTTTAACAATTCATTGACTTGGGATTTTTCGCGCTGGCGCAAATCGGTCAAATAATTTTCAATATTCAGCTCGCGCGACTGGATGACGATTTGCAAAGGAAAAGAAATATTATTCAAAAAACTGACATAAGCGGCGACAATGGCGTTTTGCTCGTCCTCGCTTTTCAAGGCAAAATTAATGCTGGAGACCATAATCATGGCCCGCAGAGTGCCGTCTTTCATTACCGCCGTGCCTTCTTTGATGCCGGCGATATCCAAATATTTTTGCGTCGATTCGCTGATTTTGCTCATACTAATCAATTTTAATTTCTTCGGCTTGGGCGATATTGACGTTGGCATTTTGCTCGCCGCGATAATACCCGGCCGTATCGACAATCAAAGCCAGCTCGTTCAAGCGCGACGAACTGTAATGCGCGGCCGGCGCGGCGGTTTTTTCTGTGGCCGCGGCCTCGGGCGCCTCTTTGTTTATCATATCACTAACTTGCCAAACTCTCAACCGCGGATTACGCAAAGTCTGAAGCAAATTCAAAATAAAAAAATGAAACGGCATGCCGTTGATTTTGACAAAGGCAAAGGTCAAACAGATTAAGGCGACGACAATGCTCGCAACTAAAAACAGACTAAAGTCAAAAATTTTATAAAACAAAACGATCAACAGCCCGCCGGACAATAAAATAATAAACTGGCGCACCGTAATCGGCCCGATAATCCTGTCTTCCACTTCGATAAATTGGGGCACGGTGAATTGTTGCATAGAAAATAGTCAAAAGTCGTTAGTCAATAGTCATTAGTCAATGCCCGGTTATTTAAGGCTTCCGACTAATGACTAACGACTTTCAACTTGGTTTAGAATTTATACAGCGAATTTAATTTTAATAACGCATTAAACTCATCAATGGTTAAAAATTGTCCATCCAGTGCCAGCTGTTCGCTAATCACGGCCTCGACCGCCCGGTTGCCGTCCAGCGCCTGCCGGCAAACGCGCAAATACAGTTGATTAACCGGACTCTGGCGCCAAGCTTTCAAGCCCAACAACCGCTTGTCATAGCCCTCGCGCTCCAGACTGGAAAATTTCTGGGTAATTTTTTGCACTGCTCGCTGCGGCTCTTTGTCCAGATAGCGAAACTTTTGCAAATTCATGTAACGCAGCTCGCCCACCGGCGACAAAACCGTCGGCGCCGGCGTAATATCATCCATGCGAATTTTGCCCGACGGCGTGCGATTCAGGTTGTCAATTATTGGATGAACTTCCGGCATGGCCGGTTTGTCATTGGCCAGAGGCATTTTCGGTTGCGCGGCCATGGCCCGCGCACGATCCGCCGCCATCAGTTTGGCCAGCGCCTCATCGGCCGCCGGAGGCGTTGTTGCAACCACAACCGGTGATTCTTTTTGGCCTGCCCCGAGTTTATCGAGAGGTTTGAACTTTGCCAAATCATTCAAATCATATGCCGCGTCGCGCACGCCGATTTCTTTCGGCACGGCCGGAATCTGCCCCGCATTTGCCTGCCCCAAATTCGTTGGAGGAATCGAGGCGGCCGAAAAAGGTTGCGGTTTTGGCGGCGCACCGGTCAACGGCACCGAAGCGATGGTTGTCGGCGCGACCGGTTGATTGACTACGGTCGCCGAAATATCCATAATCTTGTCGGCAATTTTTTCACCCAATCCCATACCCCCGACCTCCACCGGTTTCATCAAAGTTTGGCGCGTATCGGCTTTGTTGCGCACGCCGCGCAAATAAATCATCATCACTTGGCGAAACCGGCTGTCCAAGGCCGAGCTGGGCCAGGCAATATTGACCGCGGCTAATATTTTTTCCAATTTTTCATTCAAGTCTTTGGCTTGATCAGGCGGCGGAGTAATCGACGCTATCGAAGTCGGTTGATTGGTCGAAGACATCATGACGTTGCGCGGTGCTTGGTTAACGGTCGGGCTTAAAGGCAGCGCTGAAAGCCCCGAGCCTATCGAGGGGGTCGCAGGAGAAAAACGGGGTTTGGGCAAACCCAAATAATCGGCAATACAAATCAAAATCTTGTCGCACAAATCTTTGGCCAGGGCGGTTGCTTGTTCCGGCGCTAATTTTAATTCTTGCGCCAAAAATCCGGGCAGATCATTGATCGCCACAATTTTGATCATCACTTTCATAATCACGCCGGCCAAAGACACATTATACATTTTTTCCAATGCCTTGATGCCGGCCACCGTATCCGGCGCAGAAATCTTGGCGCGCAGTTCGGGCGGCAACTGATTGTACTTTAGAAGATCGCTCAACATATTATCTTATTATCTTTATAATACGAATACTACAAATTATATTCGAATACTACGAACGCTACAAATGCTACAAATTTTTCAGAATCAACTATTCGTATGTTCGTAGCTTTCGTAGTATTCGTATTAAATTTTAAGCCTGTTTTCTAATTTCTTCTTCAATCGCTTCTCTCTCCAAGCTCCCCGCCGGATACTGCTCGGCCAAGCTCGCCAAATCATCGGTCGGCGCTTCGTGATTTTCCGCTTGCCGCTGTAATTCTTCCTCAATCGCCATTCGCTCCAAACTGCCCGAAGCATATTGCGCGGCCAGCTGTTCCAGCTCGTTGACCGCCGGACTGTGCGCCAAATTTTCTTCGGCCTGCGTACTCACCCAGACGGCCGCCGGGACGGCCTCGTTTAATTCCGCTTCCGGCAAAATTTGCCACTGGTTCGGATTACTCTGGTCAAACCCTTGCGGGAAAAATTGCAAATTGCGATAGAGCTTAAAAAACCGATTCAAAATATTTTTGTCAACCGGAGTCAACCTCTTTACATTACTACTGTCGGACAAATATGTCGATAAAGCCAAAGCGTCAAACCGGCTCGAGCCGTTGATGCGGAAAAAATCTTGCAACCAATTGGCCGCCGTGCCCGGCACCGTCTTGTTATTCAAAACTAAATTTTGCTTGATGATTACCGCTTGATTGGCCGCCAGAGCCGCCGCCGCTTTGGCGCCGAACGCCGGATCGGCCGCCAAACAATCGACCGCCACATCGTTTAAAAATTGATACATCTCGTCGACCGCATCGATGTTTAAAATGTCGGATAGATTACTGTTAAAGACGGTTAGCAAATTACTTTTTTTATCTTTGTCGTTCAGTTCGTCATCACCTAAATTTTCTTCTATCTCGGCTGGTTCCAATTCCGGTTTAAACTTGCGGTCATCCACATCTTCCCGATAATCCAACGCATCAAAGGTGCCGGCCGCTTCTTCGGCCACAGCTTTTTTTGTTTTTTCTACCTCCACGGCATAATCGCTTTCCCTGCCGCCCAGCACAGACAAAACTCCCGGCACATTTTGCGCGGCCAAATAATCTTTGATCGGCAAAACGCGCCAGCCGATCAGGTCTGACAAAAATTTATTAGTGTCGGCCGGATTTAGATCGGGCAAATTGGTTTTAACGTAATCAGCCAAATCATTAAGCTTGATTTGCTGTGCATAAATTTTTTCCACCAAATCACTGATCGTGCCCAAGTCGTCAAATAAATTATATTTTTGCGACAATTGCAGTTCTTGCAGATAACCAACATCCGAATCAAGAATAAACTTAACATCGGCTGGCAATTGGTTGCTGATTGTTTGTTGTTTATCAGACATAAACTTTAATTTTAAATATTGTCATTGATGTCCGACCCGTCAGGATTAACCGTTCGATAGATCTCCTGCATTTTCTCCGCCGAATCGGCGGCAAGATCCCTATTGCCCAGCATTTTCACAAAATTCTTGTGTTTTTCATGCCCATTCTTGCCGCGCTTGTTTATATTTTTTGTATTAACAAACTGTTGTTCAAACGCGTCTTTGTAAACAAGGTCACTGTCGCGGCTGTCAAGACTCTCTTCGGCCATATTAACGCGTTCGGTTGCCGTGCTATTCTTCCAGCCGGCGGTCACTAAATTATATTTTTGTTCATCATCTTTTACTCCTCTGACCGCCGTGGATAAGTCGCCGGTTACCCTGATGCCCGCGCCCAAAATTTTATTTAACCGGCCTTTATTATTAATCGCTCCGTCTTCAGTGCCATTTAAACTGGCGTCATGCGTCTGATTAAATATTTCAGACGCCTTGTCCAAACCAACCTTGGCGGCTTTCTGATGCTTACTGTCCTTGTTGGCCACCCGACCACCTTCTTTAATGAATTCTTTATAAGTCATGCTATCGGCCAGAGCTTGCCAGACATGAGCATTCTTATAAGCATCATCATTCAGAATATCAAACTTGCCTTCGGCTTTGTCTTTGGCAAAATCTCGCTTAGCCTTGGTATAATCTTTCGTGGGATCATCCGTGCCATCGCCTTTGCCCAAATCATAATAAAGATGGGCGCTCTTTTTGATGGCGTTATCTTTAAATTCTTTTTCCAGTGCCGTGCCTTTGACAGTCGCCTTGCCTTTGTCCATCGCTTCCTTGGTTTTGAAACCGTCTTTGATGGCCAAAGTCATAGCCGCCGCCATCTTTTCCGTTTGATTAGAAGACGCACTACTCAAAACCGCTAACAATTGATCATTACTCAACCCGGCATCGGTAAACTTCTTTTGTTGGTCTTTGACATCTTTTTCTTGCGCCGTCTTGGCCATGCCTTTGTATTCGGCCATGCCTCGATTCCACGCAGTCTTCAAGCCGTAAGTAGCCTCACTCATTCGGCCAAACTCTTTGCCGTTCGGATCCTTGGCAATCGTCTTAGTCTCAATACCGGTCTTTTCATCCTTTTTAGTGTTAATATAACGATCGGACTTTCTGTCGTATTCATATTTATCGCCCTTGGCATCGGTGTAAACGCCACTGCCATGAGCGCCATACAAAGCCGCCGCATGTTCCTTCTTTGCCGTTTTTTCTTCTTCGCGTTTAACCAGTTTCTTCTGCCGTTTTTCTTGCCATCCGGCATGCCACTCATTTAATGCGCCGCCACTAAGTTTGTTAGCCTTATCCCAAGCAAAACCGGCGCCGGCCTCCCCGACCATTTTGACAGCTGTTTTGGGCGCCGCCGTGGCCATTGTATAACCGCGATTCAGCCAATCCGCCGACCGATCAACTTTTTCTTTACGCGCTTTCTCGCGGCGATTGCCAAACGCTTTGGCACGTTCGCTGACATATCTGGCGCCGGTCATCGTACTCAAAGTGCCTTGCGCCGTCTTTAAGGCGCTGCCGGCCACTTTGCCGCCGGCCGCGCCGATTTTTTGCGTCACAATCAACCCGCCCATCAACATACCGATGGAAATGACAAACTTGAACAAAAAAGCCGTACTGGCATCGCTTGGCGCCGAGCCGTTACCGCCGGAGGTGTTTGCATAAGCGCTGGTCGGGCTGGTGGAAGGCGCCGTATCAATCGCCATTTCCGTGGAAAAACTTGTGGCATTCAAGGTAACAAAAGACAACCAAATAAAAAAGGCCAGCACCGGACCGGTAATCACCTCTTTGGTAAACTCTTCCCAGATCATGCTTGACCACTTGCCGGTTTTGGGGATGACGTTCAACAAATAAGCCAGGGGCGACAAAATAATGTAAATCCAAAGCATGACCACGCGCATTACCAAAATAATCACCATGGCAGTAACGACAATCAAAGCCACTACCACATAAACAAAGGCCAGCAAATAACCGACCATTAAGGCCCAACGGTCAATCCCGGCATTGGCGCCGGACCGGTCCAGTACGACGCCGTCGATAATCTGCGGCAAGCCCAAAACAGTAGCCAAACTTCCGCCGCCGATGGTTTTGAAGCCGTTGACAAAAGTCAGCATCACCACTTGCGAAACGTCGATAATCAAGCCGCAAATCAAGCGGGAAAAATTAATAAAAATCGCCATCAAAATAAACTTTTTCAACAACCGCGTGGCGGAAAAATCATCCAGTTTTAAAATCGTGCCGATGGCGATAACCAAAAGAATTAGAACAAAAAACATGTTGCAAATGTCGCGGACAATCACCCAGCCGTTGGCCACGGCCGTGGAATTGGCAAAATTGTTGTATTGAGCGATCCAAATTAAGGCCATCATCACCATGGTCAACAAATAACCGACAAAATTAATCAAGCCGGCGATAATCGTGTCAACCAAATTAATGACAATATCCAAGAAACTATTCCCCGGTACTTCCGGGACGGTGGATGTGGCGGCGTGGACATGCCAAGCAAAAAAAACCAGAGCGATCAGCATCACTCCCAAGGGCAAATATTGTTTGATTTTTGGGCTAAACCGCTTTTTATTTAGCATAGGCTGCTTGTTATAAAGTTGGGCCGACGGGATTGACAATGTGGCTGACTGTGTTAAAAATATTAATCCAAAACGCCGAAGTGGTCGGATCGAGCCGCTCAATAAACGCGTAAAGCAAATATATCGAGGCCAACAGCACTAAAACGACACAAAAAACAATAATATCAACCAAAGCCAGCAAACTGTTTTCCACCGCCACCAGCCCGGCGCTTGACCGCTCGTCAACACTCGGCCATTCTTTGCCTAAAGTGCAAAACGCTTTTTCCCCCAGCACCAGATGCAAAAAAACATGCACATTCAAATACAACCAAGCGAACAAAATGGATATCCCGCCCGTGCCCAAAATCGATTCCCAAGCCCAGCGCGCCAGTTGGCTGCTGCCAAACCCGGACGATTTTAACTTGCCTGCCGTTGCGGTTGCCAGCTTCCGCGCTTGATTTTGCCGTGCCAGTTGGCGCAAGGTGTTAGCATTAACCGCTTCGCTTTTTCCGGCGCCGGCCGCCACTTTTTCCCCGATATGTTCAATCGATTCCGGTTCGGTCAAATCCGCTGTTTCAGCCTCGTCTTCATATTCTTCACTGTCTTCGTCTTCGTCATCACCAACCTCTTCCACTACAGTCTGCCGCGCTTGTCGCAACTGATGCGACCAATCAGCCGCTTGCATTTCCTGATCGTCTTGTTTTTCGGGCATACTGTTCAACTTAAATTATTATACCACAAGATGTAATGCTAATCTACAAATTGGCATGCAAATCTACAAATTGCTACGAATTTCACCGATATCGCTATTTGTAGATTCGCATTACATCACTATTGTGTAACAACAATCCCCACTTTCGCCTGTGCTGTCGCCGTAAAACCCCAATTATCCTTAATCGTCACCGTAATATTTTTCACTTGCGTCCCACCACCTTGTGTCAACAAACTGTAATTATAATTTTGACGGAAGGTATGCACGGCCGCGCCGCTTTGCGGCCGGTCATACATGCTGTTGTTATAGCTAACAGTTTTGACTTCCTGGCCGCGGCTGTCTTTGTAGCCCCAATCAATCACAAACCCGGTCAAAGGCAATTGCTCGACATCAACTTTGGAATTAAACGTCAGGGTGACAAAGCCGTTGGTTTGAATAGTAATGGCGCCGGCTTGCAAACCGTTGAGCGCGATGTTACTGATTTCCGGCAAAACATAACAAAAGTCATTGCCTGTGCGCGCCGCACCGCAATCTCTGGCCGGCACGGTCAGATTATAACCGTTGTTGCGCAATTGATAAGTGCTGCCGTTCCACAAATAATCGCCTTGGCTGCGCACGAACAATTGATTAACCGCCGTGGCTGCCGCACTTTGATTGTCGGCCAGTTGATATTGTTTATCGTGATTATAACAAGCAAAACCGCAAGTAAAATCAGAATTATTAATCGGACTACCGCAAGAATGCTTAACTGCCGTGCCGGCAAATAATTTATTGCCATCGGCATCGACCGAAAAATTAACATGGCATTCCCCGGCCGGTATGGGGACAATCCCGTTACATATATTATCAGAGCTTAAACTGACTTGATAAGCCTTGGTTGCGTTATTATTGTCACCGGAAACTTGGGGATGGCTATAATAATACCAATTGTCACCGGCATTTTTTTCTTCGCCGTAAGTGGAACGCACAACATAGCATTCGTCATATTTTGCCGGATTAAACGTTTTACTCTCCTCGCCAACATTGGAAGCGGCTATATATTCGGTTTCATAATGTTGCGGATTATCATTATTCCAACCGGGTTTACCCTGGCATAAATCTCGTTGATTATAAACTTTGCCATAATAACTGACAAACGGTTGAATCTTGTTACCGACGGCATCGACACCGAACAAAGCCTCGGTGTTCGGGTCAAAGCTGGCCGGGAAATAAGCGCCATAATAACCGCTGGCCACACCGGAATTGATCGGCACGGTTTTGTTGCCGCCGCCGTTAACACCAAAATCAACGGTCAAAGACTTGCCAAACGGAAAATAATCGGCGTTGGTCGGACTCAATCGATTGTGCCAAGATTGTGTCTTGTCGACTTTAATAAATTCTTTACAAGCAAACCCCGGCGTGCTGTTAACCGCTTTGCCGCTGGTCAACAAATCGCTCAAACTGGAGGCGGCCGGCGGCAAGCACTTATCTTCGGCATCGATGCAATAATACAAATCATTGGCAATCGACCAAGCGGCGCCTTCTTCCGTGCCTTCGCTGACAATTTTGCTGATCGGATACCACAGCAAACAAACATTGCCATTGGTCGGATCGGTTTGCAGACAATAGCCTTCCAAACCCTTGCGCGGCACGCCGGTGTCATCGGTGTAGCGGCACGACAAAGAATCGGCCTGGGGATAAAGGCGGCAAGTCGGGGCGATATATTTTTTATTGGCCGGATCATCGGCCGACAGCGAGCAGGTGCCGAGATTGTTGGCGGTCGCGTCATAATTACAGCGCGCCAACAGCGACGGTTCGATGCGAATGTCATTGAAAAACGCTTGGCCGTTGGTCCACAAATGAACGGTCATTTTGTCGCCGGTAGCCACAAACCCGCCGGAAACTTTGGTCCACGCGTTAAGCCCGGCCGGCACTCTTTGGCTGTTGACGATCACCAAACCGCTGCCATCCGGCAAGCTGACGCCGATGTCGGCCAATTGATTTTTGGTCCAAACATTGCCGGAAATAACATAGTTTTGTCCTTTGGTTAAAAGCACAGTTTTATCGGCCGAAGTACCTTTGGTTGTGCCGCCGGTCACCGCCAGCACCGCTTTGCCCGACGGCAAGAAATAAGCGTTATCAACAATCATGGCCGCTTGAATACTTTGCGGCTGATTCAAAATATTACCGTCGACCACAGTTGCCGGCACACCGTTGATCGACCACGGATTGGTCGGGTCGGAAAAATCACCGTTCAGATTATTGACCGCCAAAGATTGCCCCTCTTCGCTCATGTCGGCCAGATTGTATAAGTCAGCATGAAACCGACTGCCATACCAGCCAACCTGGCTGTAGCCGGTCAAGTTGGCGATATTGTTCAACTGGATCGGTAAACTACTGTCGACTTTATTGATGTTGTCTTTGGTCGTTTGTTGAAATAAATAAGATTGATCAATCACCAGCGGTTTGTTCTGGCTGTCGCTGTACGGATTGATAAAATTATTGCACTCGCCGCGGCTGTCCAAACTGTCGCATAAACCCATTTCAAAACAAGTATTTTTTGACGGGTCATTCTGATCGTTGACCATATACGTTTTACAGGCCAGCCACTGGCTGCAATGGCGATCCGGCCGGACTTTAAGCAAAACATTGGCATCGAGCCGGCCGCTCGCGGCTGACGGGATTCTGGTCGAATCGGCGGCCGCGGCAATCGTCGCCGCGGACTCGTCGGTCAGGTTGGCGTTGTAAATTAGATTTGCTTTGCTGTCGCCCGACTGGGCGCGCTCGTTGAACAAAACTTGGCCGTTATCGAATTTTACCAAACCGTTGGCCGAAACCTTGTCCAGATTTTGCGCCAATTCATAAGCGACAATCGCCGGCCGCACCGTGACATTGGCGCCGCCGCTGATGGCGCAAGTGTCGCCGGTGGTAACAAACTCCAGCGAACTGGCGTCATCGGTAATATTTAAATTATTAACCTGCGTCAGTTCATTGCTCGGACTGCCGATCTGCCACAACTGGGCCGCCGCGCCGCCAAGCGTGCAATTGTTGATGCCGGCGCCGTTGCCGCGCAAAATATACAGCTGGTGGGGCGACAAACTGACGGTCGTCGCTTTGGGCGCGTTAACCGTTGCGCTAAACCGCGACACCGGATCGATATATTCGGTACAGCCGGCCTGGTTATCCGGACACAAACCAGCCCAGCCGGCGGTCGGCTGGTAAGTCGCGTTGCCGTTGCCATAACCGATGGTTTTGAAGGCCGATACCGGGCAATCAATCTCCGCCCCCAAATCCTCGCACACTTGGCCAGCCGCGCAATCGACCGAAGTCAAACAAGGCTGGCCGGGTTTTTGCGGATCTGGCGCGGTCAAGCTGTAACAATAATTAGCCGCTTTGCGCAGCCACGCGTAATCGTTGCTGTTTTTGCGCAAACGCCATTCGCACAACATTTTTCCCGGATCATGAGCATAAACATCGCCGTTTTGTGAATCAAAAGCCGTACAGCCGACCTGGCCGGCCGTGCAAGTCACTTGGCTGTAATTGTCCGGATCGTTTAACAAATAAGTGTCACGATAAAGCGTAGTCGAACCGTAAACATAGGCCG
This sequence comes from Candidatus Falkowiibacteriota bacterium, assembly GCA_903897785.1. Taxonomy (GTDB): domain Bacteria; phylum Patescibacteriota; class Patescibacteriia; order Patescibacteriales; family Patescibacteriaceae; genus CAIUCZ01. The sequence goes on from CAIUCZ010000017.1 coordinate 14,732, forward strand.
CGCCCAGACGCTGGCAGCCTTTTTGCCCGGCGTCGCACAGCTTGGCGGGATCATAAACAACATTGATCATCCGATGCGCCGGCAGGCTCAAGGCGACACTGCCTTGATAGATTGCGCTGTTGTTGGTGTCAATCATTTGCTCACAGCCGACGGCCGAGTCTTGGCACAACTGGCTAAAGCTCTTTAAATAAGACGTTTCTTGGTGGCTGTTGGTGTAGGCGCGGCAACCGACCATGTAGCCGGGATGAGTATTGCCAAAAGCGTCTTGATCGCAGACGGTTGGCGTTTGCCAAGAGTTTTTCAGCAAATAATACGTGCCGCTGGTTTGCACCAAACGCACTTCGTCCAGCAGAATATTGGTCGCGCCGGAAAAATACAAGCTGACCGGCGAGTTCTGGTTGCCGATGTTGTAACTCGGCAAAGAAAATTTATATGACTGCCAATCGACGCCGATAGTAACACTGCCGATAAAGGCGCCGACATTGTTTTGCGCGTTGGCGGCATCAGCCAAAGTAATTGATGACAAGCTGGCATTATTATTACCCGGCGCGCGCTTGGCAAAGAAAGTCAAAGTATAAGCCTGATTGCTAACCAAATTGCCCAGCTGGCGTCCGGCCGGGCTGGCGGTGATCAAAGCCGCGGCTCCGCCCGCCTTGACCGAGTCATTGCTCAAGCCGACGTTGGTCCATTGGCTGATATCCTTGCTGTCAAAATTGTCATTGGCCAAGATTTGAATATTGGCGCCGGCGTTGCCGGTGTAAGCGGTGCAACCGACTTCGGCCGCCGAGCACGCCACGCCCTGTCCCGGCACGGCGCGATAAACACAGGCTTGCTGGGTGTCATCCCATTGGCCGTTGTTGCGGCAAACAACGCATTGATGGCGGCCGCTGTCCCAATGAGTGTTATTGCCGCCGGTCATTGCCGCCTGGCAAGCTCCGGCCGTGGTAATACCGGCCAAAAGGCTGTTGTCTGTTTTGCGATAAGGATGGCAATTAGCCGAGCAGGTGATAATGTTATCATAAAGATGATAAAAAATTTCGCCTTTTTGGTTGATAAACTGAATGCAATCGGGATTATAAAACGGATCGCTCGGGCTCTTGGCGTAAATCAAAGCATTGCAAGCGGCGCTGTCGTCTTGCAAAACCAACGGTTCGACGGTGTTGGCTTTGGCGTCGCCTTTCAAACGGAAAGCCGTCAGCTGGCCGGCTTGGCCGCCGGTCTGCCAGGCGTAAAAAGATTGGCAGGTGTTGTCGTCAGCCGCCACGCATTGATTGAGCGCGGCATAATATTCGGTTTGCTCGCCGCCTTGAGCGGGCTTATCCAAGTTGACGAACCGACTGCAACCGGCCACGTTGGCCGAGCAGGCATTGGCTGTTGACGGGATAAAATTGGCCGTGTCAATCGGATTAAAATAATCGGCTTGAGCGACATAAGAGGCATAACCGACGCAAGTCTGCGGACAATTGTCTTTGGGTTTGGCTTTGGCCGGAATGACCGAGCCGTCATCGGTTGAAGTGTAATAATCACAATCAACCTCGTCCAAATTGCATTGACGGACAAACTTATTACACACGACCGGCGCGTTTTTCTTTAGAGTGTAATCACTGCCCGGATTGTTATAGCAAGTCCCGGCCAAATATGACGGCAATAATTTTTCCGTAACGACATTGGCACCGCCATAAGCGACATAACCGGAAGAATAATTGCATGATTCAAATTTAATGTCATCCAAATAAAAATCCGCGTCGGCCGTCAAGCCTTTGATGTAAAAATAATTGGCGTTGACCGTGTTATCCAGCTCGACGTTGAGCATCTGCCAATCACTGCCGACAGAGGCTTGGACTGTCTGAAAACCGGCCGGCGCGCCGGCTTTACCAATACCAATCTCTACCGTGCCGGCATTGACTTTGGCCCCGACAAGCAAATTAAACGAATCCCCGGCCGGCATGACAAATCCGGCCGGCAGAATAGTCGGTTGGCCGGAAATCGACGAATCATAAGAATAAAGTCCGCCCGCGCCGGTGACGTGCAAGCTTTGCTTGCCGTCCAAAAACTGATCGGTCGCCAGCACGGCGGTCGCGCCGGCACTGATCGGCCAATGAGCCAAGGGCGCGTCTTCAAAACTGGAATCGGCCGCCAGATTAGTGCCCAAACAAGCTTTGGCGCGAATGAATTGATGACAGCCTTCGTTGCCGGAATCGCAAGCGGCCACTTTTTTATTAAAATACAAAAACGGCGGCACGGTTGCGTTATTGACGGCCCAAGCCATCGTGTCGGACGCCGCCAAATAAGCGCCGCCGGTGGCGTATTGGTTACAACCGACGGCGTCGATATTACAACTGCCGTAATTCAAAGTGTCGGCCAAAACGGAAAATGAACGGCCGGCGCTGTCGGTCAAAGCGGTACAAGTATTATAAAGCGGCTGGCAGTCGCCGGCGTTTTGACCGAACGACCAGCTGCGCGTGTCTTGGGTGCAATAACCGTAAGCCCCGCAATTACCGTTGCTTTTTTCTTGAATGCACGATTCTTGATCAGCGCAATAATTATTATCGCGTTGCACGACTAATTTGGTGTGTTTTTCGCAGGGACCGTAATAAACGATTTGCGTCTTGCCGTTCGTATCAATAGTCTGCAAATTACAATCATTATCTTGGCTACAAGCTGTAATTGCACGACTGTGGCAAACGCTACCCAAATCTTGCACCGTATTGGTTAAAAATTGCGGGCCGTAGCCTTGCGCTTTGCAATAAGTAGCCGGCAGTTTCAACACCCAATTGGGATCGACCAAACCGGCGCACCATTTGCCGGTCCGATCGTTAAAACAATTCAGCAAATCGCCCAAAGTGACCGTGCCCTGCGTCGGGGCCACTCCGCTAGAGCTGATAAAAGCGGCAATCGAACTGTTTTGTTCTTGAATCGCTTCGGCCGCCAGCTCCCAGCCGACAGGGATAATCGAATATTTTCGTAAAATCAACAAAGAACGATAAGGATAGCCCTGATCAAAGGCCGGCTCATCGCCGCCGGACGAAAAACCGAACGGCTGATTAGCGTCGAGATAACCGGCGGCCACCGCTTCGGCCACGGTCATTTGACTGGAAATCGCCGAAGCAAAGCCTTGACCGATCACACAACTGTCCGGTCCGGGATTGGTTTTGTCCGGACAAGACGACAGACCGCCCAGAACATCGATGTTGCCGGAAGTGAACTGCGGCTCCAGCAGTTTGCTTATACTGTTTTGTAAACCGGTGATAGACGTGCCGGCTAGGCCGTTGAGATTTTGCAAACCGGAGACCGTACTGCCCAAGTTGCTCATCAAATGCTGGAACAAAGTAATCAAATATTGGGTCACAAAAATATTGGCCGCATCGGCAAAAATATCGGTGGTCGTTTTGCCCAAGTTGCTCCACACTTGGGTTTGCGCCAATTGATTTTGCAAGGCGGCATTGCCCGGCGTGCCTTGCAGTTGGCCGGCAAAATTGCGCGCGTCCTGCCAGCCGCCATTGGCCGCGGTTTGCGTTTTGGCATCCTCTTTACTCTGCAATTGCTCACCCAAAGCGTTAACACGCCAAATCAAAGCCGCGCCCAAAGTGTTGCCGGTCGGGTTGAACGCCAAGGACAAATTTTTCATCCAATCGGCCTGGCTCATGGCCGCCAATTTTTGCGCCTGTGTTTTCCAGGTTTGTTGCATTTGCGTAAACGAGCAATTGGCTTTATAAGACGTGTCGCTGATTTGCGGCGTCAAACCCAAAGCAATAGCCACCGAAGCGCCCAAATTCGGACTGCAAAAATTAATCGGGAACAACGTGCCGGTGCGGGTGGATAAACTGACTTGACTTTCGCAGGCTTTTTCATTTTGGTTGCAGACATTAACGCAGGTCTGATCATAAGCCTCGCCTTTCAGGCAGCTGTCCCAGCAAGTATTAGCCATAACTTGGCATTTTTGCACGGCACTGCCACCCATCAGATTACTGGCAATAACGCCGGCATAGCCGTTAATCAAATCGCCCAAAGCGTTATCGCCCACTTGGGCAAAATAATCACCCCACTGGGCGGTTAAAAATTGCGGCTTTTGCCCTTTGGCGCCGGAACCGAGCCAGACGGCCGTTTTGGAAGCGATATCGGCCGTCACTTTACGCAAAGCCGAAGAAAATAAAACCGACCCGGTTTTGTTGAGCAAATCTTTAAGCGTACTCGGCAAATCGCTGACAATATTGGCCGGGATTGCCGCCGAACCGACCGCCGCCGAACCGGCTTTTAAGGTTGAAGCTTGGTCGCTAATCGCGGAGCCTATCGGCTGAAAAACACTGGCGGCCGCCGGTCGGGCTTGAGCTAAAACAACAAGAATCGCCGACAACGACAAACCAAAGAACAAAAGCAAACTCAAAAAGCTTAAACCGATTTTTATTTTTAATTTCATAAAGATTGAATTTGAATCTAAAATCTTGACTTTAGAATCTAGAAAATCTTTCTCTATTCTAAATTCCAAATCCCAGATTCTAATGTCCGATAATCGCTTTATATCCATTCACCAAGCTTTGGTCGCTGATCGCTTTTAATTGCTTGGGATCGGCGCCGGCTTGCAACAAATCTTGTCTGATGGCCGCCGCTTTGGGATTCTGACCCAAAGATTTTTGCAAAGCGCTGACTTGGGCGGCGGACAAAACATCGGCCGTCGCCGGCGTTGAAGTGCTGATGGTCGAGGTATCCACACCTACTTGCGTTTGATAAGCCGTGACCAAAGCGTCGTCGGGAATTTGCGCCAAAGAACTGGAATCGGCACCGGCGGCGACAAACAGCTGGCGCAAAGCGGCCGCGCTCGGGTTGGCACCAAATTGATTTTTCAAAGCCGTCAACTGCTCAATCGACAAACCGTCCGTCCGGGTGGAGGTGGCCGTTGTCGCCGGCGTGCCGGTACTGGTGGAAACACCGTTAATGCAGATTTGACCTTGGGGACAAACCGGATCAATGCCTTCTTGAATCGACAGCTTGTCGTCGATGCCGTCGCCGTTGGTATCGGCCAAAAACGGACTGGTGTGATAAACATTCAGCTCATCCCAATCAGATAGACCGTCGCCGTCCGTGTCTTGATGGCGCAATTGGTATTCTTCTTGCGAACCGGCCTGGCTCCCGCTTTGCGCGGCAGCGGCCAGTTGATAAACTTCGTTGGGATCGGCGCCGCCATAAAGCGGGTAAATCAAATTGACACGCATTTGCCAAGCAAAGAAAAGCAAAAAAACAATAAACACGACAATCACACCGGCCAAAGCCAGCTTTTGTTTTTTTTGCAAGTCAAGCGACCGCAAACTTTTCCACAGTGATAACCGCGGACCGACGCTAGCGGTCGGCACAACAACGGCTGGCGTTAATTTTTTTGGCATATAATAAAACCGCCAAACGAAGGCGGTTTTATTATAACAAAATTTTAAAAAAAATGTAACAGCACCCGAATCGGCGTCTCTTTTGTTTATCTGCTTGAATTTTTTATCGCCAGCCGCGCCAGCTCCCGCCATTGTTCCAAACTCAAATCTTGCGCCCGAATTTTGTCCGACACTTTTATTTTTTTCAACCAGCCGGTGGCCGTGGCACCATCGGTCGGCCAGCCGGACATCAAATTATTTTTCAATTGCTTTCTTTTGGCCGAAAAACCGATTTTCAATAACCGCCAAAATTGTTTTTGCTCTTCGGCTGACAGTTGATCGCTGATGGTCGGCCGGTCATGTTCGAATACCACAATCGCGCTGGCGACTTTTGGTTGCGGCCAAAAATCTGTTGCCGGGACAAATTTTATAATTTTTGGCCGGCTATAAAACTGAGCCATTACGCCAAGCAAGCTCAATTCTCCGGCCGGCGCCACCAATCTTTCAGCCACTTCTTTTTGCAGGAGCAAAACTATGGTTTGCGGCCGAGCGGTGGCGCTCAAAAAATTGCGCAAGAATAAAGCGGAAATATTATAAGGCAGATTGGCAACGATTTTGTAAGCGCCTTTTTTATACCACAAAAAATCATTAAGATTTAAATCCAAGATGTCGTGGTTAATTAAATTCACGTTGTTTAATTTCTGCGCCAGCAATTTTATGCGCAAAACTTCAGCCAGCTGATCGTCTAATTCTACCGCCTCCACTTCTTTGGCCGCCAAGGCTAATTTTTCGGTCAAAAATCCCAGGCCCGGCCCGACTTCCAAGACAATATCGTTGGAGCGTAAATCCGCCGCCGCGATGATTTCATTATAGACCGGCTCGTTAATTAAAAAATTCTGACCCTTTGATCGCGCCGGTTTGATGCCATACATTTGGCACAGATCTTTGGTAGCTTGAAGTAATGACATATATAATTAATGCGAAAGCCGCAAATTTTCATGCGAATACCGCAAATTACATAGCGAAAGCCGCAAATTCGAATTCGCATTTTTTGCGGTTTTAATTCGTGGTATTCGCATGTCAATTCGCATTTTTCGCATTAATTACGAAGTTGATCAATTTATTCTTCACATAAATCACTTTCACAATCTTTTTATCCGCCAGCCAGTTTTTAACTCTTTCGTCCGCCATCGCCACTTCTTCAATATCTTTTTGCTCGGCATCGGCCGGCACGGACAAATTCGCCCGCACCTTGCCGTTGACTTGCACCACCATCGTCACGATTTCGTCTTTGAGTAAGGCTTCATCGGCGACGGGCCAAGCACTGCAAAAAACACTGCTCGAATGGCCCAGCTCGTGCCACAATTCTTCACTCAAGTGCGGCGCCAGCGGCGCGATCAACTGCAATAAAATTTCATAATCGCCTTGCGCAATCTGCTCTTCGTCACCCATCGCATTAACCAAAATCATCAAGGCACTAACGACAGTATTCAACGCCAAATTATCAATATCATGACTGACCTTTTTTATAGTTTTGTGAAGCAAACTCTGAATGGGTGTTATTTCTTTTAACTTTAAACTTTTAACTTTTAACTTTAGATTATAAACCTTATCCAAGAATTTTCTCGCCCCCGTCATACCATTCGTATTCCACGCCGTCGCCTGGCTGAACGGTCCCATAAACATTTCATAAACGCGCAAAGCGTCGGCGCCAAACCGCTCCACCATCTCGTCCGGATTGATGACATTGTTCCAGCGCTTACTCATCTTGCGGCCGTCTTCGGCTAAAATCAAACCGACCTGGCGGAATTTTCTAAACGGTTCGATATCAGAAACTACGCCGCTGTCATACAAAAACTTGTGCCAAAACCGGGCATAAATCAAATGACGCGTCGCGTGTTCGGCTCCGCCAATATAAAAATCGATTGGATTCCAATATTTTTCCGCTTTTTTGCTGATTAACTCTTTGTCGTTGTGCGGATCGCAATAACGCAAATAATACCAAGACGAGCCGGCCCATTGCGGCATGGTATTGGTCTCGCGTTTGGCCGGTCCGCCGCAATGCGGGCAGGTCGTATTCACCCACTCGTCGATGTTGGCCAGCGGCGACTCGCCGGTGCCGGTCGGTTCATAATGATCCACCTCAGGCAAAGTTATTGGCAAATTTTCATCCACAAACCAGCCCGGATTTAGTTGTTCGCCTTTACTTTCAACTTTTAACTTTGAACTTTTAACTTTTTCTGCGCAGCTCGCGCAGAAAATCAATGGTATGGGCTCGCCCCAATAACGCTGGCGCGAAAAAACCCAATCGTTTAGTTTGTAGTGCACTTGCCGGCGGCCGAGCTCTTTTTCTTCCAGCCAAGCCATCATTTTTTCTTTCGCCTCTGGCGTTTTCAGGCCGTTTAGAAAATCCGAATTAATAACAGTACCATCACCGCAAAACAATTCGTCTTCAACTTTATAAACTTTATGAACTTTTAACTTTATGAACTTTTTATCTCCATCGCTCTTGACCGCCTGTCTGATTTCTAAACCATACTTTTGCGCGAATTCAAAGTCTCTTTCGTCATGCGCCGGCACGGCCATAATCGCGCCCGTGCCATAATCGGGCAAAACATAATCAGCCACGAATATTGGCAGCTCCTCGCCCGAGGCCGGATTAATTGCTTTCACCCCTTGCAATTCCACTCCGGTTTTATCTTTATTTAAATCCGTCCGCTCCAAATCTGATTTATTTTTAACGCCATCAATATATTTTTTGACTTCTTCCAGGTTCCAGATTCCAGCTTCCAAATTCTCAATTAATTTGTGTTCAGGCGAAACTACTAAATATGTACAGCCAAAAATTGTGTCCGGTCTTGTCGTAAATACTTCCAATTCGTAGTCTTTTAACTTCCCGCCCGCATCGCTACGCGAAGCGTTTCGGGCGGGTGAACTTTTAACTTTGAACTTTATCGTCGCCCCTTCTGATTTACCAATCCAATTTTTCTGCATCTGCACAATCGATTCTTCCCACTCCGGCAGTTGATCCAAATCATTAAGCAAGCGCTCGGCATAATCGGTAATTTTGATTACCCATTGGCGCAGCGGTTTTTTCTCAACAACAGCACCGCAGCGCTCGCATTTGCCATCCTCCACGTCTTCGTTGGCCAAACCGGTTTGGCACGACGGGCACCAATTAATCGGCGCGTGGCTCTCATAAACCAAGCCCTGTTTAAACATTTGCACAAACGCCCATTGCGTCCATTTGTAATAAGCCGGATCGGTGGTGTTGACTTCACGGCTCCAATCATAAGTGCAGCCAAATTGTTCCAACTGTTTTTTGTAAATCTCGACATTCTTTTTTGTTTGCACTTGCGGCAAGGTTTTTGTTTTAATAGCGTAGTTTTCCGCCGGTAAACCGAAAGCATCAAAGCCCATCGGATGTAAAACATTAAAACCCTGCATTCTTTTTTGGCGGGCAATAATATCCGTGGCAACATAACCTTTGGGGTGGCCGACATGCAAACCGACGCCGGACGGATAAGGAAACATGTCCAGGGCGTAAAACTTCGGCTTCTTGTTATCTAATTTTACCTGGTCGATTTTGGTTTTGTCCCAGATAATTCTCCACTTTTTTTCAATTTCTTGGTGATTATACATAAATATATTTTGATACGAATACAACGAATTAAAATCCGAATCTACGAATAGTGAACCCCTGAATCGAAACTAATAGCATCTTACAAACATTCAACAAAAAACACAAACTTATAAAAAATATTAAAAATATTTGCTAAAGTTAGGTAATAATTTTAACAAAATTTAAAATTCTTTTGGGATTAAACGCGGTTGCCTAAAATTAATCAAAAGGCCTAACGGCAAATTTAACATGACTAAATATCTTTTTACTTGATAATAATCATCTATTCTCAAAAAGTCTTTATTTTTAAACTCCAAAACAATCTTATTGTCAATTAAAAAATCCACTATACATCTATCTTTTGTTTCGCTCTTTTCAAGGTCTTTAAACCTAAACTCTCGTTGATAACTAATATTTTCTTGCTTCAAAATTTCTTCAAAATAATCACTATACTGTTTTTCGTTGCGATACCGTCCCAAATCTTTATGTGCCTTAAATAATAAGCCGGTTAATTGATAAGACAACTGCCCAAGAACAAAATCCTTCATATCGTTATAAAATAAATAGGGTAGATTTATTCGTAGCTTCGGATTTTAATTCGTTGTATTCGTATCAAATTTATTCGTAGATTCGGATTTTAATTCGTTGTATTCGTATTAATAACTACTCAAGCTTTAAACCTACTTTAGAACCAACCCCACCGGACAATGATCAGACCCTTCCACTTCATTATATATCTCGGCAGATTTGACGCTCGCCTGCAGTTTTTTTGACACGAAAAAATAATCTATCCGCCAACCGACATTTTTCGCCCGCGCGCCAAAACGATAAGTCCACCAAGAATACTTGACGGTTGTCGGATGTAAAAATCTAAAGCTATCAATCAAGCCGTGTTTGATAAATTTCGCCGCGTCATCGCGCTCCGGTTGGCTATAGCCCGGGGAACCGTCATTGGCCTTGGGGTTGGCCAAATCAATCGGCTCGCGCGCCACATTAAAATCGCCGCAGATAACCACCGGCTTTTTCTTTTCCAATTTTTTAATATACTCCAAAATGCCGTGATTAAAATCTTGTTTAAATTTGAGGCGCGCCAGTTCGGGTTGCGAATTAGGAAAATATGTATTAATCAAATAAAATCTTTCCAGCTCCAAAGTCTGTACTCGCCCCTCGCCGTTTAACTTCTCATCCGGCAAATCATTGATCACCGCCAAAGGTTTGACTCGGCTTAAAATCGCCGTGCCGCTATAGCCGCGCCGCTCGGCCGGATTCCAATAAGCTTCATAGCCCAAAAATTCAAACTGATGCTTGGCAATGGCAATGTGATCAATTTTTATTTCTTGCAAACACAAAATATCCGGCTTCATTTCTGCCAAGGCTTGGGCAAAACCGTTTTTGACCGACGAACGCAAACCGTTGACGTTCCAGGAAATCAGCTTCATAAATTTAACGTTTTACTATACCGAAGAACTTTGTTATAATTAAAGCAGCTCATGCTATGGTTCATAAAGTTAAAAATTCTTAAAGTTCATAAAGTCCGAAACTTTATGAACTTTATAACTTTATGAACTTTATAAACTATTTATAGTATAAATAAATTCTATGGCTTTAGCAACCAATAAATCGCCAATCTTTAACGCACCGCCGACTCGCCCTCCGCGCCGCTGGCACTATGTTTTAATTTCTCTCCTTCTTGTCGGCGGCATTCTGCTGGTGTTGACGATTTACGCCGTCATTACCGCCGGCTTTTCTATGAAACAAAACCTGCTATTGCAAGCTGCTTCAAGCACCGCCAATATTACTCATCCTTATTCGCGCAACCAGCTGGATTTGTTGCAGGGCAGTAATTATTATTTTTTGGGCGCCAGCTCCACCCCGCAACTGACGATTGTCGAGTTCGGCGATTTTGCTTGCCCGTTTTGCTTGGCTTCTTATGCCGGAGAAAAACAATTGCTGGAAAAATATAAAACCAAAGTCAAACTGATTTGGCGCGATCAGCCGCGCCATGATTATTCGATTGCCTTGGCGCTGGGGGCCTATTGTGCCGGCGAGCAAAATAAATTCTGGCCCATGGCCGATTTGCTCTTTGCCAATCAAAGCGACACCTTTGGCGCCAATGTCACCGACTTATTCAAACTGGCCGACCAGCTGAGTATTGATAACAGCCAATATCAAGACTGCGTTAATAATCAAAAATATTTGAACAAAATCCGCTTCAACTTTGGCGACAGCACCCAGCTGGGCGTCAACGGCACGCCGACTTGGTTTTTTAACGGCAACAAAGTCGAAGGCGCATTGACTGCCGATCAATTTGAAAAATTAATTTTGACCTATGTTAAGCCGTAAACTGCGCCGAGACCGACACCGCCCAGTCGTAGTCTCCCCGACTTCAAGTCGGGGGACTACGACTGTCCTAAATTATTCACAAATTTTTAACCCGCCTGCCGGCGAGGCAGGTTCATAATTTTTAATTTTTAATTGCATGGTTCGCCGCTTCTTTATTTTATTTTTTATCGGCCTAATTTTACCCCTGACCGCCATTCACGCCATCAGTAATATCACCTTTTCCCCCGCCGTTTCCATTCCCTCCGATGGAAAGTTTATGGTCGGCCAAAATTATACTTTTACCGACAACTCCGACCGCGGCATTGCCGACTACACTATTTCTTTGTTTAAATATTTATTAATCGTCGTTGTCACTCTGGCCATTTTGTCGGTCATTATCGGCGGCGTGATTTATTTGACCGCCGCCGGTAATGCCAAAAGCGAAGCCGAAGCCAAGTCTTACATTATGGCCGGCCTGTCCGGTGCCGCTTTGACCGTCTGCGCTTATTTGTTACTGGCAACGATTAATACGGATTTGGTAAATTTAAAATTAGATAGCATTAAAGATTCATCGATCGTCACCGCGCCCGTCACCATGCCGGCTTGCTATTGGTGGACCAAAACCATCGCCAATACCGCAGGATCATGCCGCGACGGCTTTGCCGTGGCCGACAACAGCCGCTGTTCCGACACAAAAAATAATCAGATCGTGGATCTTTATAAAGGCGCCGCCTCAAACAATCTTAGCGATGCCCTTTGTTGTTGCTCCAACGACACCGCCTTATCCGCTTCCAACTACTGCGCCAAGCTGGGCGGTTCAACGCCAAGCACGCAAGACCAAGCACAAGGCAACACTTGCAAAACCAGCAGCGGCCAATGGGGTTATTGCGAAAATATTACCGGCCAAGGTTTGATTTGCCGGCCGTGTAAAAAAAAGCACTCGCAAGATTGGAACATCACCAGCGAGGACGAAAAATGCTATCGCAATATCGAGGACTGGGAATGCCCTGATGCTCATGGCATTTGCGGCAACATAAGCAAGGGCGACTGCAACGCAGAAATAGAAATAGCCGATTGGACAAATTTTATCGATGCCATACCCGGAACAAAATGGGCGCTGATACAAGCAAAAAACTATGCGAAAAACAGCATTGTCGATTGCTGGGGCAACGGCACAGGCATCAGCGGCCTTTTGGCGCCGAGCGGCAAATGCCGTTGTGAATAATCTATGTTTAAACAAAAAATAAAACTGGCTTCATTTTTTATCGTCGGCTTATCGCTCATCGCACCGCTGGCGGTGAGCGCCGGTTGTTGCCAAATCACCATTACCGCCGGTTCCGGCTCAGGTCTTACGACTACGGCCAGCTACGTAGCCACGGCCGTCGCTGATCAAGCGGCTTGCGACAAGTCAACGGACGATCAAAAGAAACAACATCCGATGGACGATGTTTCCGGAAAATTTTATGTTGATCAACAAGTCTCGGGCAATAATTGCGTTGCTCCGGCTCCAATTTTTGCCGGTTGTTGTTGGCTAACAATCACCGGCGGCGGCGTCGGCGGCACGGGCGGTATCAGTCATCAAGCCAAAAATACAACCGATGAAGCGGCTTGCATGGCCAATCAAAAAAACAGCGCGGCCGATATTATGGTTTTGGGCGGATCAATCACTGCAAAATATTTTGCCGGCAGCAGCGCCAATGCCGACGGCTCGTCTTGCGTCGACGCCAACGTCAAGGCTAACAACAATAACAATTCCTGGCTGCCCAAAATCACCAACCCCTTTGACAATCTGCAAGTCAAAATCCCCACCCTGACCGGCCTGTCCAAGCCTGACTGTTCGGCCGGTGCCGGCGGCGGCACCAGCTGCAAAATCCCCTGGATTGCCGAATACATCACCGCTCTTTATAAATACGGCCTGGGTATCGGCACGATGCTGGCGATACTGTCTTTAATGATTGGCGGCGTGTTGTGGTTGATTTCCGGCGGCCAGCAAAATTTAGTCAAAGAAGCCAAGGCCTGGATTTTTGCGTCAATCTCCGGTTCGGTTTTGCTGTTCGGATCATATTTATTACTGGAAACACTTAACCCCAATTTGGTTAATCTTAATGCCGTTGATGTGACTAACGTCGAAGCTCCAACCACTTTAACCGGTGCCACAACAAACCCGGACAACCTTTCCGCCGGTACAATCAAACAAACTCGTCAAATGCCTTCCAACATCAGCCAAATCAGTCAGAATTATGATGGCTTTTTAAGACAGGCCGCGCAAAAATACGGCCTTGATTGTACTCAGCTAAAAGCGCAAATGTTGACTGAGTCCAGCGGTAATCCCAGTTACACAGACGGTTTATTGCAAGTCACCTCTGGTACCGCCGGCTCTCTAGGCTGTGGCAGTAATTTGCGTGATCCGGCTACCGGCATCGATTGTGGCGCACACTACATGGCTACGATGAGACAAAAAGCTTGTAACGGCCAATCCAGCAGTTCTGTTTGTAATGCTTCTTCTTGGGATTTTCAACTGGCCGCTTATAACGCCGGCCCAGGAGCCAATGCAATTTCCAGCCGTTGTAATGGTGGCACTGCTTGGCAATGCTTACTCAATGTCACTACTCCTGCCATGGCGGCTAATAAACAATACGGCTACGATTATGTCAGGGCTTATGTTAGTATTACGGAAAATTTTTACAATCAACTAAAATCACAGGGGTTTGGTTGCAATTAAAAACATCTCTGTCTCACCAGAAAAACATCGCGGCCATCTTTCTGTCTCGCCGTCCCGACGTTTTGTCGGGGCGGCATTTTTTGCACTAAACAAAACGGCGCAGTCCCTTTGCGGGAGACTGCGCCAAAACATAGTCTTGTCATCCCGAGCCTGCGAGGGATCTCTTGCGCCTCAAACTTTGCAGATTAAGAGATCCCTCGTTCCTCGGAATGACAATAGCCATTACTTTCTGTAAAAAAATACCACCAGCTACAAGCCGACGGTATTTTTTTGTTCATTTCGTAGCGTCCGTAGATTCGGATTTTAATCCGTTCATCGTATTAAATTTAAACCTGTTTATTTTCTTCGTCCTCTATCTGCTGTTTAGTCTTGTACCCCGTTCCGACCGGAATCGGTTTGCCGATAATGACGTTTTCTTTGAGGCCGGTCAAACGATCCATTTTGCCGGACACCGCCGCTTCAATCAAAACACGGGCGGTTTCTTGGAACGACGCGGCTGACAGCCAGCTCTCCGTGGACAAAGACGTCTTGGTCATACCCATCAACATCTGTCGGCCCTGAGCCGGTTCTTGACCAGCATCAATGGCCGTCTTGTTGGCATCGTCAAAAACGCCTTTTTCAATCACCTCGCCGGCGAGCATTTCGGTCTGGCCCGCTTTTTGAATATAAACGCGGGAGAACATTTGTTTGGCAATCACTTCGATGTGCTTATCGTTCAACGGCTGGCCTTGAGAAGAATAAACATATTGAATTTCACGGACGATATAACGTTGGACCGCACCCGCGCCTTTTAATTCATACAACTGTTGCAAATCCAAACTGCCTTCGGTCAGCTGATCGCCGATCTCAACGGTCTGGCCGTTTTTTACCCAGATGGCAAAGCCGCGCGGAATAATATATTCCTGTTCTTTTTGGGCCATGGTGGCAATCTTGATCAATTTGTCGGCGATTTCCACTTTGCCCGGACTTTTGGCCTTCACTTCTTGGCCGCCGATCGTGAACAAAATCGTGCCCTCGCTGACTGTTTGACCTTCGCTGACCATGATTTCCGGCTTAGCTTTTTTCTTCTTGCCCGTCGTAGCTTTAGCGAAGTCTGGGCCGGTTTTAGACTTGGCATCAGCATCAACCGGCAACATCGCTTCGGCAAAATAATATTTATCAACATCTTCGCCTTGATAGGCGATGCGAATAATTTTGTTATGAGAATTGGCCGGCAATAATTCACCGTCCTCGCCTTTGACGTCGCGCTGTTCGGTTTCAATGCTGACCGTCCCGGCCACCGCCGCCACAAACGCTTTACGTTTCGGCTGGCGCGCTTCAAAAATTTCTTCCACGCGCGGCAAACCTTGGGTAATATCGTCCGAACCGGCCACACCGCCGGTATGAAAGGTTCTCATGGTCAACTGCGTCCCCGGTTCGCCGATCGATTGGGCGGCAATAATACCGACCGCCGTGCCCAATTTAACCAAGCGATTATAGGCCAAGTCAAAGCCATAACATTTCTGGCAAGTGCCGCGATGCAGGTGACATGATAACACTGACCGCACGGTCGCTTCTTTGATATCTTCATTATCTTTAACAAACTTATCCATCAAATCTTCGGACAGCAATTCGCCGGCTTTGAGCAGAACTTTGCCGCCGGCATTAACCAAATCTTGCGCCATAAACCGGCCGGACAAACGCTTCAATAACGGCTTGCCGATAATATCGCTTTCTTCTTTGGTCAACACAATGCCCGTGGTATCGCCGCAATCTTCGGCCAAAACCACCACGTCTTGCGCCACATCGACCAAGCGACGGGTTAAATAACCGGCGTTGGACGTACGCAAAGCCGTATCGGACAAACCTTTACGCACACCGTGGGTGGCGATAAAATATTCCAAAACGTCAAAGCCTTTTTTAAAGTTACCTTTGATCGGCAACTCGATAATATCGCCGGACGGAGATGTTACCAAGCCTTTCATGCCCAAAATCTGGGTCAACTGCGCCCACGAACCGCGCGCGCCCGACTCAATCATGGAATAAACCGGGCCGGTCTTGTCTAATTGCGTGGTACAAACCTTGGTCACTTTTTCTTTGGCCTCGGTCCAAATTTCAATAATCTTGGAATAACGTTCGCTTTCGGTTAATAAGCCGTTGGCATAATGATCATCCACTTCTTCGGCTTGCTTTTCGGCCTTGCCGATAATTTCTTCCACCTCCGGAAAATACTGCAAATCGCCCATGCCCCAAGACAAGCCGCTCTGAGTAATATATTTAAAACTGGTATTTTTTAATTCATCGACAAACAACACCGTCTGTTCTTCGCTGTAATAGCGCAAACAAGCGGTCACCAAATTCTTGACCTTGCCTTTGCCCACCAATTCGTTGATGAAACGCAATTTTTCCGGCAAAATGTCGTTGAAGAAAATGCGGCCGATGGTCGTGTCAACTAAATCAGTACTGCCATATTCTTCAGTCAAACGCACCTTGATCAATTCTTGCAAACCGATGCGTTTCAGGCCGTAAGCTTGTTTGGCTTCCAGCGGCGAATAAAAACTTTTAATTTTATTATCCGTAGGTGCGGCCAGGCCGGTCAAATAAAAAGTCCCCCAAACCACATCCTGCGACGGGGTGACAATCGGATCGCCGGTCGCCGGTTTTAACAAGTTGTGCGTGGACAACATAATGTCGCGCGCTTCCGCTACCGCTTCGTCGGTCAACGGCACATGGACAGCCATCTGGTCGCCGTCAAAGTCGGCGTTAAAGGCGGTACAAACCAATGGATGAATCTGCAGGGCCAAACCCTCGATCAAGACCGGATGAAACGCCTGGATACCCAAACGATGCAACGTCGGGGCGCGGTTCAAAAAGACATAAGCGCCTTTGACGATTTCTTCCAAAATATCATAAACATCGTCATGACCGGCATCAATATAACGCGAAGCACTGCGCACATTGTGCACCACTTCGCTGGCAATCAACTTGGAAATAATAAACGGCTTAAACAATTCCAAAGCCATACGTTTGGGCAAACCGCATTGGTCCAATTTCAAGCGCGGATTGACGACGATGACGCTGCGACCGGAATAGTCGATCCGTTTGCCTAGCAAGTTCTGGCGGAAACGGCCTTGTTTGCCTTTGAGCGAATCGGCCAAAGATTTCAAACTGCGTTTCTGGCCGGTGGAGGCGACGACAGTTTTGCCGTGGCGCACCGAGTTGTCAATCAAAGCGTCGACCGCTTCTTGCAACATGCGCTTTTCGTTGCGGCAGATGACTTCCGGCGCGTTCAAATCCATCAACTGCTTCAAGCGGTTATTGCGGTTAATAATACGGCGATACAAATCGTTCAAATCGGAGGTGGCAAACCGACCGCCGTCGAGCGGCACCATCGGGCGCAAATCAGCCGGAATCACCGGGACGACCGTCATTACCATCCACTCGGGACGCAAATCATTTTTGCGCAAGTTGTTAAAAAATTTCAAACGTTTGACCAGCTTTTCTTTTTTCGATTCAACGGAAGTTTCCAATTCGGCGTTCAAACGAGTAATCTCGGCGTCCAAATCAATGTTGGCCAACAAGGCATGCACCGCTTCGGCGCCAATGCCGGCGGAAAAAATATGGCCGTATTTCAAACTCAAGTTTTGATAAACATTTTCCGAGATGACCGCCATCTTTTTCAAATCTTTCAATTCTTTTTGCGCCGTGGTAAACGTCTCATCCAGGTTGGCCAACTTTTCGGCGCGCAACTCGGCCAAAGATTTTAATTCTCGTTCGGCCATGTCGCGGGCTTCAAACTCGCTCTTACCCTCTTTGACGGCCGCGGCTTGCTTGGCCTTGATATCGTTGGTTTGGCGTTCCAATTCGTTGTCCAACGATTTTTTCTTGTTTTTATATTCTTCTTTAATTTGCTCAATCGTGGCGCGCTTTAAATCTTCATTAACCTCGGTAATAATAAAACTGGCAAAATAAACCACTTTTTCCAGCGACTGCATGCCCAAATCCAAAGCCAAACCGATCTTGGACGACAAACCGCGCAAAAACCAGATATGCGTAGCCGGCGTTTTCAAAGCGATGTGGCCGAAGCGCTCGCGGCGCACCAAAGAGCGGGTTACTTCCACGCCGCACTTGTCGCAAACAATGCCTTTGTAGCGAATCTTTTTGTATTTGCCGCAATAGCATTCCCAGTCTTTTGACGGACCAAAAATCTTTTCGCAAAACAGGCCGTCTTTTTCCGGCTTCTGGGTGCGATAATTAATTGTTTCCGGACGCAACACTTCGCCGTGCGACCACGACAAAATGTTTTCCGGCGAAGCCAATTTCAGCTTGATGGCTTCAAAATCGCTGGTTTTAATCGGATTAAGCATATTTTATTTATTATTATCAAAAATTCATGTTTTGTAATTAATACGAATACTACGAATTAATATCCGAATCTACGGATATCGTGCTTTTATTTTGCGTATTTTAAAGATCGGCATTCGTAGATTCAGATTTTAATCCGTTATATTCGAATTAAATTATCTGTTATCGCCATTCCCATGCAACTGGCCCCTGTCTTGACGAGAAAACAACTTATCAAGATTATTTTGGGCGACATCGTCTAAATCTAAATGCAGTTCCGTCGCCACTTGCGCCACATACCACAGGACATCGCCCAACTCTTTGCCGATTTCCATCCGAGATTCTTCGCTGATTATTCCGCCGGCATCGCGCAAAACTTTTTTAATCTTTTCCGCCACCTCGCCCGCTTCGCCGACCAAACCCAAAGTCGGATAGATAAAATTCTGATCGGCGCCGGGATAAATGGCTGTTTGACGGGATTTGATTTGGTATTCTTTAAAGTCCATAAAATTTAGTTATAAAGTTCATAAAGTTATAAAGTTGAAAGCAAGATACTTTATAACTTTATGAACTTCCCGCCAGTAACGCTTGAGCGTAGCTCTGCGGGCTGGTCAACTTTATGAACTATTTAGACCTCTTCACTCGTCGCAATCGGCTCTGCCTCTGTTGTCGGTAAACCCTCATCAACTTTAACCAACTCACTGGTGATCGCTTTGACTTCTTTTTCCAGCAACAAATCCATCGGCCGGCGCGGGCCCATCACATCTTCATCGTCTTTTAATTCAATCGGCAAACCTTTTTCGTTCAACAATTCCACATCCAAGCCCAAGCTCTTTAACTCGCGTACCAAAACGTTGAATGATTCCGGAATATTTAATTTCTTAATCGGCTCGCCCTTGATAATCGATTCATAAGTTTTACTGCGGCCGGTGACGTCGTCGGATTTAATCGTCAAAATTTCCTGCAAGGTGTGCGCCGCGCCATAAGCTTCCAGCGCCCAAACTTCCATTTCACCAAAACGCTGGCCGCCGAACTGGGCCTTGCCGCCAAGCGGCTGCTGGGTAATCAAAGAATACGGACCGATGGACCGCTGGTGAATTTTGTCTTCCACCATGTGGTTCAGCTTTAACATATATTTGTAACCGATGGTTACTTTGTTATCGAACAACTCGCCTGTCTTGCCGCTGGAGACGACAATCTTGCCATCCTCCGGCAAACCGGCTTTAACCAGCTCGCCACGGATTTGATCTTCGGTAATGCCGTTTAACGGCGGGGTGGCGACTTTGTAGTTTAATTTCTTGGCGGCAAACCCGAGATGGGTTTCCAGCAACTGGCCCAAGTTCATACGAGACACGACGCCCAAAGGAGACAGAATAACATCCAACGGCGTGCCGTCTTCCAAATATGGCATGTCTTCGGACGGGACGACGCGCGAAATAACCCCTTTGTTGCCATGGCGGCCGGCCATTTTGTCGCCGACGCGAATTTTGCGCAAATGCGCCACAGTGACTTGAATCGATTCAATCACGCCGGCTTGCAATTTGTCGCCCGACTCGCGAGAAAAGACTTTGATGTCCACCACTTTGCCGTGTTCGCCGTGTTCCAAATACAAAGATGAATCACGCACGTCTTTAGCTTTATCGCCAAAGATGGCGCGCAATAATTTTTCTTCGGCCGATAATTCGGTCTCGCCTTTCGGCGTAATTTTGCCGACCAAAATGTCACCGGAAGAAACTTCGGCGCCGACGCGGACAATGCCGCGCTCGTCCAAGTTCTTTAATTTTTCTTCGCCGATATTCGGAATATCATTGGTGACAATTTCCGGACCAAGCTTAGTGTCGCGCACGTCAATCGTGTAATTCTCAATATGGACGGACGAGAATAGGTCCTCTTTGACCAACCGCTCGGAAATAATAATCGCGTCTTCGTAGTTATAACCTTCCCAGGTCATAAACCCGACTAGTACGTTGTTGCCCAAAGCCAATTCGCCTTGGTTGATGGAGGCGGCATCGGTAATGATTTGGCCGGCGCGCACCTTTTCGCCTTTCTGGACAATCGGCCGCTGGTTAATGCAAGACGAAGCATTGGAACGTAAATATTTATTTAATTTATAATTTTTTGTTTGGCCGTTGTCGTATTCAACCGTAATTTGCGTGCCGTCGACTTTGGTAATCTTGCCGGCAAACTCGGTGACCAAAGCATGGCCCGAATCTTTGGCGGCGCGAGCTTCCACGCCGGTGCCGACAATCGGCGCCTGCGGAAAGACCAACGGCACCGCCTGGCGCTGCATGTTGGTGCCCATCAAAGCGCGGATGCCGTCGTCGTGTTCCAAAAACGGAATCAACGACGTGGCAATCGACACAATTTGGTTGGCCGCCACGCCGATAAAATCGATACGGTCGGTATCAACGACGGTCGGTTCGCCAAACTCGCGGCCTTCAATTTTGTCCACGGTAAAGTTACCGTGCTCATCAGACGGCGCGGTGTAGGCAGTGGTCACATATTTTTCTTCTTCAAAGGCGTCAATATAAACAATCTGGTCGGTAATCACCGCCTTGATCGGAATTAACACATGATGAGCCAATTCTTTATGCAACAGCTCGGCGGCAGTTTTATCAATCGTTTCCCCGGCATGCACCAAAACTTTACCTTTTTCGTTTAAAATATCAACTCGTGCAATTTTACCGATGGTGATCGCCGGATCATTGGCCACATCGTGCAAGACGCGGCGATAGGGCGTTTCGATAAAACCGTATTTATTTAATTTGGCGTAGCTGGCAAAGTGGCCGACCAAACCGATGTTCGGACCTTCGGACGTGGCAATCGGACAGATGCGACCATAGTGGGTGGCGTGCACATCGCGCACTTCAAACCCGGCGCGTTCACGCGTCAGACCGCCCGGGCCCAAAGCCGACAAGCGGCGTTTGTGCTCCAACTCGGCCAAAGGATTATTCTGATCCATAAACTGCGACAATGGCGAGCTCATGAAAAATTCTTTGACCACGCTGATAACCGGACGGGCGTTAACCAGCTTGTTCGGCGTCAAAGATTCCAATTCCAAGACGCTCATCTTGTCTTTGATAATGCGTTCCATGCGCGCCAAACCGACCCGCGTTTTATTCTGCAATAACTCACCGATCGCCCGCACGCGGCGGTTGCCCAAATGGTCGATATCGTCTTCTTTGTCTTGAGTAATATTCAAACGAATGATTTCGCCGATAATCGCCACCAAATCTTCCCGCCGCAAGACGCGGGTTTGCTTGTTGACCGGCAAATCAAAACCAAATCTCTTATTTAATTTATAACGGCCGACGCGATCAAAGTCGTAACGGTCAAAGCGGAAAAACATAGAATGGATCAGTTGACGCGCGTTGTCGGCCGTGGCCATGTCGCCCGGACGAATGCGTTTGTAAACTTCAATCAAGCCTTCGGCTTCATCTTTGGCCAAATCCTTGGCCAGCGTCGCGTCGATATAGCTGACATCTTCGGAAATATCGGTATTGGTAAACAAAGCTTTAATTTCTTCGTCAGAACTATAACCAAAAGCACGCAACAGCGACGTCACCGCCACTTTGCGTTTGCGATCGATGCGCGCCCAAATGACATTGGTGGCATCGGTTTCCAATTCAATCCAAGCGCCGCGGTTAGGAATAATTTTGGCGCCATAATATTTGCGGCCGCGAATCGGCTCAGCCGAGAAAATCACGCCGGCACTGCGAATCAATTGAGAAATTATCGCCCGTTCAATGCCGTTAATAATAAAAGTGCCGTTCTTGGTCATCAAAGGAAAATCGCCCAAAAAAACTTCATTGGAAGTAACGGCGCCGGTTTTTTTGTTGAGCAAATCAATTTTGACGCGCAGAGACGCTTCGTAGGTGGTATTTTTGGCCTTGCTTTCGATTTCATCAAACTTCGGCTCATCAAACACATATTGACCGAACGACAGTTCCAAATTGCGGCCGGCAAAATCGGTCATCGGTGAAATTTCGTCAAACAACTCGGCCAAGCCCTCTTGCAAAAACCAAGCATAAGAATCTTTTTGCACTTCAATCAGGTCGGGCATGGGCATAACCGCCTCTTGTTCGATAAAGTAATGACGATTATTCAACTCGCGATCCGGCATAAGGCTTTGTGGCATAAGCTTGTTGGTTAGAAGATAAATATATTGCAATGAATTGATTCATTAATGCGAAAAATGCAAATTGGCATGCGAATACCACGAACTAAAACCGCAAAAAATGCGAATTCTAATTCGCGGCTTTCGCTATGTAATTTGCGGTATTCGCATATAAATTCGCATTTTTTGCATTAATGACAACCAAAAAACCCCAACTGCAAAAGTCGGGTTGTAGACTAGTCTTATTGGATGGAAGCTTGTCTTTTGGCGGACATGGGCAAGCACTTAAAAGACTAAAAACAGGGCAAAGACCTGTCCCCAATTGGGCGGGACGACAAAATAGCCCCTGCGAGCTAAATAATGAAAACAGTTTAAAAATTATCAAAGCGTGGCTGGCCAAAATTTTGGTAAATTTTAGCTAAAATTAGCCACTGATAAAAGTTTTTCACGGAAAATTTAAAAATATTTTTAAACTTTGTCTGGATTGTATCACCAGCAAGAGAAATTGTCAAATATTTACAGGAATAAGTTTTAGTGCTATTGTTTTATTAAATTTATTTGTTTTTTAAAAAAGGTGGATTTATGTCGGGAATTATAGTTGCTTCAGGCCGTGTTATCGTCAAAGAAATTGAGCGTCTTTGTGAGTATAGTAACTGCGTATTGGAAAAATCTGTCTTACTAAATCTCCATGGCGCAACTGATTATTACAAATTTTGCGGTGGTAAAGTTGAGAATGCCGACAAAAGTTTAATCGAGGCCGCTAGTCGAGAAGTCAACGAAGAGATGGGGTTCTATCCGAAAATCATTGATCCCAAACCGTTCATATTCTTTATCAGAGAAGAGAATAGTGGCCAATCGACAGATATAATCTTGGTTCATTTTTTAGCCGAACAAACAGGCAAAATTAAGCCGGGCAAAGACATTCTAAAATGGGGCTATCAATATCTCAATGATTTGCCAGATAAACTAGCACCAAACATTGTGCCGGCCTTAACTTATTTCGGTTTTTTAAAATAATCACTACGATTTTTTGTGCCGAGTCTCATTAAAAGACTCGGCGCTCTTTTTTTTATCGCTGTCTTTGCGTCTTGGTCATACCGGCGTATGCCGGCCTGCCCGTTCGGGCGGGTATCCAGAAAATAATTAATCCTGGACCCCCGCATACGCCGGGGTGACCGTTCTGTCTGCCGCGTCGTAGTCTCCCGTACTCGGGGACTACGACGCTCTTCGGTTCAACCAAAAACAAACAAAAAACACTTCTTGTCGAGATGTCCTTTGTGTGGAGGTAAGGGGAATCGAACCCCCACTTCCGAGAGTCGACCACAGAAGTCCACAACCAGTGATACCCCCGCGACCTCCACAAAAAAATAATATCACATTTGAGCGTATAAAAAAACCGAGCCCCTAAAAAGGGTCTCGGATTTTGGAATTCGATTGACTTCCGTGGTCGACCTTAATAATATAGCAAATCAAAAAGAATCTGTCAAGGTCGTGACTTACTAAATCGGTTGTTTATTTCATCTTCATCGGTGCGGTGACCAGCATATAGACCGCGGCCAAACCGACCAAGTCATAAACAATTTTGGCGATCATCGACATGCTGCCGAAGATATAGGCGACCAGGTCAAAGCCGAAAAAGCCGACCAAGCCCCAATTCAAAGCGCCGACAATCACCAAAACAAACGCAATCCAATCCAGGACATTCATTTTCATAAAATTAAAATTATTTTTATAATTTTTATAATTACCTGATTCAATAATCTTCGACCGCGACTATTGATGATTTAAAATCCTTTTTTATTATACCATAAAGCTTAACTATCACCAACAATAATCTTGCCGCTGTCCTTGCGACGTAGTCATTCCCGCGTATGCGGAAATCTCATTGATAAACAGCTGAGAGATTCCCGCCTGCGCGGGAATGACGTGCTATTTTTGTTATAGCAAAAAATACGCCGCCCCAACAAAATATCGGGACGGCAAAAAATTTTTAATTCTTAATTTTTAGTTTTTAATTCCTCTTTTAATTTCCCCAGTTCTTCCCGAACCACCGCTCGGTCATCCCACGCAATCTTTTTACCCCCGGCCACGCAAATCGCCTGCTCCGATCCCTTGCCGGTCAATAGCACAATATCATCAGCGCCGGCTAAGTCGAGCGCCTTGGCAATCGCCTCGCGTCGATCCATAATTTTAAATAGGTTATCATTCAAACTCTTGCCCGATTTTTCCGCGCCGAGCATCACTTGATCAACAATAATTTCCGGATTGTCGTCATAGGGATCTTCGTTAGTGACAATCACAAAATCCGCGAGCTGCCCGGCCAGTTTGCCCAGCACCGGCCGCCGCGCCGTATCGCGTCCGCCGCCGGCCGAACCCAAAACATGAATCACCTTTTCGTGCGGAATTAATTTTATCGTTTCATATAATTTGCGCACCGCGTTTGGTTCAAACGCATAATCGACAATCACGGCAAAATTTTGCCCCTCGTTAATCAATTCCAATCGTCCCGGCACGCCGCTAATCGCCTGCAAGCCCTGCTTAATTTGTTCCGGCGTCAGTCGCAAATAAGTTCCGACCGTTGCCGCGGCCGCCGCATTGCCGGCATTAAACGCGCCCAGCAATTGCAAATTAATTTTTTGCTGCAAAATTTCCAGTCTTGTGCCGGTTGATGAAACAGAAACATAGCCATAATCCACTTGAGTAAAATGATTTTCCGTGCGCAAGGCCTGCGGTTGGTCAACCAACTGATAACGGTATTTCTCTTCGGCCCAAAAATCGGCAAAATATTGATAATGCGCGTCATTACCGTTGACGATGATCGCTTTTTTGACATGATGCAAACCGATTTTTTTCAAACCGGTTTGCGCTTTGCAGACGCGTTGTTGTTCATCGACATATTTGACTTTGCAATCATGCAAATGAGCGAACAGCATGCCTTTGGCTTCGCGATAATTTTCAAAACTGCCGTGCGCTTCAATGTGCTCCGGATAGAGTCCGGAAAAAAGCACGGCATCATAATTAATAAAACGATGGCGATATTGCATAATACCTTCGGACGTGGTTTCCACAACAGCATACTGACAGCCATTTTTTACCATTTGGTTGAGCATCCGCTGGACGAAAAACCGGCCGGGCATACTCATCTTTTTATCATTCAACCAATCTTTATTTCCATCGGAAAAAATCGCCGTTGAGGTATAGCCGACTTTATAGCCCGCCTGCGCCAGCATCTTGGCGATCAAATAAACGATCGTCGTTTTGCCGGTTGTGCCGGTGACACCAATGACAATTAATTTATTGCTCGGCCAGCCATAACGAATCGCGCCCAGCCAAGCCAGCACAAAATGATAAAGCGGCCAAATTGCTTTGTATAATTTCTTGGGAATAATTTTCTTAATCTTTGCCAGAATAGTGTCTAACATAAAAACGAATTTGGAATTTGGATTATTCTAAATTCCAAATTCAACTAAATCTAAAACCAACGCCTAATTCTTCTTAAGACATTATACAGCCGATAATAACCCGTTTTAAACACCAAGTCAAACGTACCCGGATATTCTAGAATATTACCGCCAAAGCCCAATTTAAAGCGCGTTACGCCCGGCCATTTATGCTCATCGATACCAAAAAAATCATAATATTTAAAGCCGGCAATTTTAGCGTCCAAAATTGCTTGCCATTGCACTAAATATGGGGCCATAACTTCGCGCTGCCGGTTGGCCGAACCGCCGTGCAAATAAGTGGCCGTGTCGCCAAAATAACTGACCATCGCCCCGGCAATCGCTTGGCCGTTTAGTCTTGCCAAATACAGCCGAACACAATTCTTGTCCAGCTCCATTAAATTTTGATAATGCTCTTTGGGATGCAGTCTAAATTGATCACGTTTGTTGGTTTGATTTAATAATTGCCAAAACTCATCCAGCAGCTCTTTGCCGCCGACACTGACCACGACGCCCTTTTTCTCGGCCAGCCTCAGATTGTATCTGGTTTTATGATGCATTTGAGCCAACAACTCTTTTTCTGATTTATTTAAATCTAAAATTAAAGTTTTTGCCGGTTGAAGATTAATTGTTTTTTGAAGCTGGAAGCTAGAAGCTTGAAGCTGGAATTTAAAGTCTGGTTCAAAACGCAAAAATATTATATTCTCTTTTTCTGCTTTATTTCTTAGTTCTTTAAATAAAAAATTTAAAATTTCTGACTCACGACTAACGACTAACGACTTTTCGACTGGACCTTTGGGGCAATACCAATACACAAATCCTAACGCTTTTGTTTCGATGATGCTGGCACTGGCGATAATTTGGCTCGCCTCGCCGTAGCTCTGCGAAGGCGGGTTATTGTCTTGCACCGCCCAGCGTCTAATTTTTTCGCCCTCGCGTTCAACCAACTCGCCCCATTGCCAAGACTGCGTCAGCTGGCTGTGTGGCTGGCTGGCGACAAAGGCGTCTA
This sequence comes from Candidatus Falkowiibacteriota bacterium, assembly GCA_903897785.1. Taxonomy (GTDB): domain Bacteria; phylum Patescibacteriota; class Patescibacteriia; order Patescibacteriales; family Patescibacteriaceae; genus CAIUCZ01. The sequence continues at coordinate 41,644 of CAIUCZ010000017.1, forward strand.
GTTCTGCTTTTTTTGTTACTTCTATTAATTTCATTTTAGAAAATATTAGTGTCATGCCGGCGTATGCCGGTATCCAGTGTTTTGCCGCTCCGAACTGGATCCCGGCATACGCCGGGATGACAGATCAAAAATTTTTACCAAAGACTATTAATTTTTAATTCCCTTAAGCGCTTGTCTAATCCTCTCGCCGCTATCCGTCACACTCGCATCGATCCCCTTCATTGCCTCGCGCGCTTGGGCCAAAGAATAGCCCAAAGCCACCAAAGCGTCAATTTCATCGGATTTGGCCGAACTGTCACCAACAGCCAGGCTGTCGACTTTATTGCGCAATTCCAAGACTAAACGCTCGGCGGTTTTTTGGCCGATGCCGGACACCTTGGTCAACATCGTATAATCGCCCAAAGCAATCGCGTCTTTCAACTCGCGCAAGGTAGCAATATTTAAAATATTTAACGCCGATTTTGGTCCGACGCCGGAGACCGACAACAACATTTCAAAAAATTCCAGTTCGTCCAAAGTTTTAAAACCGTACAAATCATCGCCGTCTTCTTTGATATTTTCGTAAAGATAAACTTCGGCTGTCTGGCCGACGCTAAACTGCTCCAAAATCTTTTGGCTTAAAAAAACTTTGTAACCCAACTCATTGCCGCGGATGATGGCAAAATTATTGCGCTTAGCTAAAATTGTTCCCTTGATATATGCAAGCATACCCTCTGCCTCGCCGTCCCGATGTTCTATCGAGGCGGCGTATTTAAATTATTTCCCGATTTTTTATTGTTTAAACGCCGTCCCGACGCAATATCGGGGCGGCGAAACGGACTAACGACTTGCGACTAACGACTTTTGACTTTAAAGGCTCGTCGGCATCTTATCCTGATTTTTCTCCAAAGACAAGGCCTGGTTGCAGGCTAAAGAAAATTGCGACAGTTTGTCCACCAACCGCACGGCATTATTTTCCGTATATGTCGGATCAATATACCACGTTAGCGGCTGATTGTAAGTATTCCTAAACTGGCGCGCCCATTCATTGGTTACGCCAAAAATCATGGCATAAGGCAAAAATTGTTCAAAATGCCACAATTCTTTGCCCGGGTCATTATGAAAAGTAACATTATCGGCGTTAGGCCTGGCCAAATATTGTCTAAAATTATAAATTCGATCTTTCATGGCAAGACCCAGCGGCCGTACTTGCGGCACAGTCAAGCCGAATACCAACAACAGCGCGGCGGCAACGACGGTGGCGATCATATCAAAATAATTCAACATCGCCCACTGCGCATAAACGATATAACCGGCAAAAATTCCCAGCCCGCCCAAGGTGGCCAAAAGAAATCTCAACCAGCCGCCGGAACGGACAAAGTAGCCGCGCGCTCGCAAGTCCAAAGCCACGCTCTGGCTGATTTTTTCAAAATCATGCGCCAACACGCCGCGCAAATCGGAAACGCGCACTTCGGTGTGTCCGTCAAAAATCATCATCATCAGCTTTTGATGAAAAACATCGTTAATCTCCTCGTTGGGCTTTAGCTTGATTAAAAGATAATCCGGCACCTTGAAAGTCAAGTTTTGCAAATCGGTGCGGCGAATCGACAACACGCCGTCCAAAGCCAGATGAATCAACTCGGCGGCCATATCCAAACGCGAAGCATGCTCATTTAACAAAGTGTCAATCTCCATGGGCGACAAATTATCCGGCACGCCGTCTTCAAGCTCCGAGCCGTAGCTGTATTTTCGCCGCCGCCAGCCGATCAGCCAGCAAACGGCCAAAACAAAAAACAAGCCGACATCCGCCCATAAAATCTGATGGCTCAAGACTGCCCACCACAACCGAAACCACCAAGCCGGTTGATGAACTATATTTTTCAGCAAATCAATCGTCAAAGATACGCCCTGGTCCGACGACAAACCGCCGGTTGGTTTAAACATCAGAGTTGTCGGACTGCTGGAAGCGGCCGCGCAAGCGTTTCGGTTGTCGGCCGAGCCATAAGAACAATCAACCGTACCGTCGCCCAAACGGCTGTTGGCCGGCAAATTAACCGTCACCTGCGCCGCGTCCAAAATATAATCGCGCCGGTTGCTGACGACAGGCAGAAGCGCCTCGTCAAAACTGCCATAAAACAAAATACCGCTCTGAACGGTGTAACTGACCAGGTAATTATAAATACCGGGCTGGCCTTCGTTTTTGGCGACAATCGTTAACAACAAATCGCCGGCTTGGCGGCTAGTGTTGACTTTGTAAACGATACTTCCTCCGTCCGTCGCTTTGATATCGGAAATGTATAAATCATAAGCGTTTTTGTCATTGTGATAAAACAGCGGCAAACGCAAAGTCAGATCATGCGCTCCGGCCAAACCAAAATCATAAGTCAACTGCTGGCTGACTGTCAGGCTGGCGTCGGCATTAACATTCACCGCAATGATGTCATTAGTCATTTCTTCGGCCCGCGCCGCGCTTACACCAAAAAACAACATTGCGCCGATAATCGCTGTTGCCAAAAAAATAAATCCCCCTTGCTGTTTCATATTTATAGTTTAACCAAAGCGATCTCTATCGCTTGGCCGTTTTGTTCAATCGTAATTTTTGCCGGCAAATCGTCCGGCATTTCCCAAAGCAAAGCTTGGGCCAGAGTATCTTTGATTATACCATTTTTTTGCCCTTCCAGCCAAGCCTGAGTTTTGGCGTCAGTTTTTGCATAAATTGTAATCCGATCATCGATGGTTAACCCTGTTTGTTTGCGCAAAGCATTAATCGCCCGCACCACGTCGCGCGCCGCGCCTTCGGCTTTAAGCTCGTCAGTCATGGTTGTGTCGTGCCCGACATCCTCACCAAATTTAATTTCTTTGACATTGTCTTCGTCTCTAATTAACTGTAAATACTCATCAGCCAATTTCAAATCTGGGATTGTAGCAGCTTGCAACGGTTGACGAACTTTTAATTTAAGTTTGTCTCTATCGGCTAAAAGTTTTTCAATCAAAATTCTAGTTGCATGCATTTTACTTAAAGCTTCTTTATCTGTTACTTCCGGCAAATCACCAAGCTTGGGCCAAGCCTGCAAGTGAACACTATTTTTATTATCACTAAAGCTATCGTGTAACTGTTGCCAAATACTCTCTGCCATAAATGGCATGAATGGCGCGATAATTATCGCCAACTTTTCTAGAACTAATTTTGTGGTCGCTAAAGCCGCTTGCTTATCAGCTTCGTCGTCGCCCTTGAAACGATCGCGCGAACGACGAATATACCAAGTGGAAAATTCATTGATAAAAAATCCAATCGGTCTAACAGCGCTTGGCAAATCATACTTGTCCATAGCCATCGTCACGCCAGAAATTAACTGCTCCAATAAAGCAACAATCCATTGATCAAGAATATTCTGACTAACGACTAACGACTCACGACTTTCAACTTTTTCGTCCGCATACAACTGATAAAAATTCATCACATTGTTTAAAGTGATTACATATTGACGAAGAACGTCCGCCACGCCGGCCTCGGAAAAATTCAAATTCTCCGCTTGCATCACCGGGCTGGACAGAAGATAAACGCGCAACGCGTCGGCGCCATATTTTTCCAACAATAAATTCGGATCAGGATAATTTTTTAATCTCTTGCTCATCTTTTTGCCATCCTCGGCCTGAACAATGCCGTTGACGATGACATGATTAAACGCGTGCGTGTCGTTGATCGCTACCGAAAGCAGGTGCAAATAATAAAACCAACAGCGCGTTTGATCCACGCCTTCGGCAATAAATTCGGCCGGAAAATTGGCCTCAAACTTTTCTTTGTTCTCAAACGGATAATGCAACTGGCCATAGGGCATCGAGCCGGCCTCGAACCAGCAATCCAAAACATCAGGCACGCGTTGCATCATCCCGCCGCATTTATCGCAAGCAAAGTTTACTTTGTCCAAATAATCTTTATGTAAATCTTCAATCTTCTGCCCGCTCAACTTTTCCAATTCAGCCACACTGCCGACAACTTTGGTATTGCCGCACCCGACTAACGACTCATGACTAACGACTTTCGACTTGCCTGCACACCTCCAGATCGGCAGACAGCTGGCCCAAAAACGCTGGCGAGAAATCGACCAATCGCGCGCGCCTTCCAGCCAGTTGCCAAACCGGCCGTTCTTGATATGCGCCGGCGACCAATCAATCGTTTCCGCTTGCCCCAACAGCTCGCCTTTGATTTTTGTGACATCGACAAACCAAGAACTGGTGGCGTAATTCAATAACGGCGTGTCGCAACGCCAGCAGAAAGGATAGCTGTGCTCGTATTTGGCTTTGGCAAATAATAAATTTTTGCCGGCCAAGTATTTAATAATTGCCACATCAGTCGCACCATGGTCATCGATCGGCTTGACGTGCAGACCGGCAAACTCGCCCGCTTCCGGCTTGATGACGCCGTTCATGCCGACGTGCTGAATAAACGGTAAATTATATTGTTTACCCAAATTCAAGTCGTCTTCGCCAAACGCCGGCGCGATGTGCACCACACCCGTGCCGTCTTCGGTCGTCACAAAGTCGGCAGCATAAATTTGCCAACCGTTTTCTTTGTCTTTTATTTTTTCATCATGAATATAATAATCAAACAGCGGTTCATATTTTTTACCGACCAAGTCCGCGCCTTTAAATTCTTTGGTTATTTCAACCGCTTGATCTTTAAAAATATCTTGAACTCTGGCTTTGGCCACGATGTAGCTGTCATTCCTGCGCATGCGGGAATCTGGATCCCCGCCTGCGCGGGGATGACACAGAACGTAATCTATTTCGGAGCCAACCGCTAACGCCACATTGCCGATCAACGTCCACGGCGTTGTCGTCCACGCCAAAACAAAAGTGCCAGGCTGGTCGACCAGCTCAAATTTGGCAATGCAAGATAGGTCCTTGACATCGCGATAGCCCTCTGACACTTCCGACTGCGACAAAGTCGTTTCGCAGCGCGGACAAATATGCATTGAACGATAGCCTTCATAAACCAAACCTTTGTCCCACAATTGGCCGAACGCCCACCAGACCGATTCCATAAAATCTTTATCCATGGTTTTATAAGCGTGTTCCATATCCACCCAGCGCCCCAAACGGTTAATGGTTTTTTGCCACTCATCGACATAAGTCAAAACGCGAGCCCGACAAGCCTCGTTAAATTTATCCACGCCAAATTCGATAATATCTTTTTTGCCTTTGAACCCCAATTCTTTTTCCACGATATTTTCAATCGGCAAACCGTGGCAATCCCAGCCCCATTTGCGCTCGACATGATAACCTTTCATCGTCCAATAACGCGGCACCGCATCTTTCATCACGCTGGCGACAATGTGGCCGTAGTGCGGCGTGCCAGTGGCAAACGGCGGACCGTCGTAAAAAACATAGTCACCATGAGGCGCGGTCTGTTCTAATGATTGCTCGAAAATTTTATTTGCTTGCCAAAAATCCAGCGTTTGATGTTCGCTGGCCACCGCCGCTTCGGCCGGAGAAAGTTTTTTATTTTGTTGATCATTCATATTTTTCCAAATTTACCTTTTAACTATACCAAGTTTTTTATTACTTCAGCAAACAAGCACGACTATAACAAAAATTCCAAAAAATTCAACATTATTGACAGCCGCCTGATAATTTGCTATATTTTTATTGTCAACTATGATTTTTTGCGGGGTTGAAATGCAGAAAGGCTCTACTGCGGAGCGCGAGTAGTTCCCGTTTACGGGACAACCAAAACGCTACGATGAAGGAACGCCACCCTTCCAACTCCACAAAAGCTCATAGTTTTTTAAATACTTTTCGTCTCGTATCCGAAAAATTGTCACCACCATTATTTTACTGACCTCGTTTTCAGTTAAACATTGCAACGAGCATAGATATTCATAATTTTCAATCTTTTTAACCAGACAATAATCTCCGCTTTTGGAGATTTTATTTTTATACAGTCTGTCCGGATATTTAATAATCAAATGCAAATGTCGGACAACAAAATCAAATTCCTCAGCCGGTTTTCTGTCGTATAAATGTTTTAAAACTTTGGTATTTAAATAAACTTTGGCCTCAAAAAAATTAACTTCTTTCAAAACAACTTCTGTTAAACGGCAGACATAAACCTCGTCATTGGCCACAATTACTTTCGGCAAAGTATTTTCAACGTATTTATGAAAAAGGTTGTAAACTACGCGCCTCCTTTTTGGCATAAAATATTTCAAAGTCAAAACATAAAGTCGAGGCGGGAACGATTGTCCTATTTTTTTTGTGGTTTGTTTGCATTCTTCCAAATTCTAGATTCCAGATTCTATTTCAGTCTTTGATTAATTTTGTTTAACTCCTCCTGCCACTTCATTAATTTTTCTTTTTCGATAGCCACAATTTTTTCCGGCGCGTTATTGATAAATTCTTCGTTGTCTAGCTTTGCCGCCAGCTGCGCAATAATTTTTTCCAAATTTATTTTTTCTTTTCGTAAACGTGCCGTTTCTTTTTCCTGAATTAACACTTGGCTCGCCGAAGCTTCTAGCGAAGACGGCAACAATAAATAAATTTCACAACCGGCCGCAGCCGCAAAAATACTGTTGTCGATTTTCGCGCCGCTCTTTTTAATCTCGATTGATTTTAAGTTGGTGCGCAGACTCATTAACAAAACCTTCTGGCTTTCCAATAATTCAACTTTATCGCCCGCATAAATTACTGCCTCTAATTTTATCGCCGGCGCAATTTTATTTTCCGAGCGTATCTGTCGAATAGCTACCACGATTTCTTTTATCACCTCAAAGTCATCGCCATGTTTTTGACTTTTAACTTTGAACTTTGAACTTTTAACTTTCTCCGGCCACGGCTCAACCAACAACAATTTCGTCTCCCCCAGTGCTTGCCACAGCACCTGCGTAATGAACGGCATAAACGACTGCCAGACAATCAATAGTTCTTGCAATAATTTTTTCAAGACCGCCGGCGTGCCCGCATTCTTTTGAAATTTCGTCGCTTCCAGATACCAATCGGCCACTTCGTTGATGGTAAAATCTTTCAGCAACTCGCCGGCCGCGCCAAATTCATATTCATCAAGCAAAGTCGTTACCGTGTTTTTCACTGTCTGCCAGCGCGACAAAATCCAAGCATCCGACATGGTTAAATTGTTTTCGTCAACTTCGCCCACCGTAGCTTTAGCGGAGGCCGGGTCTTTGACTTCAGCGGTTTGATCTAAAATAAAGCGCGCCATGTTCCATAACTTGTTGACGAAGTTGCGCGCCATCGCCACCTTGTCTTCAGAAAATCTGGTGTCATTGCCCGGTGTATTGCCGATCAACAAAGACAAGCGCGTCGCATCGGCGCCGTAAAGTTTAATCATGTCTGACGGATCGATCCCGTTGCCTTTGGACTTGCTCATCTTCTTGCCCTGCTTATCCAGCACCATGCCATGCAAATAAACTTTGGCAAACGGGATTTCGCCCAAAGCATAATAACTCATCATCACCATGCGCGAAATCCAAAGCGTAATAAGCTCGTAGCCGGTTTCCATCATTTGCGTTGGCTGAAACTTTTTTAAATCGCTCTCGCTCATAGTGGAAAAAGTCCACATGCCGCTGGAAAACCAAGTATCCAAAGTATCCGTGTCATGAATCCAGCCTTCACCCTCCGGCGCTGCCTTACCAACATAAATCTCTTCAACCTCGTCGTCAGACGAGCTCCCTAATTTTTCATTTTTAATTTTTAACCTGCCTGCCGGCGAGGCAGGTTTTTCATTTTTTTTATACCAAACCGGAATCTCATGCCCAAACCAAATCTGCCGCGAAATGCACCAGTCTTTCAAATTACTCATCCAGTCTTCATATTTTTTAACAAATCGTTCGGGCAAAAATTCTATCTTATGTTGTGTCGCCGCCTCGAGCGCCAAAGTCTTGAGCGATTTGTTTTGTAAACGCGCCAGCGGTTTATCAACAGCCACAAACCATTGTTTTGACGGCAACGGTTCAATCGCCGTGCCGCAACGATAGCAAACGCTCAAATTATTTTGCATGTCTTCAGTGCTAATCATCAAGCCCCGCTTTTCCAGTTCCGCCACAATCGCCTCGCGCGCCGCCAATGTGGTCATACCGGAAAATTCACCAAAGCCCGCCCGGATTTTGGCGTCCTCGTTAACTACTTTAACCAACGGTAAATCATTGGCTTGCGCCATTTGCCAATCGACAAACGAATGCGCCGGCGTGACACCCAAAGCGCCCGTGCCGAACTCCATTTCCACGTTGCGATCGGCAATAATTCTTAATTTTAAAGTTGTGCCGCAAAAATCAACCACAAATTCTTGGCCGATATATTTTTTATAACGCACATCCTTGGGATTAACCGCCACCGCCGTGTCACCCAATTTTGTTTCCGGCCGCGTTGTCGAAATCTCGATCGGAAAATTCGCATCGTATTTAAAAGTATAAAGTTTGGCCGCTTGCTCTTCGTGCTCCACTTCGTCATCAGCCAAAGTGGATTGACAGCGCGGGCACCAATTAATCACCCGCTCGCCGCGATAAATCAAACCGTCTTGATACATCCTGATAAACATTTCGCTCACCGCCGCCTTGCGCGGTTCGTCTAACGTAAACGCCAAACGGCTCCAATCCAAACTCGAACCCATTTTTTTGGTTTGTTCCAAAATGGTCGCTTGTGTTTCCTTAACAAAAAGATTAACGCGTTTTAAAAATTCCGGCCGGCCCAGAGTTTGACGGGTTTTACCTTCTTCTTTTAGAATCTTTTTTTCCACGACCGTCTGCGTGGCAATCGCCGCATGATCGGTGCCGGGCAGCCACAAAGTTCTAAAACCCTGCTGGCGTTTGTAGCGAATAAACAAATCTTGAATCGCGAGCATGGCCGCGTGGCCGACGTGCAATTTGTCAGTGATGTTCGGCGGCGGCAGAATAATTGTGTAATTAGGAGCAGACTCGGGTAAATCCAGCCTATCCGGATTAAATAAGCCGGAATCAAGCCAAGTTTGATAGACCCGGTCTTCAAAATCTGCACTGTTATAAGTTTTTGCTAATTCTTGCGTCATAAACGATATTTTTATAACCCAAGCTTATCAAAAGCCAGATTTTTTGGCAATTGACAAAAGACTAAAGAAACAGTATGATACAAGCAATGGATCTTTAAAAATCAATTTTATCATTAACCGCGGGAGTTTAATATGCAAGACAAAGAATTGCAACATTGGGTCGAGGTTTTTATCGCCAAACAACCGAACTTAAACACAGAACAACAATCAGTCCTCATCGAGTTGGCCGAAATGGCCGAGGATTTTAACAACTTTATTAAAAAATGCAAAAAAAGCGACAGTTTGACTTTAAAGCTATTCACGCGCGAAATTCGCTGTTCGTTGGTCGACAGATACCTCAAAGACTTGAGGCGGTTGCCGCTCAATGAACTATTCAAGTATGTTCAACGTTTTTCACACGATCCCAACTGGGGGCCGCAAACCAGAAAAGCTCTGGAAGAAAGAATTGATAAACTGACCAAAGGCGAGCTAAAAAAACTAAGGAAAATCGCCAAAAATGACAATAAAATCGTCGAGCACGTTGATTTGCAACTGTCCGGCTTCAAAAAATCCAAAGTCGTTTTTATGGACATTTGTTCTAATTTCCTCGGCTCTCTTGCCCGTTAATAATCTCAAACCAACCAAGCCTGATCTTTATAGTCAGGCTTATTTTTTGTCTAATTTTTACCTAGAATTAACCATTTTCTGACTAACGACTAACGACTAACGACTTTCTACCGCCCTTCCCTTGCCAAATTCAAATCATTATGTTAATCTCAACCATATTGATAAATAGCCTTATTTTTTATGAAAGAAAAGATTCACCCCCAGTACAATTCCGAGTCCAAGGTCAGCTGCGCTTGCGGCAATACCTTTGTCACCGGTTCCACAATGCCCGAGGTTAAAACCGAGCTTTGTTCTGCTTGCCATCCTTTTTATACCGGCAAACAAAAATTAGTTGACACCGCCCGCCGCGTCGAGAAGTTTCAAATCAAAACGACCAAGGTCAAAGCCGACTTGGTGAGCAAGAAAGTAAAACGCGCCGCCAAAGAAGCCAAAAAGACCGACAAAAATTCTTAGCTATTATTTCAAAAACAGTTGTCGCTGTTGCGGTGGCTGTTTTTTTGATACAATAATTACTACAAATACAAATTTTTACAAATATACAAATCCTAAGCCCACCGTTCATCGGTTTTGATATTTGTATATTTGTAAAAATTTGTATTTGTAGTCATTAAATTTAATTTATGTACAACGATATAAAGGAACAATTCGAGGCCTTAGAAAAGCAAATGATGGACCCGGCGATACTTAATAACGCTACTAAGCTGGCGGCCATCGGCAAACAATATGCCGAAAGCAAAAATATTGTTAGCCTGATTACCGAGCTGGAAAAAGCGCAGGAAGAAATCAAACAGCATCAGCAAATCATCAAAGAAAAACCCGATCAAGAATTGGTTGATTTGGCTATGGCCGAATTACCGGAATTAGAGGCGCAGGCCGCTCGCTTGAGTGAAGAAATTGAAACCGAATTGCATCCGGCCAATCCGCTGGACAAGAAAGAAGCGATCATGGAAATTCGCGCCGGCGCCGGTGGCGATGAAGCGGCTTTGTTTGCCGCGGAATTATTTCGCATGTATAGCAACTATGCGGCAAAAAATAAATGGAAAATTGAAGTAGTTGATTCCAGCCAAAACGGCTTGGGCGGATTTAAAGAAATAATTTTTGAAGTCCACGGCCGCGGCGCTTACGGCCAATTAAAATATGAAGCCGGTACCCAGCGCGTCCAGCGCGTACCGGAAACGGAAAAAGCCGGCCGCGTCCACACCAGCACTGTCACCGTCGTTGTTTTGCCGGAAGCCGAAGAAGTCGACTTGGTGATCAACCCGGCCGATTTACGCATTGATACTTTTTGTTCTTCGGGGCCCGGCGGCCAGTCGGTCAACACCACCTACAGCGCCATTAGGATTTTGCATCTCCCGACCGGCATGATTGTTTCTTGCCAAGATCAAAAGTCCCAACATCAAAACAAAGAAAAAGCTTTGCAGGTTTTGCGCTCTAGATTACTCGCTCGTGCCGAAGAAGAACGCCGCAACAAAGCCGCGGTTGAACGCAAAGAGCAAGTCGGCGGCGGCGATCGCTCGGACAAAATTCGCACTTACAACTTTCCCCAAGATCGCATTACCGATCATCGCATCGGCCTATCTTTGCATTCGATTAAAAATGTCATGGAGGGCGAACTCGATGAACTGATTGCGGCTTTGAAGAAAGATTTGAGCCAACAATACTAAAATCAAGATGTCATTCCCGGCCGGAGCGCAGCGGAGGGGAAGGGAACCTAGGATTAATTAGCAAAAACTGGGTCCCCTTCACCCTCGGCCTCTAGGCCTCGGCCGGGGATGACACAAAAAAATGACTATCGAAGAACTCCTCCAATCTGCCTCTATTCCAAAAAATATCTCCCCCAACCCCGCCTTGGACGCAATTTTATTGTTGGCAAAAGTCACAAAAAAATCCAAAGAATTTATTCTCGCCCACCCGGAAAAAAAATTAACCGCTAACCAAACAAAAACTTTTCAAAAATTGATTGCTCGCCGTCAAAAATCTGAACCCATGGCTTACTTGCTGGGTGAACAAGAATTTTATGGCCTGGCGTTTAAAGTGTCTCCGGCCGTGCTTATTCCCCGTCCTGAAACCGAGCTTATCGTTGATGAGATAATCAACACAGAAAAAAATCCAAATTCCAAATTCCAAATTCCAAATTCCAGCATTATTGATGTCGGTACCGGCTCTGGTTGTATTATTATTAGTCTGGCCAAGCTACTGGCTGACAAAAATATTAAATTTTTTGGTTTAGATATCTCACCAAAGGCTTTAACTATCGCCAAAACTAATGCGAAAAAAATACTGGATACCGGCATACGCCGGCATGACCCAGTGGTAAAGTTTGTCAAAAGCGATTTGCTCAAAGCACTAGTGAGCCCGACTAACGACTTACGACTAACGACTAACGACTCCACGGTTATTATCGCCAACCTGCCCTATCTCACCGCCGCTCAAATCAAAAACTCCCCTTCCATCAAATACGAACCGCGCTTGGCTTTGGCCGGCGGCCGTGATGGTTTGGTTTTATATAAAAAATTGTTAGAGCAAATTGCGGAAATAAAAAAAACAAAGCCACAAACAAGTTTCACTGTTTATCTAGAAATCGATCCGCGCCAGACAAAATTAATCAGCGCCATGATTAAAAAAATCTTGCCCGCGGGCAAGATTGAGATTAAAAAAGATTTGAGCGGAAAAAATCGGCTGGTGATTATTGATCTATAAAACCCCAAAAGATTCCCGCATTCGCGGGAACGACGTGCTATTATTTTTATAGACTATTCGCATTTTTCGCGGTGCTATTCGCGGTATTCGCACCTGTCCTCCGCGTAGGGGGATGCAATTCGTAGATTCGCGTTACATTACGCCCTTGAATTTAAGTACGCGCTCTACTTATCACACTCTGGCACACCCCCATCATCATCAGATTGGCAATGACCGAACTGCCGCCATACGAAATCAAAGGCAAAGCGATGCCGACCACCGGCACCAAGCCCATATTCATACCGATGTTGATAAACATTTCCAAAAATATCAGCGCCGCACAGCCGCTGACAAAAAAAGCGCCAAAATCATCTTTGACGCGCGCCAGTCCCAAAGTTAAACGATAAAGCATGACGCCAAAAAAAGACAAGATCAAGGCCACGCCGATAAAGCCCAATTCTTCAGCCACGACGGAAAAAATAAAATCAGTTTTAGCTTCAGGCAAAAATTTCAATTGCGACTGCGACCCGAACGACAAACCCTTGCCATAAAGCCCGCCGGCGCCAATGGCGATCATCGCCTGATTGACGTTATATGACTGGCTGATGCTTTTGGCTTGCGGATTCCAAAATGTCAAAATTCGCTCTTTTTGATAAGGTTTAAAGAACAAAAACCACAAAGGCAAAATTAAAATTAAAGTTCCTCCCAGCAAAAACAATAAATAGCGCCGCGGCAAACCGGCCAACAGCACCATGAATAACCAGATAAAAACCAAAATCACGGCCGAACCAAAATCCGGCTGAATCATCACCAGCAAAACCAAAGGCGCGGCAATCGCCCCGGAGATGAGCAAACGCCGGAGCGGATTGTGCGCGTCGCCGGACTCGGAAAAATACTTGGCCAAAGAGAGCAATAAAACCAGTTTGACAAACTCCACCGGCTGAATGCCAAAACCAAACAAACCGAGCCAGCCTTTGGTGCCGTTGATGGTTTGGCCGGCAAACAACACGATAATCAACGCCACCGCCACCGCCAAATAAAAATAATTAACAAAACCGTAAAGCCGGTGATAATCCAGCCACGCCAAATAAAACAAACAACCCAACCCCAAAGCGGCAAACAACAGTTGGTGATTAAAATTAGTCAGGTCTTTAACCTCGCCGGCCAAGCCGATACTATAAATTTCCACCAAACCAAAAAACAGCAGTAAGCCTGCCATTAAATTTATTAACCAATCGGTTGATCTTAGCTTTTGCCACCAACGACCGAGCATGTAATCCTGGTATTATAAATTTTAAATTATTCGTTTTTTAGTTGGTAGTTTGTAGTGGGTAGTTGGTAGAAAATTATCTACAAATTACTAATCACTAACCACAAACTAATTTGTGATTAGTAAAAAATTTACTACGAACTAGTTTGATGGTAAATTTGGCGTTTGAATGTAAGAATTGCTATTCAAAAGATCAATATTGGGCAGTATATCAATCTTGCCGACGCTTGGCAAATTGCCCGGCCAGCCCAAATTGACTTGTTTTTTGTCGCCCGACAAAAGTTTGTCGATGGTATAATTATTAAAACTGACCGGCACACCGGACAGATCATAAAGAATCAGCAAAAACTGCGGCTGGTAGTAATTATAAGCGGTTTGATTGGTAATAATAAA
>CAIUCZ010000018.1 GCA_903897785.1 Candidatus Falkowiibacteriota bacterium
AAATAATAGAAAAAATACAGCGGTAAAAACGAACCTAAATATGTCTTCCCGTCTTTTTGATTAAAAAAATGATTAAACTCAATCACACAGTTGTAATTCCACGGATCTTCTTTGTGTAAAAAATTCAGACCAATTTGCCGTTTTAAAGAAATTACTTTTGGTAATTTTCCTTCCGGCTCGTAGCTCAAAAATAAATTTACCGCCGCTAAACCCATTAAAATAATTAGAAAATACTTTCCCGTATGCTTTGATAAAAACTCTAAAAACACTCCTGCCGAAATTAAAAATAACGGAATTAATACCATCACATGTCTGGCTTCAGTATCAATAAAAAATGACATGGCACCGACAAATACCAAAATCGTCAGCCAAATCGTCATTGTAAAAAATCTCCTGTCTTTATCAATTAAGCCCGCTGCCAACCCCAAAATCGACGTCACAAACAAATCCACTGTCATTGTTTTTTGAAAATACCACAGATTTCGTGTCGGGCCACCCTTTAAACAATTCCAATAAAATGCCCAATTTTTGGCAAAATAATTAACACTATATGCACTTTGGCTCAGACTTAAAATTCTTGGTAAAAAGATGACCGCAGCTAAAAATATGCCCATAATTGAAATCCAAATAGCATATTTTCGCCATTTTAGATTTGGCCATATTATTTCCCAAATTAATTTAACCATCAGAATAACTCCGAATGTACCAGCAAATATAATGCTGGTACTTTTAATAACTGCCATTAATCCAACCAATCCCGTCATAATCAAGGCTCTTCTTAAACTTAATTTTAGTGAGACTAAGTAGAAAAATATCGTTATAACCGGCCATACTAAATTTTCTGCCATCGCCAGCACCGGCTCATTAAAAAAGTAGAAATTGGTTACCAGCAAAAAACCTAACAAACCGATTATTGGCAAACCATATCTCAATTTTCCGAATAAATTTTTCAGTGTCAGACCATAAAAAAACAAGGTTATTAGACCCAATACCAAATTGCCGAGGTAAAACCCTCTGACGTCGTTGACCGCCATCATAAACGGCGCCAAAAAATAGCTGTAAGTCATCGGCACCGAATGTCTGACGCTAATACCCCCGGCAGCCATTTGAAATCCCTTACCCTTAGCCCAATTCCAGGCTGGTAATGTATACAACAGAGTATCGGGGTATGGTTCCAAATTGGGTATTAGCGATCTGGCCGTCAATGGGTTCTTATAAGCCAACAATAGATACCCACTGGCTAGACCCAATACTAATCCCCAAAAGATTTTCTTCACTCCTGATTTTAGCCTATATCGCCATTTTTTCCCATGGATATTCATCATACCCAAAATGGCCATAACAGGCTGTTTTTTGGAAGATCGGTCGTTTCAGATCAAATTTGTCCAAGATTCCTCCGACCGACAGATCTATCAGTTTCCAGCCGAAATCTTCGATCAGTTTCAAATCCTTTCTGGCTGTTCCAAATGTTTCGATGGCCTTGCCCACCGGATCCCGTTGACCGATAGCGTAAGCCAACTGCACTTCACACCTGTCTGCCAATTTGGCAACCACAATATTTTTAGCGATATATCTGGCCGCATAGGCGGCGCTTCGGTCAACCTTAGTCGGATCTTTTCCCGAAAAACAGCCTCCGCCAATCCGTCCCATACCACCGTAAGTATCCACTACAATTTTCCGGCCGGTAACTCCGGTATCGGTCGCCGGCCCGCCGATTTCCCACTTCCCTGTGCCATTGACAATTAACTTATCAATCATCACTTTATAGCCGTATTTTTCCAAAACGCCAACCACCACTTTTTCATAAAAGAAATTCTTTAAATCTTTCTCCGCCAGTTCATAGTTCACCGGTTTGGCCAGAACCACTTTTTCCACCGCCACCGGTTTCCCGTTATCATATCTGACTGTTACCTGTGACTTGCCGTCAGGTCTTAACCATTGATATATCTTTTGTAGCTCATCCATCTTACGGCACAAA
>CAIUCZ010000019.1 GCA_903897785.1 Candidatus Falkowiibacteriota bacterium
ATTTAACAAAATAAATACATAAAAACTAGAAACAATAAAACAACAATTAAACACTTATTGCTTAGATATTTTTAGTTGGTTATATGACCTATCTGAGCCAAAAATTGACAACGATAAAAATTAGAGAATTTTTATGTTTTAAAAAGAGATTAAATACGTTAGTCGCTGTCCTGGACCACCTAGAAAAATCCATGGGTGGATGTTATAATAAGGGCGACGCCACGGTTTTGATAATTTAAAATCGTGTTGGTATTTGCCCTTTAACAATTAAATATGAATAATTGTGCTACGACAGACAGATTAATGACCACGCAGGAGGTGGCGGAATATTTAGGCTTATCCTTAGAAACTATTTATAGATTCACAACGAAACGATCGATTCCGTTCCTTAAAATCGGCCATTCTTTAAGATTTAAACAATCGGATGTTGAAGAATACTTAAAAACTGCCTACGTGGCCACAATTATTTAACAAAATATATGACAGCATACAAACGGGGCAAAAAATGGTGGGTCAACATTGGTTTTGCCAAGCAACGCTATCGCTATGCCAGCCCGGAGAACAGTTTTCGCGGGGCTTTGGCCTATGAAGCAACTTTGCGCGGCAAACTGGCCAAAGGCGAATTGTTAAAAAATGAACCACAAATCAAAGCAATCGCTCAAGCCGGAACGACCTTTGCAGAGTTTTCTCGCCAATGGTTTAAAACTTACGTTAAATCTAATAATAAATATTCGGAGCAGCTGAATAAAGAAAGTATTTTTAGAGCCCATCTTTTGCCATATTTTGGCAATAAACCAATCAGTCAAATAAAATCTTTAGATATTGAAAACTTTAAAGCATTCAAGAAAAAGGCCGGATTAAAGAATAAAACAATTAATAATTCTTTAATCGCTTTAAGTAAGTGTCTTAAAACAGCTAAGAGTTGGAATATTATTGAAAGTTCTCCCGAGGTTAAATTGCTTAAAGTTGAACCACAGAGATTTGATTTCTTAACCGAAGATGAATCTACGACTTTAATCAACCATTGTGACGGTCTAATAAAAGATATGGTAACGGTGGCGATATTCACCGGCTTGAGATTTGGCGAACTTATTGCGTTGGATTGGTCTGATGTTGATTTTCAGGAAAGAGTTATAACAGTCCGGCGCAGTATCACCAGCGGCCGGATTGGCAGTACGAAGAGTAATAAGATCAGAGAAATCCCCATGACCAACGAAGTTTACGAAGTTCTGGCGGTAAAGCAGAAAAAACAAGGCTTTGTTTTTACCAAAGAGCAAAATAGGCCTTTATCACCGGTGTCTTGCTTGAAGTGGTTACACAAAGCCTGCGCAAAAGCAGACATAAGAAACGTTGGCTGGCACAATCTACGGCACAGCTTTGCCAGTTCTTTGGCTCGTCAGAATGTTCCTGTTATTTCTACCAAAGAGATAATGGGCCATAGCGACATCAGAACGACGCTCCGTTATAGCCACATTAATTTGGCGGCCAAAAGAGAGGCAATCGCCATGCTAAATAAAAAAGACGTCACACTGACGTCACAACCGATAATCACAAAGCAAGAAATTGTTGTTTATTGTAGCTGAAGAATCATCGAAAACTACTGGAAACATTGAGTAAAAAGTTGTTTAGACTCGTCTGCCAATCCCTGCGTGGCAGACGATCTAACAATGGATGAAAACCTGGTGTCCTAACCGCTAGACGAAGGGACCAGATGAGTTAAAAGTCAAAAGTTGAAAGTTAAAAGTTTTTGACTGCTTCATATTAAAAATAATATAGGCTTTTGTCAAATCATTGACATAAATAATTTTCTGTGTTATATTCAAGCAGCTTTAAGCTTTTAGCCCAACATTGGCTAAATAAGCTGGTTGCAAAATCATTTTTCAATTAAATTTAGATATTTTGTGCCTAGATTAGGAGGGCAAACAAAATGGTTGAGACGTAGTGTTGCTACGATGAAAATCATTTTGCGCCAGCTCGACAACATCTGGGCGCAAAATAGCAAATTTCAGTAAAAATAATTTTGTGACCAGCTCATAGACTCGTCTCTCTTTTCTGTCATATTTAGTGACTAAGTAGAATCGGGTCGCTATAACAATATGATAGACAATAACCAAAAAACGTCTAGTTTTAATCACCTAGGCATTAGTTCGGCTATCCTTAAGGTTTTAGCCGAAAAGAATTTTTTAGTGCCCACGCCGATTCAACAGCAATGCATTCCGACTGCCATTGAAGGCAAGGATATTGTCGGCATTGCCCAAACCGGCACCGGCAAAACTCTGGCCTTTGGCATTCCGATCATGCAAAGCATTTTGCGTGAACCGGGCCAGGCTTTGATTTTACTGCCGACCCGCGAGCTGGCCTTGCAGGTGGAAGATGTTTTGAAAAACTTATGCCAACCGTTGCGCTTGCGCGGCTGTGTTTTGATTGGCGGGGCTAACATGGGCCAGCAAATTCAAAAATTACGCAACAAACCGCAAATCATCATTGCCACGCCCGGCCGCTTAATTGATCATTTGGCCAGCAAAACTATGACCTTAAGCAACGTTAAAATGATTGTCTTAGACGAAGCCGACCGCATGTTGGATATCGGTTTTATGCCGCAAATTAAACAAATCTTAGCCAGCGCCCCGACGGATCGCCAGACAATGATGTTTTCCGCCACCATGCCGAAGTCAATTTCCGAATTGGCGGCCAAATATATGAAGCTGCCGGTCAGAATTGAAGTCGCGCCCGCCGGTACACCTGCCAAGAACATTGAGCAGGAAGTCTTTATCGTGCCCAAAGACGGCAAAGTGCCGTTGTTGGAAAAAGTTTTGCTTGATAATCCGGGCACGGTCTTGGTATTTTCGCGCACCAAGTTCGGTGCCAAAAAAATCAGCGCTTATTTAAATAAAATCGGCCATCTGGCCGTGGAAATTCATTCCAATCGCACCTTAGCGCAGCGTAAAGCCGCCATGGAAGGTTTTAAATCCGGCAAATACCGCATTCTGGTGGCAACTGACATTGCCGCCCGCGGCATTGACGTGGCCAACATCTCACTGGTTTTAAATTACGACTTGCCGGATAACGCCGAAGACTATGTCCACCGCATCGGCCGGACCGGTCGCGCCGGCCAGTCAGGCAAAGCGATTTCTTTTGCCGCCCCGCATGAACGAGGCGACATCAGACAAATCGAGCGCTTGATTTCCCGCACTTTACCTTTGACCAACTCACCCTTGGTGCCCAATGCCAACGAACCGGCCGTGATTATCGACACCGAAGCCCATCGCAACTTCGGACGCACCGGTCAAAACTTTAGCGCCAATCGTAATCATCGTCCGCAAAGAAGTTTTATTGGTCGACGCAAAAGTTAAAAGTTATAAAGTTCATAAAGTTATAAAGCCTCCCACTTTAAGAACTTTATAACTTTATGAACTTCCCGCCCGAAACGCTTCGCGTAGCGATGCGGGCGGGTCAACTTTTTTTCGGTTTGTCTTATTTTAAACAATAAAATATAATGTTGTTATCACTAACTTCCCTGCCTAACAAAAACCGAACGCCTCGCCGCAGTCTCGCGTAGCGGACTACGGCGCCAAGCAGAACCTATGTCTAGTATTATAAAAAAACACTCCAGCTTGCTTTTGTTTATCGCTTTTTTTGCTCTGCGTGCCACATCCTATTTAACTTACAGCCACTCAATCTGGCAAAGCATTATCTGCCTAGCCTTGGTTGTCGGTCTAATCACTGCTTTCTATTTTGACCAAAGCCTGGCTTTTATTATTATTTTAGCCGAACTTTTGTTTGGCGGGACCGGCGGCTTTTTGCAATTTTTTAACTTTTCTTTACGCAATCTGCTAATCATTGTTTATTTAATTTTATTTTTTGGCGGCAAACTGTTGGCCGGTGAAAAATTTGATTCCCGCCTGCTCGGGAATGACAATGAAAAAAAAGATTGGCGGCTCTTGGCTGCGCTTGTTGTTTGGCTCGGCTTTACTGTGATTAACGGCTATTTGGCTAAAAATTCTTTAACCTTAATCATGCGCGACGCCTCGTCATTTGTTTTATTGTTTCTCCTCTTGCCGGCTATCGAGTTTGTGCGAAAATTCAAGTTTGATAAAAAATATCTAGCCTGGCTGGAAATATTTTTGTGGGCCGAAGTGGTTTGGACCGGTTTTAATTTTATTTTATTTCGCTCCGGTTTGGCCAGCCTGCATGATCAATATTACAACTGGGTGCGCTTGCTTGGCGCAGCCAAATTAACTCAAGTCAGCTGGTTTTGCTGGCGCGTCATCTTTTCCGAACACTTGCTGGTGGTGCCGATCATGCTAGTTTTTACCGCTCTTTGGCTAAAAACAAAAAACAAACATTATCTTTGGCCGATGCTGGCCGGCACCATTATTTTAGCGCTCAATCTTTCCCGAGCCTATCTTTTGGGTTGGCTGTTCGGTTTAATCATTCTAAAAATATTTTGCACTTGGCGCGATTGGCTCAGCACCACCATCGCCGGCTTGGCCGTTTTCTTTGCAATCTTTATCGCTATCAACCTAACTTCCTCTTTTGGCCAATTTGCCGGCCTGGATTTATTGGGTTTGCGCTTTATCGATGCTTTATGGCAAGCGGCCGGCGTTCACTTGGCCAGCACGCCGCAGCTTGATGTCAGCGTCGATATTCGCGGCAATTTACTGGCGCCGATTTGGCAGCTGATTAAAACCGCGCCTTTGTTTGGCCACGGCCTGGGCATTGAATTGACTTATCAAGAGCTGGGCAAAACTCTGCAGACCGATCAATTTGATTGGGGTTATTTTGAAATGTTGGCCAAGTGGGGCTTAATCGGTTGCGCCTTGTTTTTAACCGTCATCGTTCAATTGATTATTAAATTATATAAAAAAATCACGCTCGAGCCAAAAAACCTGCTCTGGCCGGGACTGTTTGCCGCTTGGCTGGCCTTTGGCACGATTAATTTCACCGCCCCGGCCTTTGTCCATGTCTTAGGGGTTTTCTTTTTAGTTGTTTCCCTGGCTCTGACCGCCAAGCAACCCCCAACTAATTAATTTTATGAATCTCGCCCCGGCTATTCAAATTTTACTCGTCTTGCTGCCGATTTATTTACTGCGATTTAATCTCGGCCCCTTGCCTACCACCGCCCTGGAAATTTTATTACTCCTGATTTTTGCGGCTTGGCTCTGGCTTTATCGCCGCGATTTAAAAACCCGTCTTAATAATTTTATTCAACCGCCGCTGTGGCGCAATCTTTATTTTGGCGCCGGCCTATGGCTGATTGCCGGCCTGGTTGCCGTTGGTGTTAATCACTTTAGCCTGGCGGCGCTTGGTTTATGGCGCGCTTATTTTTTGGAACCGATTTTACTGTTTGTCGTGATCGGTGATTTATTAAAACGCCGAAAAATCACGCCGGAAAAAATAATTTTTAGTTTAAACTTATCCGCTTTAATTTGCGCCGTCTGGGCGATCAGCCAGCCGTGGCTTGGCGGCGGTATGATGAGCACGGAAATTTTGAACGCGCCGCAAGTTTGGCGCGCCACCGGCCCATTTCCCCAATCTAATTTTTTAGGCTTATTTTTAGGCCCAATTATTATCTTGGGTGTCGGCCAAATATTTAAGTATAAAAAAGCCAATCCGCGTTTGGCCCTGTTTTATTTGGCGACTTTTTTGTTGTCCATGGTCGCCATCGTTATGGCGCGCAGCCAAGGCGCAGCTTTGGGCGTAGCCGCGGGCCTGGCAAGCTTTGGTTGGACGTTTAACCGGAAATATCGCCGCCAAACAATTATTATCGCCATTATTTTGCTTGGTCTGGCCTTTGCCGTCGCGCCCAGCCGCAATTATTTAATTAAACGAATTGAATTTCAAACCTTATCCGAGCAATTGCGCCTCAACATCTGGCAAGGCGCCGCAGACATGATTAAAACCCACCCCTTACTTGGCGTCGGTTTGCGCGGCTATCAAGAACTGGCGCCAAAATATCAAAAATTTTATTATCAGCCCGGCACCAAAATTCTAGTCTCCGTCGAAACCCATCCTTACCCCCATGATTTATTCTTGGCTATTTGGGCCGAGCTCGGGCTTTATGGCTTATTAATTTTCTTGCTGGTTATTGTCCAATTTTTCCTTCAGCTCAAACAAGACAAAAAGCTCGACCACTTTTTATCAATCAGCTTGATGGCGGCGATAACTACAATCTTAGTTCACGGTTTGGTTGACACACCATATTTTAAGAATGATTTGGCCATTATTTTCTGGGTTGTTATCGCATTAGCTGGTTTAGCCTAAAAAATAGTAGTGGTCATACCGGCGTATGCCGGCCTGCCCGTTCCGTTCGGGCGGGTATCCAGTTTAGCACAATCAATCTGGACCCCGGCATACGCCGGGGTGACAAATAAAAAAACTTTTTACTATGCCGACAATTCTCCAAAAATATATCGCCGCCTCCGGCCTTTGTTCTCGCCGCCAAGCCCAAGCTTTAATCGCCAACGGCAAAGTTTTGGTTAACAACAAAGTCGCCGAGCTGGGCCAAGCTGTCACCGAAAAAGATATCGTTAAAATTAATAACAAAATAATCACGGCCGCGCCGGAAAAAATTTATCTAAAACTAAACAAACCAAAAGATTATACCTGTACTAATCGTAGCTTCCCCGGCGAAAAAAATGTATTTGACTTAATTAAAACCAAAGAGCGCTTATTTATCGTCGGCCGCTTGGACAAAGACAGCCATGGCTTGGTTTTACTAACCAACGACGGCGAGCTGGCGCAGAGATTAACCCACCCCAAGTTTGAACAACCCAAGACTTATTTAGTGCAGCTGACAAACGGTTCTATTGTAGAGACGCATAGCTATGCGTCTCTACGCCGCACGTCTCAAACTTGCAAAAACACCCAGCCTTCTGCTAATGTAGAAGCAATTATCAAACGCCTGTTATCCGGCATTGACATCAAAGAAGACGACGGCATTGCCCGCGCCCAAAGCGCAAAATATCTGGGCGCCAATCGTTTTGCCTTAGTTCTGACTCAAGGTAAAAAACGCCAAATCAGACGAATGTTTTCTGCTCTTGGTTTTAAGGTGATTGATTTGCAACGAACTAAAATTGCCAATCTGGAGTTGGGTGATTTAAAACTGGGACAATATCAAAATTTAACAATAACTGAAATAAAAAATATTAGTTCATAAAGTTATAAAGTTCCGCACTTTATAACTTTATGAACTTTATAAACTTTTAACTTTTAAGTTTATGTCCAAAAAAATCATTACTTCTGGTCTCTATTGCGCTCTTGGCACTGCCGCCTACATCGCCTTGGTCGCCTTGCTAATGTCTAACGCCAATAATATTTTTGGCAAGATGCCCGGCGTTATGGCGTTTATCCCCTTTTTGTTGCTGTTCGTCGTCTCGGCAGCCATCACCGGCTCTTTGGTTTTAGGTAAACCGTTAATGATGTATATAGACGGATCAAGAAAAGAAGCGGTTAAATTGTTTTTAACAACAATTAGCTGGTTAATTGTCTTGCTGGTTATCTTTTTGACGATATTAGTGATAAAATAAAAACATTAATAACTCGATTTCAGATGTCCGATATCTGAAATCGAACATTGGAGAGGTCGCATAGTTGGTTTAGTGCGCTAGTCTCGAAAACTGGTAAGGGCGAAAGTCCTTCGAGGGTTC
>CAIUCZ010000020.1 GCA_903897785.1 Candidatus Falkowiibacteriota bacterium
AAGATAAAACATAAAAATAAAATTTATGAAAAAAACAAAGACTTTGATGACTAATGCAATATTTTTGCTAGTAATTTTATTTGAACTTGTAATGACGTTTATTATGGGCAAATTACCACGACCAAGTTGTATTGGTTGTATGCATAATCCATGGTTCTCTGCGGCAGCGAATTTGTTTTTTTTAACAATAATAATTTATCTTGTTTATCTTGCATTTTGTCTCATAATTATTCTTAGTCGAAATTTGTTGAAAAATAAAAATAAAAAATAGGCGCAGGCAGCTGACAGGTCCATATTTTTCTTTAGTTTGACTAAAATCAGCAAAAACTATAAGCTAATCTGGTAAATTAGATTCCCGCCTGCTCGGGAATGACGTCTATGAAACAGATTAGAAACTTCTGCATTATCGCCCACATCGATCACGGTAAGTCAACCCTGGCTGACCGCATGCTGGAACTGACCGGCACGATTGATAAGCGCAAAATGAAAGACCAAGTCCTGGATCGCATGGACCTGGAGCGCGAGCGTGGCATCACCATCAAGCTGACGCCGGTCACGATGGACCACCGTTTGGACGGGCAAGAATGGACCTTAAATTTGATTGATACGCCCGGGCACGTGGATTTTACTTATGAAGTGTCGCGGTCTTTGGCGGCCGTGGAGGGTGCCGTCTTGTTGGTCGATTGCACCCAGGGCATTCAAGCACAGACGCTGGCTAATCTTTATTTGGCCATGGAACAAGATTTAACGATTATTCCCGTAGTCAACAAAATTGATTTGCCGGCGGCCGATGTGCCAAAGACCAAAGCCGAAATTATAAAATTATTGGGTTGCGCTGAATCAGAAATCATTTTGGCTTCGGGCAAAACCGGGGCCGGAGTGCAAGAGATTTTAGACGCTGTGGTCAAACGCGTGCCACCGCCGCAGGGCGCACCGGATAAAATTTTGCGCGCTTTGATTTTTGATTCTAATTTTGATGAATACAAAGGCGTCGTGGCTTATGTGCGCGTGGTTGACGGGCAGGTGAAAAAGGGCGACAAGATTAGACTGATCGCCACCGGCGCTACCAGTGAAGTTTTGGATATCGGCATTTTTAAGCCGGATTATTTTTCAACGGGCGCCCTGGAGTCTGGGCAAATCGGTTATATTGTCACCGGCTTTAAAGAGGTGGCTGAATCGCGCGTCGGCGATACGATTACTTTAAACAAAGCTGACCACGCGGTTGTGCCTCTGCACGGTTACAACGAAGTCAAACCAATGGTGTTTGCCGGTATCTTTCCGCGCGAGGGCGATGATTTTGCCCGTTTGCGCGAGGCCATGGAAAAATTAAAATTGAACGACGCTTCGCTGTCTTATGAACCGGAACAATCGCAAGCTCTCGGCTTTGGTTTTCGTTGCGGCTTTTTGGGCTTGTTGCACTTGGAAATTGTGCAAGAACGCTTGCGCCGGGAATATAATTTGGAATTGATTGTCACTGTGCCGAGCGTGGCTTATCGTGTTTATGCGCGTAGCAGCCTGGAACCGATGATTGTACGCAGTCCGCAAAGATTGCCCGACCAGAATGTGATTGATCACATCGAAGAGCCGTGGGTCACTTTGGATGTCGTCACGCCCAAGGAATATTTGGGCAATATCATGAGTCTGGTGCAAGAAAAACGGGGGATTTATAAAAACACCGAGTATCTGGACGAGACGCGCGCCGTTTTGCATTATCACGCGCCGATGGCCATGATTTTGACGGATTTTTATGACAAAGTAAAAAGCGCCAGCAGCGGTTATGCTTCCATTAATTATGAGTTTTTTGATTATCGTCTGGCCGATGTGGTAAAAATGGATATTCAGGTGGCCGAAGAAATTGTCGAGGCGCTAACGGTGATTGTTTATCGCGATGAAGCGCATCGCCGGGGCAAAGAAATTGTCAGCTTGCTCAAAGACACTTTGCCGAAACAGTTGTTTGTGGTAAAGTTGCAAGCGACGGTTGGTGGCACGATTGTGGCCGGTGAACGAATTGCCGCTATGCGCAAAGATGTGACCGCCAAGCTTTATGGCGGCGATGTGACGCGCAAGCGCAAGCTGTTGGAAAAACAGAAAAAAGGCAAAAAGAAAATGATGGCGGCCGGCCGCGGCAGCGTGGAAATTCCGGCGGATACATTTATCAAATTGCTAAAAAAATAAATATGAAATTTAAAATCAATCGGCGCAAAGTCGTTAAAGTTTTTTGGATTATTCTCTCCGCCTTTGTCGCGCTTATGATGGTGGCGTGGACCTTCATCAGATAGCAGGATAGTTCGTAGTTTGTAGTTGGTAGTGTTGGATTTTCTACGAACTACGAACTGCCAACTACTTACTATTAATTTATGAAGTGGGAAATAAAACCAAAGATTGAAGGGGAATTTTTTAAAGGCGTGGACTACCCGCCTTTAATTTTGCAATTGCTGAAAAATCGCGGCATCAATACGCCCGAGCTGGCCCAACAATTTTTAGAGCCAAGCAGTCAAAACGAATTTGCGCCCACTGATTTTAAACAAATGACCGAGGCGACGGATTTGCTGATCAGTCATATCAAAGCGGGCCACAAGATTGTGGTTTGCGGCGATTATGATGCCGACGGCGTGACCGCTTCGGCTTTGCTGGTGGAGACGCTGCGCGTGCTTAAAGCCGAAGTGGAAGTGTTTATTCCCAGCCGCTTTGGCCAGGGCTATGGCTTGTCGAAAAATATTATTGATGAAGTGGCCGCGGCCGGTGCCAAAATTTTGGTGACGGTGGACAACGGTATTCGCGCCAAAAAGGAAATTGCTTATGCCCGCGAATTGGGTTTGGAGGCGATCGTGACAGATCATCATCAAGGCACCAAGGAAATTGCCGATCGACCGGACTGCATTGTCATTGATCCGATTTTGCCGGATGAAACTTATCCTTTTAAATTTTTATGCGGCGTCGGTGTGGCTTATAAACTGGCCGAAGCGTTGATTGATCGGGCGCAGTTGGCTGATGAGCTGAAACAAAAATTAAAAAATCGCATTTGGGATTTAGTGGCTATCGGCACGGTCGCCGATTGCGTCAGCTTGATGGGGGAAAATCGTTGGCTGGTGAAGCGAGGTTTGGAAATGATTAATGCCAAACCGCGTTTGGGCCTGGCCGAACTTTTGCGGGTGGCCAAACTGGCCGCGCCGATTAACGAATGGCAAATCGGTTGGCAAATTGCTCCGCGTTTAAACGCCGCCGGCCGCTTAAAACATGCCACGGCCGCTTATGAATTACTATTAACCCAAGACGCGGCGCAAGCCAGAATTATGGCCGCGGATTTGAACGAACAAAATTTGCAGCGCCAAGTTATCACCGAAGAAATCAGTCTGGCGTGCGAAAAAATGATTAACGAAAGCCAGCTGGGCGATAAATTTTTAGCCGCCACGGCGCCGGCGCTGCGCGGGCAGGAAAAAAGTTGGAGCGAAGGGGTGATCGGCTTGGTGGCCGGGCGAGTGGTGGAAAAATATCATCGACCGGCAGTGGTCATCACAATGTCCGACGGCAAAATCAAAGGTTCGGGCCGCAGTATGGATGATTTTGATATCACGGCCGCTCTGGAACAATGCAAAGATTATCTGGAAAGATATGGCGGACACAAAATGGCTTGCGGCTTTACGGTGAAAAATCAGGAAGCTTTGCCCGGGTTTATCAAAAAAATGAAAGAGATTGCCAACGCGCAGTTGACCGATGAAGAGCTGGTTAGCGTGCTGGCGATTGATGCCGAGCTACCGCTGGAACAACTTGATTTTTCCGTCTTGAATTGGTTAAATAAGTTTGCGCCGTTTGGGCAGGATAATCCGCAACCGAAATTTGTCGCCTACAACCAGACGATTCAGGAAATTGTCACCATGGGCAGCGACAAACAGCATATCAAGTTGCGCTTAGCCAATATCTGGGTGCTGGGCTTTTCTCGAGCCAAAGAGTGGCAAAATTTAGCAATAAATGATAAGATAGATCTGGTTTATACACCGGAAATTAATCAATTTAACGGCCGGCAAGAGCTCCAAGCGCGGGCTGTTGACTTAAAACCGATAAATCAGTAAGATATGCATGACCATTTGATTATTCATAGCGACGGCGGAGCGCGGGGCAATCCCGGACCGGCCGGTATTGGTGCCATTCTGGAGACTCCTGATGGCAAAATGGTGGCGGAAATTTCCGAATTTCTGGGTCATACGACCAATAACCAAGCCGAATATCGGGCGATTTTGGCCGCGCTAACCAAGGCGGTCGATTTGGGTGCGCAACAGGTTGATTGCTATTTGGATAGCGAGTTGGTGGTCAAACAATTAAACGGCGAATACAAAGTGAAAAACAAGGATTTGGCGCCGTTGTTTATCAAAATCCATAATTTGCGGTTAAAGTTCAAGCAAGCCAAGTTTCACCACATTTTGCGAGACAAGAATAAGGCTGCGGACAGATTGGCGAATTTAGCGATGGATAGAGGGAAATAGTTTATAAAGTTATAAAGTTCATAAAGTCCCATGCTTTATAACTTTATGAACTTTATAACTTTTAACTTATGGGGTCGCTTGGCTCAGTTGGTTACCCGCCCGACCGAACGTTGGTTTGAGAAGTAGTTTTTGCTGGAGATTCGGTCGTTCGGGGGTGGTCTCGTCGGCGATGAAGTGGACCTGGAAGTCGATCTTGCGGTCGAACGCCCCGAGGATCTCCTTCATGCTG
>CAIUCZ010000021.1 GCA_903897785.1 Candidatus Falkowiibacteriota bacterium
AATCCGCCAGCTGGCGGATCAATTATTAATTAATTATCAATCTATGAAAAAAATTTTAATTGTGTTTTTATTTTTTTCATTATTCTTGACCGGCTGCAGCCTTAACAAAGACGCAGAATTAAAAAAACAAGCTGGAGAAAAAGCAAAAGCCGAACAACAAGCCAATATCGACAAATGTACCGCCGACGCCAATGAATATGCTGACACATGGAAGAAGCATCACACCGACTCCGGCATGACTTATGAATTTAAATCGCACTACACCTTAAACGAAAAATACCATTACTGTTTTATTGATATAGTTGAAAAAAATTCAGCCAATCAAACAACCTCTGAATCCTTGCGCAGGATTCAAAAATTTCAATACTCATTTCTGGACCAAGTTATCGGTTCAGGTTGGGGCATCGACACATTCTTTTGCAACTACAGAATGGACGTAAATTATAGCGACTACACAGCCAAATGCGACCGAGAAATTTGGAAAAACTTCATTACTAGATACATGACAAATTAACTTAATGGATCCCGGCATCCGCCGGGATGACAACACAAGAAAAACAGAGACATAAAACTTGTCTCTGTTTTTTGACTGACGACTAACGACTTTCAACTTTTAATTTTATTTATTCCCGTGTCTTACTTTTTCTAATTACTTCTGCGATAAATTCTTCTCGCCCGATTTCCCTGGTCTCGCGGCTGCCGCGATCGCGCACCATCAGATTTTCCGAATTGACTTCTTTGTCGCCGATGACCAGCATGTACGGTACTTTTTCCACCGCCGCTTGGCGAATCTTGTTGCCGACCGTTTCATCGGCTTCATCAATTTCCGTTCTAATGCCGGCAAGATTTAATTCTCCGGCCAGCTTGTGACAATATTCGATGTGATCTTTGCCCACGGCGATTAATTTTACTTGCACCGGAGCCAGCCAGACCGGAAAATTGCCGGCCGTGTGTTCAATTAAGATCGACATAAATCTTTCAATCGAACCCATGATGGCCGCATGAATCATGACGATGCGTTCTTTCTCCCCTGTTTCATTAATGCAAAACAAATCAAAGCGTTCCGGCATATTCATATCCAGCTGAATCGTCGCCACTTGCCATTCACGGCCAATCGCGTCTTTGACCATGAAATCTAATTTTGGGCCATAGAAAGCGGCCTCGCCGACACCATCAAACCAATCCGCCTGTTTTGTGGCCAAGATTTCTTTCAACATTGTTTCGGCTTTATCCCAATTCTCTGCGCCACCCAAATATTTTTCCGGATGCTTCTGGTCATGGGTGGACAAACGAACGCGCAAAGAAAAACCAAAGGTCGGATAAAATTCATGGATGATCTCCCAGATTCTCAAAAATTCTTCTTTAGCCTGGTTCATGCGACAAAAGACATGGCCGTCGTCTTGCGCAAAAGCGCGCACGCGCGATAACCCGGACAGCTCGCCCGACTGTTCATCACGATAGCAAGCCGTCGTATTGGCATAACGCTGCGGCAAATCGCGATAGCTCCATTGGCGGCGAGCATAAATCTGCGTATGATGCGGACAATTCATCGGCTTCATGGCAAACTCATGGCCCTCACGCGTCGTAATGCGAAATAATTCTTCTTTAAACTTATCCCAATGGCCGCTGGTTTCGTATAATTCTTTTTTGGTGATGTGCGGAATTTCCACCTTTTCATAACCGCGTGCGCGGCGCAGTTCCCAAACAAAATCGTCGAGCAAGTTGCGCATCAGCGTGCCTTTGGGCGTCCAGAGCGGCAAGCCGGAACCGACCAAGTCCGAAAAAGCAAACAAATCCAATTCCTTGCCTAATTTTTTATGATCGCGTTTTTCCGCTTCGGCAAGCATTACTAAATAACCGGCCAAGGCTTTTCTGTCTTCAAACGCCAAGCCATAAACGCGGGTTAACATTTTATTTTTCTCATCAGCCCGCCAATAAGCACCGGCCAAACGTTGTAGTTTAAAACTGCCCAATTTTATTTCCTTACCGCTTTTGATGTGCGGTCCGGTGCATAGATCAACGAAATCACCGCATTGATAGAAACTGACCGTTGTCTCACCTTGCGCTTTTAGGTCCTGTAAAATCTCTTGTTTGTATGGTTTGTCCGCGGCCCAAGTTAGCGCCTCATCGATATTTTTTTCTGACCGGACAAAAGTAACATCTTGCGCAATCAACTCGTTCATTTTTTCTTCCAGCGCAGCCAAATCCGTTTCGCTGATTTTTTTATCGGCAAAATCGATATCATAATAAAAACCATTGTCCACGGCCGGACCAATGGCAAACTGCGCGTCGGGATAAAGTTGGCTGACCGCGGCGGCCAGCAAGTGCGCCAGCGAGTGGCGTTTGATTTCCAATTGTTCTGTTCTATCCATACGATTTACTGCCCAACTTCCACCTTAATCCGATCAACCAACAACGGGGTGCGCCGGATAAAACTGGGCCAAAAATTTATTTTAACTTCGGCAATGGCCGTGTTTTGATTTAAATAATTATTCGCTTGATCCTCGCTCAAATTAACCAACTGACTTTTGTCGACCAAAGGCAAATCCGTACCGACAGTCGCTTGGCCGGAGACGCTGGCATTGATTTGCGCCAGACCGGTGATCGCGTCAGCCGCGGCCAGCGTATAGGTCGGACTGCCGGTAAAGCCTTGCAAACGATAACCCTCGCTCATCGCTTTAGCCAAAGCCAATTGCAGTTGCGGTTGAATTTTATCATCGTTAAACGCTACCACGGTCGCTTTGGCATTGACGCTAACCGTCACGTGATTGGTGGCCTGGTCAACTTTGCCGTAGATGGTAAAAACTATATCAGGTTGGTCTAATTTGTAAAGTTTTTGCTTAAAACCGCTGTAATTTTGATTAATCTTGGCCTGCAACTGTTGATTCAGGTCGATTTTGGCCGCGGCCAGGGCATTATCCAAATCGGCTTGAACGATAATCTGTTTGACGTTTTTGATAAATTTGATATCGCCGTCTTTGCTTTCGGCAAAAATTTTATCCTGCAGACCGGCCCATAGCCCGGGAATGGTAAAATGCGTTGCCCCGATTTCCATATCCGGCGTGGCTTGATCGGCGTAAATGTCCGTGGCCACACTACCGCCGGCCGGCACCATGACCGTTTGCGACAAACGATACAGCTTGCCATCGGGCGAAAGCAAGCGTGTGTTGGAAATCAACGGCTGGTTCTTGCCGTAATTATTATAAATAATCACCTTGCCGATGACGCTTTGGCCAATCGTTTCGCTGCCGGTCACCGGATAGGCTTTGGTAAAAGCATAGCTGATGGCTTTGACTATGCCCGGCGTACTGCTGGCCACCACATTTTTGCCGGTCAAGTTGGTAACATTAAGTTTGACGTCGGTGCTGACCGACAAGGCTCTGGTTTTGATGACAATGTCGGCGCTGGCCAGCATCAAATATCCGGCCGCCAAAACAACCAGCCCGGTGATGACCACAAAAATCCAAATGACGCGGCGATACGCCCGACCGGCGGCAAACAAGGCTTTTTTTTGTCTGGCTTCTTTTTTGATTTCTTCTTTGGGTAAATCTAAAGTTTCAAAATTTTCTTTTTTCTTGGGAAAATGCCTCTCATCCGGCGCCGCTTTAATCCCCGGCAAATCGTAGTCTTCAAAAATATCTTCCAAAACTTTTTCTTCCGCCTTGCCTTTTTTGGTGTGCTGGTTGTCGGCAAAAAGATCTTTCAAGTTGCTTTTTAAATCGATCAAAGAAGCGCGATTAATCGCATGGCCGTCGGCACCGCGATGAATGGCCACCTTTGTTGTGTGGCGCACGACCGGAGTCTCAACCTTAGCCGCCTTCTTTTTGGCCGCTTCGGCTGATGATTTCGTAAGTTTTTTCACTGGCATAAGTTAGAACGTTAGTGTAAAACTAAGCTTCAAACATTATACCACTTTTTAGAATTGAAGACAAACAAAATAGTCGTTAGTTGAAAGTCGTTAGTCTCTAGTCAATAATAATCAACTGACTAACGACTTATGACTAACGACTAACGACTTTTTCTATTTTATCCACCGTCACTTCTGCCACGCACTGTCCAAATACGCTGTTGGCATACGCGCAAGTCATGCCGATCATCTTGCCGGTAACTTTTACCCCTTGATTTGGCGCGACTTTAAATTTACCATCGCCGTCAACATAAAATTTAGAGTATTTATCAGTCACATTAAATCGCGCCACGCCAAAATCCTCGCCGCCCGCAAAGACGCCGATTACTTTTCCGCTCCAAACAACGGGGTAGCTTTTAGCAAAAGTTTTTTCGCACGAACAATCAACAGTCTTGATTTTTTCGCCTTTAACTTTTTTGATAGCACTTTTGGCCCAAGCGGTTTGGTCCATCAATAAACAAAACCAAACCGCTATAAGCACGACAAGCATTTTTTTCATGGGGATGAATTTAAGCTGTCAGCTTCTTGTTTATAAATTTAGTTAAGCAGAAAACAAAAATTATAGCCAGCAAAATAAAAGCCCTAGCGTTAGCTAAGGATTTTTTGGGGATGATGTGAATTTAAAAAATATTGGTGCGGATGGAGAGACTTGAACTCTCATGCCTTGCGGCACCAGCTCCTAAGGCTGGCGTGTATACCAGTTTCACCACATCCGCTAAAAAAGTTGAAAGTTAAAAGTTGAAAGTTAAAAGTCAAAACCCATCTTAGGCATTTCAATTCGTAACCAATTCATAAATTCGGATGTAATTCGTGACATTCGTATTAAATTACAACCTATTTTACCGGCAACTTTGACAATCTGATCAAATCTTCGCGATTATCATCAACCGCCGCCTTATTTCTTTTGATCGCCCCGCATTTTTCACAACGGCTGACAATAATATAATCATCACGCTTTAATTCCAAACCGATCGGCCGCATCAAGCCGCCGCAATTGTTTGCCCGATCGCCGGGATTATGATCGACATGCAAGCTGTATAAACACCGGGGGCAATGGTTAGTGTAGCCGTGGCCTTTAACTTCGTTACCGCAATGAGCACACACAAAATCTTCCAGGCGTCGCTGGAATCTTTTAATCGGCAATAAATTTCCGGCGACTGGTTCATCTTCCATGTGGTCGCTATAGGATTCGAACCTATGACCTCGCCGATGTGAACGGCGCGCTCTAACCAACTGAGCCAAGCGACCTTAATTTATTTTAAATATCATCGGA
>CAIUCZ010000022.1 GCA_903897785.1 Candidatus Falkowiibacteriota bacterium
CTTGGCTGAATTAATCAAAGCGCGCGAGGTTGATGAATTAATTCAGGCCGATCCGAACTTGAGCAAAGCCGATATTTTGCGCTTGTATGATTTTTCCGACGAACATCATTTGATTTTTAAATACGCCGCCGACTTATTGAATGCCAAAGTCTTGCGCGTCGAAGTGCAAGAAGTGGCCGGCGTGCCGATTGTTGAAGTCAAAAAAACGCCGCTGGACGGCTGGGGCCGGATCATCAAAAGAACAATTGATATTATCGGCGCGGTGATTTTAATTATTATCACCAGTCCGATTTTATTGATTACCGCCATCATTATCAAATTGGATTCGCGCGGGCCGATTATTTATAAAAACGAACGCGCGATCAAGCGCGGGACGTTTAAGTTGTTTAAATTTCGTTCGATGTCGATCGAACATTGTGTCGGCGATGATTATGACAATAATAAAGAAGCTTTGGATTTTGAACAAAAATTAATTGCCACGCAAAATACCAAGTCCGGTCCGGTGTATAAAATTGGCGCCGATCCGCGAGTGACACGCGCCGGCCGGTTTATCCGCCGCTGGAGCATTGACGAACTGCCGCAGTTTTTTAATGTTTTTTTGGGGAACATGAGTTTGGTTGGACCGCGGCCGCATCAGCCGCGCGAAGTGGAAAAATATCAGCGCTGGCATAAAAAGGTCTTGACCGTCAAACCGGGCATGACCGGTTTGGCTCAAGTCTCCGGCCGATCGGACTTAAACTTTGACGAAGAGGCCAAGTTGGATTTATATTATATCGAGAACTGGTCATTACTCCAGGATCTGATTATTCTTTTTAAGACTCCTTTGGCTGTTTTTAAATCTAGGCAAGCGGAATAGCTATAGTTCATAAACTTTATAACTATTTCAACATTGCACTCGAATTAAAGTTAAAGTTTAAATTTCAAAAAAAGCATGAAAGTAGCATTGATTCACGACCATCTCGCTCAAGACGGCGGAGCGGAAAAAGTTTTAAAGGCGCTGTCGGATATGTATCCGCTGGCGCCGATTTATACTTTGCTTTATGAAAAGAAAAATGCCGATAAATATTTTAAAAATCGCTCGATTTTGACTTCGATTATCCAGCGTTTGCCGTTCGGCATTAAGCATTATCAATGGTATATGCCGATTATGCCGATGGCGGTCGAGTTTTTTGATTTGACGGATTTTGATTTGGTCATTTCCGACGCCAGCGCTTTTGCCAAAGGCGTCATTACCGATACGCATACTTTGCATATTTGTTATTGCCATACGCCGACGCGCTATCTGTGGGATTATACCAATCGCTATCTCAAGGAATTGCCTTATAATAAATATTTAAAAAAGATTCCGGCCTTAATGTTCAACGGCCTGCGTTTGTGGGACAGAGTTGCCGCCGATCGGGTGGATGTGTTTGTGGCCAATTCGCAGGCGGTGCAGGCGCGGATTGCCAAATATTATCGCCGCGACAGCGTGGTGATTTATCCGCCGGTGGAAATTGAAAAATTCAGCCCGTCTGATGAGCTTGGCGATTATTTTTTAATCGGCGGGCGGCTGGCAACGTATAAAAAAGTCGATTTGGCGATCGAGGCTTGCGGCAGGTTAAATTTAAAATTAAAAATTTTTGGCGACGGCGTGGATGTGCCGCGCTTGAAAAAAATTGCCGCAGAGTATCAAAACATTGAATTTGTCGGACGAGTCGATGACATAAAAAAAGCGGAATTATATCGCCGCTGCCAAGCTTTTATTTATCCGCAAGAAGAGGATTTTGGCATCACGGCGGTGGAGGCGATGGCTTCCGGCCGGCCGGTGATCGCTCTGGCTAAAGGCGGAGCGCGTGAAACAGTTATTGACGGGCAAACCGGTTTGTGGCTTGACGAACAAAGTGTCGAGGGCTTGATGGCGGCTTTGCAAAAATTTCAAACCATGAATTTTGATGGCGCCGCGATTAGACTCTCGGCAGAAAAATTCAGCGTAGCCAGGTTTAAACAAGAAATGAGCGAGCTGGCGGCCCGAGAACTGGCGGAGTATCGGCGTAAGATGGATAATTAAGCCAATCTTGACATTTTTGACGAGTTTCGCTATAGTCAAGACAGTTTTTAAAAAGATTACCGCCTCTAGAAATCCCCAATATCAGGCGGTTGGGGAACCCTGGTAAGACTATAACGGGTTAAGACAGTCTTTTTTTAATTCTATGAAGAAAAAAATCGTGGAAAACGAGAATCAAACCGAGTTTGATAAATTATTGGCCGCCAGCGATTTGACGATGCCGCAGGTCGGGGACGTGGTTTTATGCAAAGTGCTGGCCGCTTCCAAAACCGAAGTAAAATTGGACATCAACGGTATTTTGACCGGCGTGGTGCGCGGCCGCGAGCTTTATTCCGAGGCCGATGAATACGCCAAATTAAAACCGGGCGACGAGATTGAAGCCACGGTGGTGGACGCGGAAAATGAAAACGGCGAATTGGAATTGTCTTTCCGCCAGGCCGGCCAGGAAAAAACTTGGCAGTCTTTGGAAGATACGATGAACAACAAGACCACGGTCAAAGTGAAAGTGGTTGATGCCAATCGCGGCGGTTTGCTGGTGATTTATTTGCAGGTGCCGGGCTTTTTGCCGGTGTCACAATTATCTCCGGAAAATTATCCGCGCATTTCCGGCGGCGATAAATCCAAAATTTTGGAAAAATTAAAATCTTTGGTCGGTCTGGATTTGGAGGTTAAAGTCATTTCTCTGGATCGCAAAGAACAAAAATTGGTGGTCAGCGAAAAAGATGCGTGGCAGGAAGCCAAAAAAGATTTGATGTCGCAATATCAAATCGGCAACGCGGTCGAAGGCACGATTACGGCTATCACCAACTTTGGCGTCTTCGTAAATTTTGGCGACAACCTGGAAGGTTTGATTCACATCAGCGAACTGGCCTGGCAGAGAATTGAAGATCCGTTTGAACTCTATAAAGTCGGCGATAAAATCAAAGCGGAAATTATTTCCATCGACGGCTCCAAGATTTTCTTGTCCGCCAAACGGTTGTTGACCGATCCGTGGAAAGAAATTGCCGCCAAGTATCAGGTCAGCCAGATTGTCAAAGGCACGATTCTGAAAATTAATCCGTACGGTTTGTTTGTCGAATTAGACAAAGATATTCATGGTTTGGCGCATATCAGTCAATGTGGTTTATCGGCCGGACAACGGTTATCAACTGCTTTCAAAATCGGCGAGGTGATTGATTTTCGCATTGTCTCGATTGAAGCCGGCGATCATCGCTTAGGCTTGGAAGTGCCGCACGAGGAAGCCGAAGCAAAAACTGCGGCTGAAAGCCCTGAGCTTGTCGAAGGGGTTGTCGAAGATGAAGAAAAACCGAAAAAGAAAGCCAAAAAAGTGAAAGAAGAAAATGAAGAAACTGTTGAAGAGAGGCTGGAAGCTGGAAGTTAGAAGTTGGAGTTTGATTTTTAGCTGTTATGAATGCTCCCGACAATTCTGTCGGGGGCATTTTTTATGACAATTCCAGACTCCAGCTTCCGGATTCCAGCCTCTGCTATTTGATTTTTCCTTAAATTTTTTGTATACTAAACTCATTAATAAAGCTAAATTTATTTTATGATTAATCCTTTAAAAATCATTAAACACAAAATTAATGATTTGCTGGCGACGTTTATCGTGGTCGGCGTTTTGCTGGTCGTCTTGGCGATTTTAATCGCTTGTTTTGACGCCTTGTTTCGCTTGCTGGTGGCGATTGCTTTGATCACTGCGGCTTACGGCAGTTTCTTTGTTGCTTACAAAATGCATAAGATGAAAAAGTTATTTTAGTGTAATTCGAATTTACGAATTAACATCCAAATCTACGAACTATCCAAATTAATTATTTGTAGATTCGCATGGCTCATTTGTAGATTTGGATTATCTTTAAATATGAAAAAAATTATCCGCAATATCCTAATTATCGTCTGTGTCTTTTTGCTCTTTGGTTATTTACTGTCCGCTTACGGCAGTCAGAAAACTCCAACCACAGTCGGTTTGGATCAGTTGGTCAAACAGATTAATAACGGCGAAGTGACGTCGGTGGATGTGCAACATAATCAGTTCGTGGTTGCCCTGAAAAACAAGCAAAGCGAAAGCGTCCAGCGCGACGGCGATCAATCATTGACCGATGTTTTGAAAGATTTTAGCATTGCGCCCGACAAAATGCTGGGCATCGGCATCAAAGTGGCCGATCAAAGCCAAGCTGACTTGTGGACGACCACGATTTTGCCGATTGCCATTCCGGCATTGCTGATCGGTTTGTTTTTTTGGTTTATGATGCGCGGTATGGCCGGCGCCAATAATCGAGCGATGAGTTTTGGCCAATCACCGGCGCGCGAAAATGCCAAAGATGATAAAAACAAAGTGGTGTTTGCCGATGTGGCCGGCGTCAAAGAAGCCAAAGAAGAACTGGAAGAAGTGGTGGATTTTTTGAAAGACGCCAAAAAGTTTACCGAAGTCGGCGCGCGCATTCCGCGCGGTGTTTTGCTTTTGGGCAATCCTGGCACGGGCAAAACGTTGCTCGCCAAAGCGGTGGCCGGCGAGGCGGGTGTGCCGTTTTTCTCCATGTCCGGTTCGGAATTTGTGGAAATGTTTGTCGGCGTCGGCGCTTCTCGCGTGCGTGATTTATTTCATAAAGCGAAAAAAAATGTGCCGTGTATTGTTTTTATCGATGAGATTGATGCCGTCGGCCGCAAGCGCGGTTCGGGCATGGGCGGTTCGCATGACGAACGCGAGCAAACGCTTAATCAGATTCTGGTGGAAATGGACGGCTTTGAACCGAACTTGGGCGTGATTGTGATTGCCGCCACCAACCGGCCCGATGTGTTGGATCCGGCTTTGTTGCGGCCGGGTCGGTTTGATCGCCAAGTGATGCTGGATTTGCCGGACTTGGCAGATCGGGAAGCGATTTTAAAAATTCATGCCGTGAAAAAACCGCTGGCCAAAGATGTCAATTTGCGCAAAGTGGCCGAACGGACGCCCGGTTTTTCCGGCGCCGATTTGGCCAATGTTTTGAATGAAGCGGCTTTGCTGACGGCGCGCCATAATAAAAAAACCATCAGTCAAGAGACGATTTTAGACTCGATTGAAAAGGTGATGATGGGTCCGGAAAGAAAATCGCGGGTCATCAGTCCGAAGGAAAAAGAAATCACCGCTTATCACGAAGCGGGCCATGCCGTGGTGGCGCACTTTTTGCCTTTGCCCGATCCGGTGCATAAAGTATCTATCATTGCCCGCGGTTCGGCCGGCGGTTATACCTTGAAGTTGCCATCCGAAGATCGACACATGCACACCAAGCAAGAATTTATCGAAGAGATTGCCGTCATGCTCGGCGGTTATTTAACCGAGAAGGCGATTTACGGCGAGGTCACCACCGGCGCCACCTCCGATTTGCGCCGGGCGACCAATCTGGCCCGCCATTTGATTACCGATTATGGCATGAGTGATCATCTGGGGCCGCGCACTTTTGGTGACAAAGAAGAAATGATTTTCCTCGGCCGAGAAATTCACGAACAGCGTGATTATAGCGAACAGATGGCGCAAAAAATCGATGAAGAAATTGCCGGCTTTATTGCCCAAGGCCAGATTTTGGCCGAGGGGATTATCAAGACTAATCGCGATGATATCGAACGCGTGACCAAAGAATTGCTGGAGAAAGAAACGATTGAACAGCGTGAATTTTTGGCATTAGTGAGCGGACCAAATGCATAAATTAAGCACAAAATAATACAGCATCGTCATCCCGAACGTAGTGAGGAATCTATTAATCAACAAGTAGGAGGAATAAGAGATCCCTCGTTCCTCGGGATGACACAATAAAAAAAATATGGCAACAAATTTAACTACCAAGTTCACGCTTGCCACCTCCTCAATTATCAAGCTCCTGGCCATTCTGGCCGCGGTTTATTTCTTGTATCTTATCAAAGACGTGCTGGCCTTACTGTTTGTTTCTTTGGTGCTGGCCAGTGCTATCAACCCCTGGGCCAAGGCGTTAAAAAAACGCGGCTGGCCGCGCTGGCTATCCATGAGTTTGATTTATGTTGTCTTGATTTTGCTGGTCGGCGCGGTGATTTATTTGTTGATTCCGCCTTTGGCCGAACAGTTTGCCGATTTGGGCAATAATTTGCCGCTGTATTCGGACAAGCTGCGCGCTTTGGTGGCGGTGGCGCAAAATTATTCCACCAGCCACGGTTTGGCGACCAATTTTACGCAAGCGATTGACAGCGTTAGCAACGGTTTTGTCGGCTTGACCGGCCAAGCGCTGACGGCGCTTTATCATATTTTTTCCGGCATTTTTTCTATCTTGCTGGTGATGGTCTTTACGTTTTACATGATCGTAGAAGAGGAGGCGATCAAGAAACTGGCGCGCTTGCTTTCGCCGGCGCACAAAGAGAAATATGTGATCGAACTGATTGAGCGCATGGAAGATAAAATCGGTTTGTGGCTGCGCGGCCAATTGGTTCTATGTTTGATCATCTTTATCGCCGTCTATATCGGTCTGACGATTCTGGGCGTCAAATATGCTTTGCTCTTAGCCTTGATCGCCGGCATCACCGAAGCGATTCCTTATCTCGGGCCGATTTTGGGCGCCATCCCGACGATATTATTAACGGTTGTCCAATCGCCGACGCTGGCTTTGTTGGCCGTTGCGTTGTTTTTGATTATTCAACAAGCAGAATCCGCTTTGTTGGTGCCGCTGGTGATGAAAAAAGCGGTGGGGCTTAATCCGATTATCAGCATTTCGGTTTTGATGATCGGCTTTACTATCGGCGGGGTGGTCGGAGCGTTGTTATCCATACCCGTAACCACGGCGCTGTCCGTGTTGGCCGAGGATTTGTTGGAAAAGCGGTCAATCAAACAAAAAATTTAAATTTATTTTAGCACGCAAAATTAAAACAGAGGCTATTCAACGGACTTGAAAAGCCTCTGTTTTTGTGTTAAGGTCTGAATAATTAATAGCTGTTTGATAATAAAAGAGGTTTGAAAATGAAAGCAGAAAAAAATCTGTTTACTTTGCTGCCGGAAGCGCAGCTGGCAGTATTGAAAAAAAGTTTTAGCGAATTGGGCGATTTTAATCACGATTTTCTTGATAAACCGTTGCCGAAAAAAGCGACCAATCACTTCGTGATCCCGCATTGGGATTTATTAGCGCCAACTTATGGTGAAGCAGTCAAAAGAATCCATAAAATTTTGGCGAATCGTGGTATAATTATTCGTGATAATTTAACCGGCCGCAGTCCGGATGATGGCAGTACAATGTGGTTTTTGCATGCTGCAAATCGCACCGACGCGGCTTGGAAAAAAATTCCGGAGCTCCAACAAAATAAATTAATGTTGGTGCCGGCTTGCCTAACTGGCGGTTATTTTAATGTCAGTTTGGATGATTTATATGAAGAAATGGGGCACAGTAGCGAGTTCGGTCTGGATGTTTATGCCGCTGCCATAATTTTGTTATCTCATTATCCTTTATGGCTCGATAATGATTTGCCGTTGCATATCGGGTGCGCCGGGGCTTTGTTTCCGGACATGTCGGCGGATGAATACGGGCGAGCTAATGCCACTTTTTATTTAATAGAGTCATGCGAGCTTTCTTTGATGACGGACTATGATTATCGGAGCCATAACGGTGGCTGGGCGACTGGTTTTATTCTGAAATAAATTGAGGTTAATAAAAAATACGTCGTCCTGACATTGCGTCGGGACGGCATTTTTATTTATTAAATATTTAGACAAGATTTGTGGTCGCTTGCTCAATTATGGTTTTTATTTCCACCATTTCTTCGCCGTTAAATTTCCCCAGCACAAATTTATCGGTCGGAATTTTTTGCAATGCCTCGGTTTTGACGCCCAAACGCACGCGCGTAAAGTTTTTGGTTTTTAAATTTTGGATGATCGATTGCACGCCGCGATGGCCGGCATCACCTTGGTTGCGACCGATTTTGAACTTACCTAATTCAATATCTTTGTCGTCATGAATAACGATTAAACCGTCAGACAAATCAACGTCGGCTTTGGCAAATAAACCCAAAGTTTTTTTGGGCAGCAATTTATAATAATTCATGATGGCCGCGACCGCTTGGCCCGATTTGTTCATAAAAGTTTGCGGTTTGACTAAAATTAAATCACCCGACTGTGCGATGTCGGCGTTAAATTTTTTGTTAAAAGCAAAAGCGGCACCCAGCTTGGCCGCCAAAATTTCGACGGCTATAAAGCCGGAGTTATGGCGCGTGGCGGCGTATTCCTCGCCCGGGTTGCCTAAACCTACGATAATTTTTGTGTTTGAACTCATAGAGTTTCTAAAGTTATAAAGTTTCTAAAGTTGAAAGTTGTAAAGTGAATTTACTTTATAACTTTAAGAACTTTATAACTTTATGAACTAATTAATCTTTCCGTTTGATACCGGTATGCATC
This sequence comes from Candidatus Falkowiibacteriota bacterium, assembly GCA_903897785.1. Lineage (GTDB taxonomy): Bacteria > Patescibacteriota > Patescibacteriia > Patescibacteriales > Patescibacteriaceae > CAIUCZ01. The sequence continues at coordinate 8,424 of CAIUCZ010000022.1, forward strand.
GGCCGGTTGTTTGTTTTCTTGCCGCCATACTCGTCTTCCGGTTTGATATCCTCTTTAATCAATCCAGTCTTGATAACGCTAATTTGCAGCGGCGTGCCGACAAAGCCGTATTTTTCGCGCAAACGATTTTGCAAAAATTTTAAATACGATTCGGCCAAACTTTGATTGACGCCCAGGCGGACCATGAAGCGCGGGGGATTGGTGCGCAATTGTTTGAATTCATAAATATGCGGATAACGCGTGCCTTTGCCTTTGGTCGGGCGGACGCGGCGCACCACTGATTTTAGCATTTTATCCAGCTGGCTGTCGCTGATGGATAAGCGGCGCTGGGCGTCGATTTCCAAAATTAAATCCATGATGTTGTTGACACGGGCGCGATTTTTGGCACTGATCAGTTTGATCGGCACAAAATGGGCAAACGGCAATTCGCTATAAATCATTTGTTCGTATTTTTTACTGTCATGTTCTTCCACCAAATCCCATTTGTTACCGATGATAATCAAACTTTTTTTGCGCTCAAAAATTTCCTCCACCAGTTTGGCATCTTGATGGGTAATCGGTTCGCTGACATCCAGTACCAACAAAACAATGTCGGCTTGCCCGAGGACGGTTAGAGTTTTTCTGATGCCCGCTTTTTCCAGCGTCTCGCGATCATGGCCGTGTTTGGAAATACCGGCCGTATCGATAATTTTTATTTCGCGTTCGTTATAAATTATATCCGTGTCTTGCGGCTCGCGAGTGGTATGTTCCAGCGGGCTGACAATGACACGCTTGTAGCCCAAAATCGCATTTAATAAACTGGATTTACCGACATTCGGTTTGCCTAAAAGACAAACGCTGATTTTATTATCTTCCCAAGCATTAAATTTGTCATCCCGAAAAGTAGCGCTGTCATTCCCGCGTATGCGGGAATCTCTTTCATCGTCCTCTAATTTATTTTCTTCCGCGGGCGCTTCTTTTTTAATCTCCTTCAATTTTTCTAAAATCACATCCAGCAAATCGCCGGTACCCGAACCGGTGCTGGCGCTAATCAACTGCGGCTCGCCCCAACCAAGCTTGAAAAAATCGCCGGCTGCGGCGGCTTGTTTGCGCTCGTCGACTTTGTTGGCCACCAAAATAATTTTATTATCGTCTTGCATTAAACGTTTTAAAATCAAGGCGATTTTTTTATCTTCGGCCAACAGTCCGGCTTTATTATCAACAACAAACAAAACCACGTCGGCCGCTTGAATCAAACGGCGGACTTGTTTTTGCACTTCTTCGTCAATCGTTTCGGCTTGGGCTTTTTTGTCGGTTAAAAACTTCAGGTCCATCAAACCGCCGGTATCAATCAGTTGAAATTGGCGGCCGGTCCAGGAGACGGTGGCGTAGTTGGCGTCGCGGGTGGTGCCGGCGATATCGGAAATCAAAGCCTGATGGCTGTCGGACAAACGGTTGAATAAGGTAGACTTGCCGACATTGGTGCGGCCGAAAATCGCGACAGTAGGCAGGGTATTTTTGAGTTGGACGGTATTCATAAGAATGGAATTTGGAATCTGGAATTTAGAATCTGGAATAAAAAATCACTGCCGCGTCGTAGTCTCTCCGACTTTAAGTCGGAGGACTACGATGCTCTTCGATTTTTTGGCTAGTTTATGAATAAAATCATATATAAAATCATATCACAAAAACAGGATTTTAGCAACGGCGGCAAGAAGCTTGACAAACAAATATTTTTATGATAATAATCTAATCAAATGAATTGTTGTTTTATTTTTAAGGAGTTCTATCGTGACCATTACCGAAATTGACGCTTATCTCAAAGATAAGAATGATCACTTGCAGCAGCAATGCGATCAAGAAATGCAAAGTTATCGCCAGCAATTGGCTCAAGGCAAGAAAAGCTTTTGTGCTCAATTGACAGCCGAAGCAAAGGATCGCCAGCAAAATTATGTCCAACGAGCTTATGAGCGCTATCAACGGCAAATTGACATGGGCAACAGGACGCCAATCGCCAGATTAAAAGAGTTTTATCTGAGCATGGCGGAAAAAGATCTGGCGCGCGACCTGGGATTTGTCGATCGCATGACCGAAGATCTGATTATTTCCATTAGAGAGTTGTTGTCATCGTAAAGCTTGAATTTAAAAAAGCCTGCGGATTTTTCCAAGGCTTTTTATTTTTTATGAATAAAGCAGAGACGCAAAATGTTGCGTCTCTACCAATTCCAAATTCTAAATTCCAGATTCCAAATTCCACTCATTGCGTATTTGCCGCTCCTGAATCGCTCTTATCCGCATCCTGTCCCAAAACCAAGACCAAATCCGGCAAACTGGAACTGGCCAGGCCGGCAATCGGTTTAGATAAGAAGGCTTTTAACCAATCCGGTTCGGTTGTGCTGACATTGGCGCTCATTTTTTGCTGCAGATTTTGCAAAGCTTTAGTTTTTTGGCCATTGGTCAAATCGTAAATGACAGTCTTTTCATAATTTTGCGCGCCGGCGTTGGCGACGTTGACAATCTTAAAACCGGCTTGGCCGAGATCGGTGGAATAGCGCGAAGCCAAACCGTTGACCCAAGTGCCGTTTAATATCTCGACATTGGCATTGGCGCTGGTATCGGCGACAGTGGCTGTGGCGGTCGTGTCAGCGGCAAAAATCTGGGCAAACAGATATTGCACTTGCGTAAAGTCGCCATTTTTTGGCGTCAGGATATAAGCGCCGTCTTGCGACATGCCGTCTACCAGCAAACCGGCCGGCGAGTTGTCCAGGACTTTATGAATAATATCTTCGCTCTTGGTGTCTTTGTAGTTGTTGGCGATTTTGACCATCTCCCAGATTTGCAAATTGGTGTTGACATGGGCGCTGACATTGCCGATCAGGCTGGCAATCAATTGCGGCGACATCAAAGTGTTGACGGAGAAAACTTTGTCTTTGATGGCTTGCATGACTTTTTGCTGGCGAGCGGCGCGGGCAAAATCCGTGCCCTCGGATCCGAGCGAGTGGCGCGAACGAGAATATTGCAAAGCAGTTTTGCCGTCCATCTGCTGGCAGCCGGCGTCAAAATGTAAATGCAAGAAGCGATTAAGATAGACCGGGTTGTTTTCTTGGCCGGCAATCGGATAAGTGTAGTCGTCAAAGGCGCGGTCAACGCAAATTGTCAGCGGCCCCAGCTGGTTAACCAAATCTTCAAAGCCGCTAAAATCGATGCGCACGTAATAATCAATCGGCTGGCTGATGATGTTGCTGACCGCTTGAGCCGTGGCCAGGCCGCCGGAACCGGGCGCGGCTTGCTCGGCATAGGCGTCAACCGAATTTATTTTTGCCCAGCCGTGGCCTTCCACCGGCACGAGCAAATCGCGCGGAATGGAGACCATGGCCACTTTTTTGGTGGACGGTTGCAGGCTGACCACCATCATGGTGTCAGTCAGGTTGCCGCCGTCATGATCGGCGCCGCCGATACCCAACAATAAAATGTTGATGCGGTCGCGATCTTCACCTTTGAGCGGACGCTCGGCGGATTCGGCCAGGTTTTTAATTTGGCCGATAATCGGAATATAGTTCACCCAAGAGCTTTTGCCGGTTTTGCTTGGCAAAATATTAGCTTTGACGTAAAAAAAGACAAAAAAACCGACGCAGATGACCGCGGAATAAAACAAGGCTTTGAAAGTTTTTTTCAGCCAATGGGATTTTTTTGGCGCCTGATGGTGCAGTAAATGATTAACCTGCGGCGGTTGCCGGTCAAACGAGGGCAGGGAATTAAAATCTCTGGGAGGCAAACCGTTATAAATCATAGAGAGTTAAAAGTTCAAAGTTAAAAGTCGAAAGTTTGCAGTCGCCTCATCGGCGACCCGCCGAAGAGGCGGGGGAGGATTAGCCGTTTTTTGGCTAGTTTGTTTATAAAATTATAGAGGAAAAATGGATTTTAAGCAAATCCACGGCAGAGAGTTAGAAAATAGCCGGTTTTTGGAGAAAAGTCAAATTGTTGATTTTTTATTTTTTTGTTGTATAATATAATTATGACAAAAAAGATTATCAAAAGAAGAGGCAATAAGAATATAGATATTCTGGATAAAATCTACAGGGTAGATCTTGGTATACGTTCAGAAAAACAAATGATAGCTTATTTAAAAAAACAGGGATATCCGGCGTTAGCTAAATTAGTATACAATGTCAAAGTCGCTGCCAAATAATTTTAATAACATGGAACATAAAGCAATTAGTTATTTGAATAGTAAAATTTGGTATAGATTTTTAAAAGTAGTTTTTATCATTATATGTAAGATTTAAGAGCGTTGTTTATACTTTAGCTTATTGGCCTCTAAATGCCCCGAGAAGAACTTTTGTGCTTATACAAGATGAAATATCCACCCCTATCATTCGTTAGTCTCAAATTTTTTTGCCATAATAATGTAAACAACGCTGATGATTCTTACACATTATATTTTTAATCGCGCTTGTAGCGCTTAATTCTATTGCCTTCTCTGAAGGAATTGAACAAATAAATGAAGATCAAACAAAAATACAATGCACTTATGGCGACAATTCTTTTAACGCAAAAAGTGTAAATTTAAATTTGAGCGGTGATGACTTTGTAAATGGTCAATTTAATTATAAGGGGTTTTTTGAAGGATATAACGACAACAGCATACAAGAAATTTTAAACAGGTGTTATCCAATGCTATTGGCAATCATAATGACCAAATTACTGATATTTACGATTATCAAAAGATTAACGAAATATCGCTTACCGATGGCGTGACTTATAATAAATCTAAAAAACTAAGTCAAGACGATTTGGTTAATTTAAATAAGGATTGGAAAGCATATAAACAAGAAACAAATAATTTATTTGGTAGAGAAAAATTAAGTTATTTGAATTTTAATGATAAGTCTTTTGATATAATCCCAACTTTTACTTATAAGAGCTTTTTGAAGCTTTTCTTGCTAGGCAATTTAATAATCTTATCATTTTTTGAAATATTAAGAAAAATTTTTTATTACGTAACGCTCGGCACATTAAAGCCTAAAAAATAAAATTCGTCGCGTCGTAGCCCTTCCCTGGCAAGAAGCTATGACGTTTTTTTAAGAAAAAAGAGTTGGTTGTTTTAGAGATTTTTTAATTTCTCTCTGCACCTCTTTTCTGGCGTCGATATACCATTTCAGCGGTTCGAATTCTTTGGTTAGCCCCCAATAGGGTGTTTTCCCTTTCTTATCTTTTACTTCTATAATATTAAGATCAATTAACGGTTTAAAATAGTAGCCGGATATATTTGCTCTGTCTTTTTTTAAATTGTCAGCAATGTTTTTTTGACATACGTAATTTTGGCTGTTCGCTATCAAGGCTAAAACTTTTTTTTGTTCATCTTTTAGGTTAAAGTTGTTCTCTATTTGCTCCCATCTTTCTTGGCCAAGCATAACCATGGCTTCGTTGGTATTTAATGGCCGTGATAAAGAGCCTGGAGATTGGCCGATGATGTCTTTGATAGATTTCATAATGGACCTTATATCGCCTTGGTATAAATCATATAGCCGAAACACAACATTGTCTTCTATTGGCTTTAGATAATTTTTTACATTGTCTGATTTTAATAATGACATTCGTTCGTTAAGGGCATCAATGATTTCCGTTTTGCTTAGCGCCGCGACCTGAATGGGCTGCCCAACAAAAACACTTTTAACTCGGGCATTAACCGAAATTATGTTTTTAAACAAATCGGTCGGCCCAAGAAAAAAATAATAAACATCATTAAATTGCAGCAAGTCACGAATGTCGTTAAAAAATTGAATCAACTTTTTTTTATTTTCCGGCTCAGCCATTAAAACGTCAAAATTATTTACGTGGACAATTAGTCCGGAATACTTAAATCCATTAATCTCATGAGTTTTAATAAGCTCAATCATCTTAACAAAGTAGTCTTCAAGAATTGACATCGATAATTGCAATGGTTGAGTTGAAATCTTTTCTTTGCTCGCTCCAATGCCGGCGCTGTATCCCGCCAAACCTCCAGATAATGATCCGGAAAATGAGATAGCGTCGCTAATATCAACGATTTGAATTAGTTTTTTCATTAAATCATCTTTTAGCAAGTCGCGTTGTAAAAGTTTTATTTCCTTAATGGTCGAGCCGATTATTTCGATGATGAAGTTCTTCTTATTGAGAAGCTCAATGCTCGCTTCAATTTCACGCCGTGGCGAAAATAACAGTTTTTGTTGACTGTATTTGTTTATGAACTTTACAAAATTTGCTAGGCTGGTTTTTCCTACTCCAACATTACCACATAAAGTAAGGCATAAACGATCTTCATTCGCAAAAAGATCATTCAAGTATTTTATTTCTTTTTCCCGCCCGATAAATGCCTTTTCTATCGGTAAGTCGCCACCTTCAACCAATGGCTGTATGTTGTAGGGATTTTTTTTCAAGCCGAATTGTTGCCAGTTGATTATATTCATAAAATTACATATGTAGTATATATCATAATTAGCTACATATCAAATTTATTTAATGTTAAGCATTTTTTCGTTGGCAAGAACTTGTCAACATGGTGCCTTTTCTGTATATATCAAACTTTTTATCTTTGTTTAAACTCGCAAATATTCCCCACGGCACAAAAGCCGCAAGCATGTCCGGGATTGGGCGAGAAATCCAAACTGCGGATTTGTTCAATCGTGGCCAGCAACTGCTCACTAACCTTGACCAAATCTTTTTCTTTTGGTTCAAAGCTGTCGCGCGTATTGTCCAGCAAGCGATAATAGGTTAATTTATTAATAACCGTTTCCGGCCAAAGCTGCTGCAAAGCCAAAGTGTAGAGCAGCAATTGTTTTTTATTGTCAAAAGTTAAAGTGTCTTTGCCTTCGTTAGTTTTATAATCCAAAATTTCCAAGCTCCCGTCCGGCAATTGATCAACGCGATCGATGACGCCGCGAATTACATATTCGCCCAAAGTAATTTTGAACGGTTTTTCCAGGCAAATAATTTTCGGCAAGTCTTGCGCCAACAAATCTTGGGCAAAATGATGGCAGATCTGCAAGCCGCGCTGATAAAACTCTTGAGCGCGCTGGACATTGTCATAACCAAAATTATTCCATTGCTGCTGAAAAATTTTGGTCAGCTGTTTTGGCTCCAAACTCGGTGCAACAGGCGCGCCGAACAGACTGCCTTGCGCAAGGTTTACCAAGGGCAACAAAAATTGGCGCAAAACATTATGCAGCAGCCGGCCGAAGATGCTGATTTCTGCCTCGGCCATGGGAATTTTTAATAAATATAAAAATTTATATTTGAGCGGACAAAGATTATAAGTCTCCAGCTGGGAAAAAGAAAATTCCGTCGGCAAGACACGGGCTAAAATTTTATTTTCGTCTTCTGTTGCCAATGTCAGCAAATCCTGACGCAGTTGATCACCGGCAATGGCGTTAATATTTTGGCTGTCGATAATGCCGGTCTCGGCGATAAACTTGGACGGCTTTTTTTCGGCCGCGCCGCCAACATCGCGGGCACTGGTCAAATACAAAGTCTTGCGCGCTCGGGTCATGGCCACGTAAAACAAGCGCCGCTCTTCTTCCAAATGAAAATCGCCGCCGGTTAATTGTTCTTTGACCAGCGCTTCCGGCAAAGCGATCTTGTCCGAGCGATTGATCGTGGGAAATCTTTTGTCCACCAAGTTAGCCACAATTACATAATCAAACTCGAGGCCCTTGGCGCTGTGTACGGTTAAAATTTTCACCGTGTCCACATCGCCGAAATCCAACTTCAGGGCGCCGGTTTCGCCCGCTTCCATTTCCAAGTCCAGCAGCTCGCGCAAATTTTTCAAAGTCGGCTCGTCGGCGCGCTCTTCAAAACTGATAATTTTTTTATAAAACTGATTGAGATAACTATTGTTTTCCGCGTCGCGGTCATTGTCCAGGTTTTTGGCAAAAGCGGCATTCACAAAGCGCAAAAATATTTTGGACGGCCGCATGGTTTTGGCCAAGCCGCTATGTTCGGCCAGCAGCATCAAGAGGCGATTGATGTTGGTTAGCGTCGCCGGTGATAAATCGGAGATCAAGGCGGCATTTTTTAAGGCTTCATACAGCGACCAATTTTTTTGCCGCGCCAAACGATTGAGATTAATAATTTCTTGATAGCCGACGCTAAAAGCAGGAATGTTTAGCACGCGAAAGAGCGAAGATGAATCATGATAATCATCCAACAATTTTAAATACGCCAAACAATCAAGAATAATCGGTTTGAAATACAGGCCGCGCAACGACAAAAATAAATTAGGGATGTTTTGCCGCGTCAATTCTTTGGTTAGATTTTGCGCCGCTGAGTTAGCGCGAATTAAAATGGCAAAGTCAGACCAGCTGGCGTCATTTTCTTGTTTTGTATTTTTAATCAGCAAAGCGATTTGCCTGGCTTCATCATAATCCGTGGCAAAAGACAGGTGCTTGACTATGTCTAAATCGTCGGCCCGCCTTCGCTCCGTTGGAGCTTCGGCGTGGCGAAGCGAAACTAATTTTTTATCAATGCCCAATTTGATTTCCAGACGATTGGGATTGTTGTGAGTGATGAATTGATAAGCATGATCCAAAATTGTTTGGCCGGAACGATAATTTTTCGTCAGCACAATTTCTTGCGCCCCGGCAAAATCGTCTTTGAACTGCATGATGTTGGACAGCGAGGCGCCGCGAAATTTATAAATCGCTTGATCATCGTCGCCGACGGCCACTAAATTATTTTTCGGTGCCGCGAGCATCTTTATTAATTCATATTGCGCCCAGTTGGTGTCCTGAAATTCATCAACCATGATGTATTGAAATTGCGCGCGATAGAACTGCAGAATATCCGGCCGTTCGCGCAGTAACTTGATGGCGTAAATTATTAAATCGCCAAAGTCGAGCAAATTATTGTCGAGCAGTAGTTTGTTGTAGACGTGATAGGCGTTAGCTAATTCGCTGATTCGCTTGGACTCGTCAGAAGTCGTTAGTCGAAAGTCGTTAGTCGAAATTATTTTATCGTTGTCGGCTATTAAACTTTCGGCATAATCTAGATATTGTTGCGGCCAAACGTTTTCGTCTTTGAGGCGGGAAAAATGTTTGAGCAACTCGTCAATAAATTTGGTCGGGCTGCCCAAAGGGCGATAATAATCCAAATTAAATTTGGCCAGATTTTTTTTCAGCAAAATCCATTGCTCGGTTTGGCTGACCAGTTTGTAATTCACCGGCAAACCGATGTCCAAGCCGTGTTCTTTTAAAATGCGATCACACAGGCCGTGAAAAGTGTTAATCCAGGTGGCAAAAAAGCCATAAGGCAAAGCGCGGTCGGCGCGCTCGGTCATTTCCGCCGCCGCTTTTTCCGTAAAAGTCGCCACCAAGATATTATCCGGGTTGATTTTTTGCTCCACAATTAAATAAACCAGCCGGTTGATTAAAACCGTGGTTTTGCCCGTGCCGGCGCCGGCGACAATCAACAGCGGGCCGTCCAGATGAGTGGCGGCGGCGCGTTGTTCGTCGTTGAGGTTGTCTAATAAATTAGTGACCATAACTACCTTATATTAGGCTGGAATTTGGCGGTTGTAAAGGCAAGCGATTAATTTAATGTCGTCCTTTGATATTCGTCATTCTCGCGTATGCATGAATCTAAATTTTTTGCATTCTTCTTTTATGAGATTCCCGCATACGCGGGAATGACGTGCTATTTAAGGGCGACGAAAACGACAAGCGCCGTCTGGTTGTTGACAACAATCGTCTTGGCGAGTGTAATTAGAATTGTTCTTTTGTGGTACATTTATAAAGAGGATGTTTTATGATACAGGAGTTTGAGAGTGATGTGGAGGGATTTTTTTTGGAGCTTTTGGAAGACGAAATGGTTTTTAGCGGCAACGGTTATGATTTTGCTTGCTTGGCGTTAGACAAAACAAATTTGGCCGACAAATTGCCTAACAATGATCGCCGGCGAGTCTTTGCTTGTGCTTTGGTTAATGGTTTAAGCGACATGTTTGTCAAAATTCCGACTGACAAATTTGTTTGCCATTGCGCCGACACTGCGCGTCCGGAATGTTATAACTGCCGTTTTTTGGCTTGTGCCAGAGGGTTGTTGCGCTTGGGGTTTGCTCGAACGATTTTTATGCCCACCGGATTATACATTTTGCATAGCCCGCAGACGGAAAAAGAAATTTGGTTTCGAGATAAGCTGGCGGAAGCGATCAGCGCAGCTGACAAAAATCATTCGCGAAATTTTCCTTAAATTTTTATTATTTTCAGCCAAGCGGTAATGCTTGGCTATTTTTTTAAATAAAAAG
>CAIUCZ010000023.1 GCA_903897785.1 Candidatus Falkowiibacteriota bacterium
ATTTTATTCTAACCTATCCGCGGCCAGACCGCAAGCGCCAAATAAGCTGGAAGAATTCTCGTGCGTCCTTGCCGGATATTTTTGACTGTCCGGCCACGCGGTCGACAAACGTCACCGGCACTTCAACAATCTTGCCGTTGAGTTTTTGCGCCCGCCACAACATTTCCTCCTGAAAAGCATAACCGTTGCTGGTAATTTTTGTTAAATCCAAACTTTCTAACATCGACCGGCGCCAGGCGCGGTAGCCGGCCGTCACGTCGTGCGCCTTAAACCCCAACAGCCAACGTGAAGCCATCATCGCCCCATTGCTCATCGCATGCCGGCGCCAATTCCAACCGACAATCCGGCCGCCCGGGACTTTGCGCGAACCGATCGCCATATCAGCGCCGTTTTGCAAGGCCGCCAGCAAGCGCGGCAAATCCGCCGGATCGTGGGATAAGTCAGCATCCATTTGCACCACGAATTGCGGCGCTTGTTTTAACGCCGCTGTAAAGCCGCAAACATAAGCCGCGCCCAAACCGGACTTGGCCGGCCGCTCAATCAGCTCGATCGAATAATTGTTTTGTAAATTTTTAACTATGTCGGCCGTGCCGTCGGGCGAACCGTCATCGACAAATAAAATTTTCAAGCTGGGAATGTTTTGAACAAAGATTCGTTTCACCAGCTGTTCAATATTTGGCGCTTCGTTGTAGGTCGGAATGATCACGATCACCTCGGACATAAAATTATTTTTTTTCTAAAATATACCAATGAAATTTATCAGCCGCAATTTGCACGCCAATTTTGCTTAAAAAATTCCTGGTCGCCGGACTGACATTGTCATAAGCCCCGCCGGAGATAATTCTCACATTTTGTTGATTGACAATACTTTTTTCTATGGCCGCCTGATCGATCCAGTCCATATAATATTCCAAAATATACAAATATTGCCGTTGTTTAATATCTTTTTGATCATGGTAAGTTCGCGCGGAAAAATGCTTATCCAATAAATAGTCGGTCGCTCCCACCCATTTTTGCCCGTCCGCTCCGGTCAAAATCGGCAAATTATTAGCTTGTGCCACGGCCAACGTCCGGCTAATCGGCTGAAAATAAGTGGCATTGATAAAATTTTTGCCTTGCAAATTATTTACCAAGACAAATAAATTTATTGCCAGTAAAAAAAGCAGCGCCCGCCGCGGCCGACAAAGCTTCGCCAGCACAACCAACAAGATCAAGCCGGCGGCCGGCATAAAACGGGCAAACACAATCAGCGGATAACGGCCAAAGACAAACACCAACAAAAAGCTGGTCAAAATAATATAGCCAAGGGCAAACAAACTATAAAATTTTAAATCGTTTTTCTCGTGTCCGGCCGGATATTTTTGGTATTGTCTGATGGATAAATAAACCAGGCCGATCAACGCCAAATAAAATAATGGCGAGATAAACGGTTGAGCATATTCGCCGATCAACAAATGGTAAGGCGCCAAACCGATGCCCAGTAAAAATTTAAGCACATTGCGCCAGCCAAAAGTCAAAGCACTAAACACCCAGCCGGTACCGGCTTGATGAATGTAGACATGATAAAGATAAAATGACGGCACCAACGCCAGTGCCGCAATGATTAGGCCGAGCCACAAGTCGCGTTTAAAAATTTTTTTACGTGCCGCCGGCCGGGCACAAAACAAAGCCGCCATTAAAATAAAAAAAATCAACCCGGGCACATAATCGGCCCAACACAAAATTACGCTCGCCCCCAAACCCTTGACCAAGTCGCCGCGCTGTTCGGTTTTTAGCCACTGCCAAAGATAATAAAAAGCGACCACGGTTGCCAAGGCGGTCAGACTGTAATAACGCGCCATGGGCGCGAAAATAAAAAAATAAGACGAGACCGTGGCCAAAGCCAAAAACCACCAGCGCTCCGCCCAGACGGTTAAATATTTTTTAGCGCAAAAAGCTGCGGCCATAAAATAAAAAACAATCGACGGCGCCAGATAAAGCCAATCATTATTATAATTAATCTGCCAAATTTTTTGCCAAAGATTAAGAATCAGATAATAACCAATCGGATGATCATCCGGTGTTTTAAAATAATCGATAATAAATTGGCCGAACGGCTGGCCGGCATAACGCAAAGAAAAAAGTTCGTCCCCCCAGAAGGTAAAAAAAGATGAACGCAAAATCGTATAAATCACACCGCCTATCAACAATAGCCCGATAAAAATTTTTGCTTGCCTGGACATAAGATTAAAACAAGGCGCCCGCAGAAAAAGAATTAATATACCAAGCGATTATCTCCTTGCCCCAAAATAGCACGATTATTGTGCCGATCGCCAAAAACACGCCCAGCGGCAAACGCGAGCCCCAAGATTTTTTGCCAGAGGCCAGCAAAATCAAGCCAACCGCCGCGCCCAGAAAATAAGCGATAAACAAAGCCGCTAACAACTTTTGCCAATCAGCCAAAGCCAGCCCCATCACCAGCCCGAGCCGGATGTCGCCGCCGCCAATCCAGCGGCCGCGCGACACAAAAAATTGCAAGGCAAAAAATCCGGCACCGATTACCGCCGCCAAAAGCAGGTTTTGCCAGGTGGCGCCCAAAAGCAAATTCATAATCAAGAAAAATCCGGCCGCGGGCAAAGAAATTTCATCCAAAATCACATACCATTTCAAATCCATCAAAAAAACCGTCGCCATCACTCCAACCAGCACCCAGTCGCGCGCCAAAGCCAGCGCCCAGGCGGTGGTTGCCAGATTAGCCGCGCTCAGAGCTTGAGCCATCACACCAAAAAATAGCAAACCGCAAGCCAGCTCCATCAGCGGATATTGCCAAGCGATTGCTTGCCGGCAGTGGCGGCATTGTCCGCGCAAAATGATAAAACTTAACAGCGGGATATTGTCATACCAAGCGATTTGCTTATGGCAGTGCGGGCATTTGGAACGGCCCGCCATGCTTTGGTCGTGATAAAGACGCCAAGCCAGGCAGTTTAAAAAACTGCCCATGATTGTGCCGAGGAGGAAGGCGAAAAATAAAAGCAAATTGGTCATAGTTTTATTATGGCAGAGAAAATAAAAACAAACAATCAAATTTTAGCGTCCAAAATATTTTGATAAAGCTGCAGATAATTTTGACACATCAATTCTTCAGTAAAATTTTCTTGAATGGTTAGTCTGGCCGCAGCTGCCATTTTATCCTTTTCCGCTTGGTTTAATCCAAAAATAAAGTTCAGACCAAGAGAAAAATCCACTTCATCGGCATACTTTGCCACGTAACCAGAGACTTGATGATTAATGGCTTCCGGCGCGATACCGACCGGAAAACTGACCACCGGCGTGCCGCAAGCCATAGCTTCAATAATCACCAAGCCAAACGACTCGGCCAAAGACGGGAAAAGCACCGCGTCGGCCGCCCGATAATAATCAACCAAAACTTTTTCCTCGGCCACAAAATCATGAACAATCAAATTGTTCACTGTTGAATGATTATTTTTTCCGCCCAAGCAGACGAAGATAACAGCTTCATCGCTTTTGTATTTTTCTAAAATATTTTGACAAAATTGCCAGCCTTTCCAAAAATCATTGGCACCATAAGCGGCGGCAAACAAAACTATTTTTTTATCAAGCGGCAAATTTAATTTTTTTCTGGCCGCTGTTTTATCGCCGGGACAAAAAACAGCCGGATCAATGCCATGATGAATCAACGTGATTTTTTTATCAGCCAAAACGGTACCTTGCAATTTTTCTGACATCGCCTGCGACGGCACGACAAAATTACAGTTTAAATTTTTAAAAAAATTTCTTTTTCTGGCCATTAGATAACACTGATTATATTTTTTAAAAAATGATCTGGTTGCACCGGTCGGACAACGATAAACACCATCAACCAATGGATAATCCAACGGATGGGCGCAATAAGCGGTCACCGGCCACAAATCATGCAAGGTCCAAACGATCGGCTTTGTTTTTGCCATTTTGGCCAATGTATTTAAATTAAAAAAGTGGCTATGGACATTGTGGACATGAACGATGTCGGCCTGCTTGAATAATTCGTCTTGCAACAAATAATCGGTGGCAAAAAAATCAAGGTCCGTGCCAAACAAATGCGACAGCAAAAAACGCCAGCGAGATTTTTTTATCTTATAAATCTTGTTGCTATCAATTTCTTTATTGTCCACCAACAAACTGGCCGTCTCGCCGCCGGAATTTTGCGCGGCAAAAAGACTAAAAGCGATTTTGGCCGCTCCACCGCGAATATCATTTTTATTGATATGTAAAATTTTCATGACTTTAGCTTGTTTTTAATTTTTCTCAACCAATCGCTACTGGTAAGCTTGCGAAAGGCGTAATGCAAACGCGGTTTGGTGCGCAATTTATTCAAAGCCGCTTTGATTAATAATTTATACCATGGTTTATAGCCGTGATAAACATACCAATCAAACCAAATAAAATATTTTTCAATTTGTTTTTGGGAAAATTGCGGCATATCCAGCGTGGATTTTACCCGTTCGGTCGTGTCGGCGCTCTCGACCGCGATTAAACTTTTCTCTCGGCACAAA
>CAIUCZ010000024.1 GCA_903897785.1 Candidatus Falkowiibacteriota bacterium
AAACTTTTTAAACAAATTCGGCAAATCCTCCGGCCTAATGCCCATGCCGGTATCCGACACGCAAAAATTTACCTCTTTTTTATCCTCGGACAAATTGATTTTCACCGTCACCCCGCCGGTCTTGGTGTACTTGATGGCGTTATCAATCATGTTGATGATAACCTGGCGTAATTTATCTTTATCCAGCAACTGACTAGGCACAGTCTCCGGTTTCTTGTATTCCAGATATAATTTTTTCTTATTCGCCGGCCCTTGCATTTCTTCCATCACGCTGTCCACCACTTCGGTCAAAGTGCTCGGTTCGTAATTAAATTGCAACCGCCCGGATTCAATGCGCGAGACATTGAGCAAATCTTCGACCAAACGAATCAAGCGCTCGTTGGATTCATAAACTTTATGCAAGTTTTCATCGACGGTTAGATTTATCTCCCCGAAATCGCCGTCGATCATCATCGAGACATAGCCTTTGATGACGGTCAGCGGCGTGCGCAACTGATGCGAGGCAATCGAAATAAACTCCGACTTAGCTTCGTCTAATTTTTTCAATTCCGAATTGGCTTGCACCAGATCCTTGGTCGCCTTTTCCACTTCTTTTTGCAATTTGACGTTAAACTGCCGGGCCTCTTCATACAGCCAAGAATTTTCCAACGACATGGCCAGCTGGGTACCGATGACCGACAAAAACTGCACGTCCTCGCTGTTGTAAGCGTCGCCGGATTCTTTGGCGCCCAAGGCCAAAAAGCCGACCAACTTGTCCTTGATCAACAGCGGCACGACCACTTCGATGCCCAATTTGTTGCGAAAATCTTTCAGCCACGTGCCGGGCTTGCTGGCACCCGCCGCCAAGTCCTCCAAAATCACCACATTGCTGGCGGAAAATACTTTTTGCAAAACATTTTTGCCCACCTCCAAGCTGTTGCTCGCCAGTTTTAAATTGCTATTCAGTTTGACATTAAATAATTTTGTTTTATCGTCATAGTCAAACAAAGCCAAAGCTTTGGGGTGCAAGGCGCCGGACAACGCGTCTTCGATGGCTTTGTTAATCCGATCCGATTCCAAAGTCGAGCTTAAGTTTTTGCTGAAGCGGGCGATCACTTCGTTGGCATCGTAAAGCGAAGAGAAAAAATATTTATTGGCAAAACGGTAGACTTTGTCGCGGAAGTAGGGAAAGATAGAAAGAGCAAGAATAATAATTACAAAATCCGTGCCGTAGCTGGTGGTTGGCAAGAATATGCCGACTAGGTATTTGAACAGGAAGGCAGGGATTAGAGTTAAGACAAGGGAGGTTAAATAAACAGACCAACTTCTAAGGACAAGCTTAATGTCCATTAGGCGATAAGAAACAATAGAATAACCAATTATAAATAAGAAAATCAATATAAACGCAAAGCCAAATGGATATATGTTATATCCATAATTTGTAATAAAATCTACGCAAGCAAAATTATAAAATATTTGGGCAATTAAAAAATATTTAATTTGATTATGTTTTGTGTCATTGACTGCTCGCGTGTTAAGAAAAGCTCTCAGTAAAACAAACAACATTCTAATAGCCAAAACAGCGAGCATGATTAAATAATATATATGAAAAGGCCCAGCCTTAGGATAATAGCCCCACGGAAAAACATAGTAACCATTTATAAAATTATTAGAAAAGAATAATTCAAAAACAAAAAACAACGATAAGGAATATGATGCAATCAAAATAGCTAAATCTAATTTTTTACTTTTCAACTCAAATAAAGATTGTAAATATACAACAAAAAAATTAAAAAATACTATAGGTATAAAAATTATTCCAAAGTAGCCAAGACGAACGATTATTCTTGTCAATGCATCATTAGCAGTGTTAAACAAAATAAACCAAGAAGTTTGCCACCACGCCGTAACCAATGCCATCAAAAAAAACAACCGACCATTTTTTTTAGATTTGCTCTTAAAAAGCACAATTAACCCTACCAATAAAAATAAAAACGCACTCAAGAAAGTAGGGATTGTGTATAGACTAAATAAATTCATAGTACACATTTAATTATAAAACAAAAAGGACACTTTGTTAAGCGTCCTCAAATTAAAAATGAACTGTTAATCTTAGAAATGGGCATATTCATAAAGAATCGCCCTAAATCCGTCAGGGAATGGTTGTGGTTTGCCGTCTGGGCTAGCAAATACTATTAAATGATCGCCCTCCGAATGAAGTTCATCGGTATCTTTCTTTGTAATGTCAAAATGAAGAATAACTGATGTAGGTAAAATTTTTGTTATATACACAGAAACATCTACTGCGTCAGAAAAATATAAATTCTTCCTATAGTAGCCATGAGTCTCTGCGGTTATAAGAATAAAATCTTTTCCTATTTTATCTTTTAAGCCAGGGATAATATTAAGAGCAAAAATATCCCTAGTCTCCCCCATCATCGCATTTATTGCGTTGAAATAAACATTCCCTTCTGCATTTGTTTTGTCGAGAGTTACAACAAAACTGTGTTTAAATGTTTTACCTCCGGGAACAAGTATGCTGGCAACATTTTCTGACGAATCTTTTTTGACAATCTTTGCGATTTTTGAATCCAAAAATGTATAAACATCTCCAACCGTCTCAAGACCAGACACATCTTCATTGGCTATAGAGACATTGAATTTCTCTTCTATACCCATAATTAAATTTTGGACATCCAAAGAATCAGCTTTAAAATCTTTCCTTAAAGATTTTTCGCTTGAAATTTGGTCAATGTCTACACAAAGAGAATTTGCTATTACTTCAGCTATTTCTCTATCAATCCCAGTCATAATTCCGTTCATGACGAACCTTTCATAAAGTTGTTAAAAAACAAAAAACTATTTATCTATTTAAAGATGCTTTTTACAATATCACAATAAAACCTTTCTGTCAAGTTTATCCGCGTGCCGCCGGCAAAGCCTTTGGCGACGCACGGCCGATGAGGCGTGGCTCGCCAAAAATAAGCCAAAATTAAACAAAATTACCTAGTTTTATGTCGAGGGCGCCATAGTCCCCGCTCCACAAGCTTAAATAGCAAAGTAGCCATAGTGGCGGGGCTGTGGCACCCTCGAAAAAAGACTGCGGCGAGACAGATGTGCTAGCCGAAAACTGAAAACTGATTACCGAATACCGACAGTTTACATCACCTCCACCAACTTCACTTCCCCCTTATCCACGGTAATATAGGTCGACGGCCGATCAGTCCAGCAGCCGCTGTTATAGTATTTAATATCGCCAAAATCTTTTTGCATCGGCAAATGCGTATGGCCGCAAAAAATCGCTTGCACGTGATGCGCTCGGCCATAATCCGCCGCACCTTGTGCTACAATATCGCATTGACGCAGCCAGGCCCCCGTATGAGTTTTGAACCAGCCGGAGAACTTGGCATCGCGCCCGTCAAAATACTGCACACAATAATAAAGCGAAGTAACAATATCGGAAAAAATCGGATTTTTGTTTAAAAATTTATCGAACTGATCACCGTGCGTGGCCAGACATTTCAGATCGCCGGACGTCCAGGCGTATTCTTTGTGCACTTTGACGCCCAGCAAGTGCGAAAAAATGTCATCCTCGCCGTCATGGTTGCCAATAATCCACACCACCTCGTGCGTTTTTGCAAAATTGCGAATAAACTCCAGCACTTCCCAATGATCGTCATTCAAACGTTTAAAATTAAGATCGTCAAAGACATCGCCGTTGATAATCAACCGCTGATACGGCACTTCGCGCAAAACCTTAAGCAAGGCCACCGGCCGCGACAGCCACAGGCCAAGATGAAAATCGGAGACAATCAATGTTTCGATGGCGAAGTCAGACATAAATAAGGCTTGTTTTTTTCTAAAATTAGTATAATATTCAAGGATAATCAAAAACCCATGAGATTCCCGCATGCGCGGGAATGACGACATAAAATTACAGCATGGATTATATTATAAGACAAAACCCGAAAATTAAGCAAATATGCCAAAGAACAAGAGCCTAGACAATAAAACCCTGGTTAACGACTTGCTGGCCGCCAATTTAACCGACGCGCGGCAGATCGATCGGCTATTGCGCGAGGCGGTCAAGGGCGGACAGCGCGCCTTGCCGCGTCATTCCGACTTGCTGGCGGTTTTGGCCGACCGGCCGCAAGATAATAAAACCCGCGCCTTGAAACAACTGCTCAAAAAACGCGCCGTTCGCACCATGTCCGGCATCGCCCCGGTGGCCGTCCTGACCAAACCCTATCCTTGTCCGGGCAAATGCGCTTATTGCCCGACAGAAAAAGACGTGCCGCAAAGTTATTTGTCTAACGAGCCGGCGGTGATGCGCGCCATTCGCTGCCATTACAATCCCTATCTGCAAGTGCATTACCGTTTGCAAGCGCTGGAAGCCAACGGCCATGAACCGAACAAAATTGAGCTGATTGTTATCGGCGGCACTTGGTCATATTTGCCGAAAAAATATCAGTATTGGTATGTGGCGAACTGTTTTAGGGCAGCGAACAATTACGGTAAAGTTAAAAGTTCAAAGTTAAAAGTTAAAAGTTACAGTTTAAAGTTAAAAGTTTTAACTTTCCTAATTAACTTTGGACTGATAACTGTAGCTTTGAACTTTTAATTTTGAATTTTGAAATAATTTTGTGTCCA
>CAIUCZ010000025.1 GCA_903897785.1 Candidatus Falkowiibacteriota bacterium
GCTACAAAGTCCGTATTGCCGCAGGCCAAAGAATTGCCTTGACCGCAAATGGCCGCCGGACATTCGGTCGACCAAGCGTCGGCATAGCCGGCGATATTGCCCGGCACAGCGCCGGATAAGCCGGCCGTTGCATTGCCGACAGCGCCGGACAAGCAATAATTAATCGTATAAGAATTTGTCGAAGTAACATAAAGATAACTGTAATCGGAATTAACATTAGCACAAGCCCCCTCGTTCCACGGTTTGGCGTTAGACGGCATGGCGGCCATAATGACATTACCCGAGCCGGGATCGGTCAAAACTTGCCCGGGCGTCCAAGAGCCGGGATAAGTGCCAGCGCCGTTATAATAAATTTCCAACGCGGTCTGCATTTGTTTGACGTCGGTGATTCTTTTATCGTCCCTGGCCTTTTGCCGAGCACCATTCAAAGATAAGACCGCCAAGGTCGCCAAAATACCGATGATAGCGATAACCACCAGCAGTTCGATGAGAGTGAAGCCTGATTTTTTTAATAGCCGCAAGTCAGTAGTCATAAGTCGTTAGTCAAGTTGCTAAGAGCTAGTCTTTTTTAAAAAGAATGGCTAACAACTTTCAACTCACGACTTAATTGTAACATTTATTGCCGCCACCGATCAAGAGAAGACAACAACACAGCTCTTGCCATCTTTACTATTCTTGAATATTGATCATATCGGCCCGCTTCGCCATGGCTCCAGCGAGGCGAGCAAATGCCAGTGCCCATAGATTCACGAACAAGACACGCAAAGCCGGATCCCGGCATCCGCCGGGATGACCACTTTTTTATGTTTGAGTAAAAAAACATCGCCGTCTCTTTTTCAGAAACGACGACGTTCTAATTTGACTAACAGACTAACGACCTTTTCTACCACCGGCCGTTTTCTTCTTTCAGTTTCCCTGTCTTTCTCAAGTATTCTTTCTTGGATTTCAATTCCAAACCAACCAAAGCGCTGATTTTTTTCTTGTTTTCGTTTTTATCTTTATGGAAATAACGCTTTTTTCTGGCGGTCATCAATTTGCCGCTTTGTTGCAAGCGTTTGTTAAACCGCCGCAAAAAGCTTTCAAAGCTCTCGCCTTTCTTTCGTTTGAATTCTACCATGTGGGCACCGCCTTTCTAGACCGTTTTTACAACGACGAATAAATCTTACTGATTGTTTAATCTTTTGTCAATCTCGTGCAAAATCTTCTTAAAATCCACCACTTCTTGAATCCCCGATTCCATATCGCGAATCAAAATTGTGCCGTCCATCAATTCTTTCTGGCCCAAAATCAAAGCATAACGCACCTTGGCCCGATCGGCATCTTCCAACTGGCTTTTTAAATTTTCTTTGGTAAAGGCTTCTTTGACTTTGATATTGGCCCGGCGCAATTCTTCAAACAAAGTCATCGCTTTTTGGCGTGAGGCTTCGCCCAGCTGGGCGACAAAAACATCATATTTTTCTTCGCATTCCATCGGGATCGCCATGTTGCGCACGCGCGAAACGACGCGCTCGACGCCGATACCAAAACCGATCGCCGGCGTTGCTCGGCCGCCCATAAATTCCACCAAGTAATCATAACGGCCGCCGCCGCCCAAAGACAACTGGCGCCGTTCTTCTTCGCCGGTCGGGGTAAATTCAAACACCGTGCGGTTGTAATAATCCAAACCGCGCACCAAGTGCGAGTTCAAATTGTAAGGCACGGCCAACAAATCCAAATATTCCAGCACGCGGACAAAATGATTTTTGCAATCCTCACACAGGCAATCAACTAATTGCGGCGCGTCGACCGCCAACTCAATACACGTTTCTTCCTTGCAATCAAGCAAGCGCAACGGATTCTTAATAAGACGTTTTTTGCAATCCACGCACAATTTGCTGCGTTTGCCGCGCGTTTGATAATACTCGACCAATTGTTTGAGATAATTGGGGCGGCACAGCGGGCAGCCGATGCTGTTGATCTGCACTTGAATATCGATTTGCAATTCTTTGAAAAAGTTATAAGCCAACAAAATTAATTGCGCGTCGGCCATCGGTTTAGCTTCGCCAAAAACATCAAAGTTGATTTGATGGTGTTCGCGATAACGGCCGGATTGCGGCTTTTCATAGCGAAACAGCGAACCGTACCAAAAAGTTTTGATCGGCTGAGGCAAGGTAAACATGCCATGCTCGATATAAGCACGAACAATACTGGGCGTGCCTTCCGGCCGCAGGGCGATTTTGTCGCCGCCCTTGTCTAAAAAACTATACATTTCTTTAGTCACCAAGTCCGACCCGTTGCCGGATGAACGCTCATAAAGTTTGGCATTTTCCAAAATCGGCGTTTCCAAGCGGCGAAAGCTATAAGCCTTGGCCAGTTCGCCGGCTTTTTTCTTGACCAAAGAAAAATATTTCCAATCGTCAAACAAAACATCTTTCATACCGCGCAAACGGTCGAAAGTTTCTTGCTTTTTTTGCGGCGGGATTTTGGCGGCGGCCGCCTTTTCCTGGCTGGCGCGGCTTTTGCTGATGTTGAACTTTTTGGTTTTATTGCCGTCGGTCATAAATTAAAAATTACTTGCCGGGAACAGTACTGGTGGCAGCGTTGATACCGGCATTTTCTGAATAAGTATAAGACAAAGTTTTAAACACGGTCATCTTGTCAAACGGCCAGCCGCGAAACACCACTTGGCCGACAATAAAGCCGCGATTGAGCGGGCCAAAACTGCGCGAGTCCAAAGACTCCAGACGATTGTCGCCCATGACAAAATAACTGTTGCTGTCCAAGGTGACAATTTGATCTTCCGAGCTGTCATGGGGCAGCGTCTCTGTCCCGGCGGCCAAATACGGCTCGTCGATTTTTTCCGTCGGCGCTTGGCCCGGCTTGCCGATATAAACATTGCCGTCCAAGCCGACGCGCACCGTTTCTCCGGGCAAACCGATGATTCGTTTGATAAAATACTGGGTCGGATCTTTGGGATAACGAAAAACAATGATGTCACCGCGCTGGGGAGAGGAAAAGCGATAACCGATTTCGTTGACAATCAAGTATTCGTTGTCATGAAAATTCGGTTCCATAGACGCGCCTTTGACATAAAACGGCTGGATCAAGAAATAACGAATCGGGATGATGATGGCTAAGGCCAAAAGGAACATCTTAGCAAACTCCCAGACAGTTGAGAGAAACTTTTTCATAATTTATATTTTATAAATAAATAGAATCTGGAATCTGGAATTTTGAATCTGGATTATTCTAAATTCCAAATTCCAGATTCTAGATTCCCTTGTTATAACACAAGATTGTTATAATAATCAAGTTTTAGAGACTTTTCTTTTTTTTGCCCCAACTTTAGTCGTTTTCTTCTTGCCAACCGTTACTTTTTTGCCTGCTCCGGCCAAATACGCCGTGGTTTTGACCACCACGTCCGGGTTCAAAGAAATACTGTCAATCCCCTCATCCATCAAGAACTTGGCAAAATCAGGAAAATCACTGGGTGCTTGGCCGCAAATGCCGACCTTGGTGTGCGTTTTTTTGCCCACCTCGATCAAATACTTGATCAAAGTCTTGACCGCGTCATTTTTCTCGTTGGAGACGCCGGCGATATGCAAATTGCCGGCATCGCGATCAATCCCCAAAGTCATCTGTGTCAAGTCATTGGAACCGATGGAAAAGCCGTCAAAAATCTCGGCAAAATCATCAGCCAAAATTATATTGGCCGGAATTTCCGCCATAACATACACTTCCAAACCGTTGACATGCTGCTTGAGGCCATATTTTTCCATGGTTTTGAGCACCAGCAAACCCTCTTCCGTCGTCCGACACATTGGCAACATCACTTTGAGATTATGCAAACCCATGTCCTCGCGCACTTTTTTAATGGCCGCGCACTCCAAAGCAAAGCCGGCTTCATAGCGCGGATCATAATAACGGCTGGCCCCGCGCCACCCGAGCATCGGATTATCTTCCACCGGTTCATACAAATGCCCGCCGATCAAGTTGGCGTATTCATTGGTCTTGAAATCGGAAAACCGTAAAATCACATCTTTGGGATAAAACGCCGCGGCAATCAGAGCAATGCCTTGCGCCATGCGATCGATAAAATAATCGGCTTTATTTTTATAGCCTTCGGTCAGGTTATCAATCTGGTTTTTTAATTTTTTATCTTTCAGCGTGGCAAAATTGAGCAGTGCCAGCGGATGAATTTTAATATAGTTGGCGGTGATAAACTCTTCGCGCGCCAAACCGACGCCGTCATTGGGGATAAACGACGACGCAAACGCCATTTCCGGCGACGCGATATTCATCATGATCTTGGTCTTCGGCCGTTTCAAATTGGTAATATCGGTTTTATGAATCTTGAACGGCAGCTTGCCCTGATAAACAAAGCCGTCATCGCCCTCGGCACAGCTGACCGTCACCTCCTGGCCGGTTTTGATTTTAATACTGCCGTTTTCCGTGCCAACAACGCACGGCACGCCCAGCTCGCGCGAGACAATCGCCGCATGGCAGGTCCGGCCGCCTTTGTCGGTGACAATAGCGCTGGCGATTTTCATAATCGGCTCCCAATCCGGATCGGTCATTTCCGTTACCAAAACTTCGCCCGGTTTGAATTTGGCGATTTCTTTGACACTCATGATCCGTTTGACAATACCTGAGCCAATTTTACTGCCGACCGACTTGCCACTGGCAATCACTTTGCCGCGCGCGCCCAAACTGTATTCCTCCACCACATTTTTGTTGCGCGAACTGATGACGGTTTCCGGCCGCGCTTGGACGATGTATAATTTTTTTTCTTTGCCGTCCATCGCCCACTCAATGTCCATCGGCCGTTTGTAATGCTCTTCGATAATCATGCCCCAATCGGCCAATTGCAAGACTTGCTTGTCGGTAATCGACGGCTCGGTTTGCAAATGAAAAGCCACCGGCACTTCGCGCACCGATTTTTTGCCCGGCCGGCCGTAAATTTCTTTGACTCGTTTACGGCTGGTGTGGCGCGAAATAATTTGCCGCGTCGGCTTGAAAACCAAAAATTCATCCGGACTGACATTACCTTGAACAATATAATCGCCCAAGCCGTAAATCGAACTGACCAAGACCGTGTTGGCAAAACCGGATTCCGTATCAATCGTAAACATAACGCCGGAACAGCCGAGGTCGGAACGCACCATTTTTTGCACGCCGACGGATAAAGCGATTTTAAAATGGTCAAAGCCTTTGTCGGCGCGATAAGAAATCGCCCGATTGGTAAACAGCGAAGCAATACACATTTTGACGGCTTTCAATAACGCTTTTTCCCCGGAAATATTGAGGTAACTTTCTTGCTGGCCGGCAAACGACGCGTCCGGCAAGTCTTCGGCCGTAGCCGAGGAACGCACCGCCACGTGCAGGTTGGTCGTTTTATAAAAGGCGGACAAATCGCGATAAGCGGCGATTAGTTGCTCGCGCAGATCATCGGGAAACTTGGCGGCCATAATCGCTCGGCGCACTTTTGAGCCGCGCACGCCGATATCAACCACGCTCTTGGTGTTTAAATTTTTTAAAATGTCTTTAATCTGTTTTTTGAGGCCACTTTCTTCCAAAAAATAATTATAAGCCGCGGCCGTCGTGGCAAAACCGTTGGGGATGCGCACACCCTTTGCTGCCAGCTTGCGATACATTTCCCCGAGCGACGCGTTTTTGCCGCCAACTAAACCGACGTCCTTGATCGAGACGTCTTTAAAGAATTTGATTAATGGTTTCATAAATTTCTCCTTGGATTTAAAAAATAAAGGTTAATACAACAATCGCAAAATCATTTTGCAATCATTATTGTCAGTATAGCACAAAACAAAAAACCCTGCCAAGAAAAAATCAAAGTAGGATTAAAATAATTGGTAAATAAAAAAGAGACGGTCAGGCGGGCCGGAAATGACTAGCAACTTTTTTATGAACTATTTTTGCCTAATATTAAAGCCAAAATAACCATATCATTGACAAAAAATGAATAAAGTGCTTGGATAAAACCAATTTATTAATTTTCCGTTCATTCACAATTCAAAGGAATTACACCATGAAAAAACTTCATTGGTTCGCTCTGGGCACTATCGTGACCGGTTTAATCTTATTGGGCGCCGTTCTTCTGTCTATTTATTTCTGGGCGAGCCCTAGCCCCAAATCCATACCGCTCGCTGTCAACATTTTTGCCGGCTTGCTAGAAGTTATTCTAATCGCCGCCTTGCTGTTTGGCGTCGTCATGTTCGCGTCTGAAGTCAAAGACGAATGGCAGAAAAAAAATAATAGAAGACCGTCGGTGGAAATCGAACCGCTGATCGATTATCGCCGGCAAAAAGATACTTTGCGCCGTCTCTTGACCAATCAAGGCGAATACGCCACGCTTAATCAAGAATGCTCATGGTTCAAAGAAAAACTGGACAACTTTATCTTTAGCTTTCCCGATTCGCAGAAATTTATCGCCACGCCGGACGAAGAATTGGCCAAGCTCGAGATTTATCAAGACCTGGATAAGTACGCACAACTCCTAACTTCGCTTTACGACAAGCTTGATGGCATCAAACAAGCGCGAGAAAAGTTCAAACGCACGGCAAATGAATTTAAAGACGGCTTTGACAAGATCAAACAAAACAAAAAACAAATCAGCTATCCCTGCTTGGTAGAAGCCGTCAATCTTACCTTGGCGCAAGCTGATAAATTGCTGGCATTTTTTCAACCGACACCGGAAATAATGACTTGGCACGACGAACGCTGGTTGGATTACGGCCAAACCGAACGCTGGGATTTGGAAAAAATACAAAGCAATCTAACTTGGGTGTTTAATGGATGGCCGATTTGGCAAAGCAAAAAAGACGAGCTCAAGCAAAAATTGGAAACTTTTTTCGGCTGGCCGAGTTATCGCTGTTTATTCGCGCAAAAAATAATCGCTTCGGAAAAAGCCATGACCGCTTTTTTTACAAAATCGCCCGTCTTTAATGACGATTTCTGGTCGGAGCTGATAAGCCTGGCCAGACAACAACGAGAAGTTTTTTCCAAAATCAATTATTTAATGGAAATCTGCCATCAGCGAGAGAAAAAATTGTTGTCGTCGTGGCTGAGAATAAAAAACAAACGGCCGCAAAGCCAACAGGCTTATGACGATTACACCGAAGGCTGGCTTAGAGACAACCCTCACAAGTTGGAAATTGATACCGTTTTTACTATCATTGATCAAACTTACCGCGATATCAACGGCAACCTTGTCAGCGAACAAACCAACTGGCAAGAAGTCGAATATTGCCTGGCCGGGATGAAAAAATTAATTCCGACCGACGAGCTTGACTATTTGGAAATTTCTTAACAAACAAAACCCTCCGCCTGGCGCAGAGGGTTTTTTATTTGCGACGCAATACGCAACACATGGCATGGAATACACAACAAGCAAGTTATAAAGTAAAAAGTTCTTAAAGTTATAAAGCAAGATGCTTTATAACTTTAAGAACTTTATGAACTTTCAACTCTAGAGTCCCAGCAACGACTGCAAAACATTTTCCAGCCAGCTTTTTTTCTGAATCTTCATGCCTTTAACCGCCGGCACTGACGAATCGCCTTGCACACTGTCGCCGGCGCCACTGTAATCGGTGGAAATATTAAAATGCTGATTGCTGCTTTGGTAACAACTGTTATAGACCGAGACGGACAAATCAATCGGGCCTTTGCCTTTGGCCGGACCGCAAAAATAATCACCGTAAAATTCATTACCTTTGACCGCCGGTTCGTCGACCTTGCCGTCGCAAGGCCGAATAATCACCGCTGCTCCGGAAATATCGGGCCGAGGGTCGGTACATTTTTGCGTTGTGCCATAAGAGACGATGTAGCCCTCGACAATCACTTCATTTTTCTTTTGCGTCACCAAAATTTTAACCTGCGGGCTGGACAGGCCGAACGGCAAGACTGATTTGTTATCAAAAACTTTTTTGTCAGGCAATTTTTGATCAGGAATTTTTTGGTCGGGAATTTTTTGATCAGGCACCGGCTGCCAATCTTGTTTGATGTCATTATTATCCGTGTCTGATTTATCATCTTGATCCGGTTGCTGATTATCAGTCGAAGTGTTGGTGTCATTGACGATAATCGGCTGGTTGGGCAGATTGATTTGCACATCCGGCCGCACATTTTGCCGAGTCAAATCCACCACCGAACAATCAGGCGCCGTTTCGGCCACGCCGCTGCAAGCACCGCCCTGATCCAGACGCACGGCGCGCATCGCTTTAGTCACATTCCAACAAGTATCGCCGTTAACGCCGTATAGTTCATTGCAAGCGCTGTTGACGGCGTCGAACAAATTATTAAATGTGGCGTTGTTCGGCAGATAGCGGCTCAAGGCCAGATAAAAAATCTGTTGCACCTTGTCAAAACCGATCGCTCCGACAGTGCAGCTGTCAACCGTGCCGCCGATTGTCATCAGATAAGCGGCATGGCTGATGACCGTGCTGTTTTGATGCACGCCCTTGTTATCGGCGTTGCCGCAATAAAATTTGTTGCTGTAAAACGAATCGGGATTATTGGTGTTGGCCGGTGTCGCCATATCGCGCCACGGCGCGTCACCGGCCGGACCGATCTGCCAAGTCGGCGGAATATTGCCATAATTCAATAATCCCTGGCCAAAAATATCGGCATAAGCTTCGTTGATGGCGCCGGATTCGCCTTCATAAGGCAAGGTGGCCGGGCCTTGATATTGGACGATCGAATGACCATATTCATGGCCGACAATCGGCAGATTGACGGTGTTCAAACAAAAAAGCGCGCCGTCCACGCCGTTCCATAAAGAATTAGGACAAGTATAACCCGAGGCGGCCGAAAAATTAAAATTGGCATAACCGTCGGTAAACTTTTTGGGATAAGTGCCGCCGCCGCCCGTGCCGCCGGCGTTGTTGGTGCCGTTCAAACCAAAAGCGTCTTTGATGTAGCTGTGAAACGAACCGATGGCGCTGTATAGACTGTCAATCTGGCCGTCGTTGCTGACCGCTTGGCCTTCGGCCCGGCCGTTGTTCGAACCGCTCGGCGCGCCGGACAAATAGCAGGTGCCGGAGACATTATTACAATCATAAACTCGGCGATTGAGTGTGCCGTCAGTCGGGCTGGCGTCCAATTGATAAACCAAGGAGCCGTCCGCGGCATTGATAAACAAAGTTTTTAATTGCTGCGCGGCCGCGTTAAAAACATTAACCTGATAAACCAAATAATTTTTGTCTTCGTTGGCTTGGCTGATGGCCAGCTTGTTAAAAACATAAAGCTGGGGCGCGCCGATAACAGTAAGGCTGGCATTGTTAAAAATATTTTTTGCCAAAATAATGGCTTGGGTTTTACTTTTAGCCGCCGATAATCTGGTTTTAGTATTGATGGTTAAGTTGGGCAGCAGATGGCCGGCCGCGGTTTGCACGTTATTGCCTTTGAGGTGGACTAGCAAGCCGGCGCCATAAACCGGCACGCCGTTGACTTGCTGTTGATAACGAATATGGGTGATGCCTTGATTGTCGGCTTGCACCGAAAATTGCGCTAAATTTTTGCCATTTTTCTCCGCGCCAAAAAAAGCGGCGTACTCATTGAGAAATTGTTGGCCGACGGCTTTAGCGCCGCTGACACGCTTGGTCAAAACCAGCGGCTGGGTGGCCACTTGCAAAGATCGAACGGCGCCGGTGACATTGTCCAGCTGGTAATTGAGCTTTTTTTGCGTCAACGGCGTTAAATTCAATTGTAATAACCCGTTGGCGCGAGCAATCGGTGCGGCCAGCCACAAGCCGGCAATTAAAACCAAAAACAAGCCCAAAAAGCCTTTTAGTTTTTTTGTATACATATCTTTTAATATTAATTCCGCCAAAGCGGCGGTAATTTTTATGTTAAAAAATCGGCCGGACGGTTGATATCCGCAGGAAAGAAATTGTTATGGTTAAAATGATAACACTTTTTTTGATAAACAACAATCAATATAGCCAATTGATTCGGGATGTAGTATAATATAAAATTATAATAAGCATTGCTTACAATGCTGCAACTTTAAAAAATATGCTTAAACAAAAAACTTGGTTATTTTTTGCCATGATTTTGGCAACCGTGTTTTTTTTCGCCGGCCGTTGCGTTCAAGCCGACACCTCGACGCCAAACGGCTGTACGGCCACTCCGGGCAACAATTGGTGCTCGCCCGGTTATTGCGCCATTCAAGCCGCTTGCCCGGCCGATGGCAACAACGGCAATTGCAGTCCTCTGCCGTCCCTCGGCTGTTCTTTTGGCACGCAGATGATGAATGGCTGTTCGGTCTGCGTTTTGGATGCCAACGGTAATTACAATGTCAATCAATCGGCCGGCGCCACGCCGCCGAACAACAGTTGCAGTCCGGTTTCTAATTGCGCCTATGGCACGCAAATAGTTAACGGTTGCCCGACTTGCAATCCGGCGCCGACCAATCAACCGATCAACCCGACAAATAATCCGACACCGCCGGCCGGTGTCATTATTTTCCCCACCGATCAAACCGCTTGTCTGCATTACAAAGGCACCTGGTGCGCCAATGCGACTGTGCCGGGCAGTAATATCAGCGGCACCTGTCTGATGGCCAACATGACTTGCCAAGCCACGCCGCCCAACACCTTTGCTTGTTGGAATGGCGCCACCCTGCCTGTCAGCGCCAGCGCCAGTTGCCCGATGATGCCGACAAATTCCGCCGCTTGCACTGCCGGCAACGGCCAATGGTGCGCCGCCAACAATAATCAACCAACCGGTTTCTGCATGAGCCGGTACCTGACTTGTCCGAACAATCTCACCCCGCCGGCCGGTCTGGGCACTTGTCCGGACGGTACCAGCTTTGCCACCAGCTTGAGCGGTTGTCCGACTGCCAGTCAAACAATTCAACCGGTTATCCAGCCTCAACCGACACCGGCCACCACAACCATGCCGACCACGCCGACAGTCAAACAATGCCCCGACGGTTCCATTGCGCCGATCAACGCCGCTTGCCTAAATCAATTAACTTATGTCGCCTGTCCGGACGGCCACTTTGTGACCGGCGGTCAAGCTTGCGCCAGCACTTCCAGCCCGATCACCGCTTGCACCAACGCCGGCGGAGTTTGGTGTCCCGGCAGTCAAACGCCCGGCCAGAATCTAAAAAACGGTTTTTGCAATTTTACCGGTGTCGCCTGCACGTCCGTCACTTTGAATCTCAATCCCGCGCCAACAACCGTTGCCGCGCCTTTGAGCGCCGGCGAGCAAAGCAAAGGCCGCAATAATTTAACTGCCGCCCAGAATTTACTCAACAATCTCAAGGCGACTTTTACCGCCAACAACGACCCTGCCAATCTGGCCAAAACCGTTGTTTTGCAAACTCAATTGTCAGCCATCACTTTGCCCCTGGACAGCACCAGTAATGCCAAACTGAATTTGATTTATAGCGAACTGTCCGTCTTGCAAACAGTCGCTCATAATCCCAAAGCTTCCGCCGCCAGCTTGGACGGCAAAGTGCAAACTCTGGCCATCGCCGATCTAAAAACTTTGGCCGTCCAATTCAACGATCAACTGATTAAAGCGCAAAAGCAAGCGGCCAGGCTGGTCGGCCAAGGTTTTGTTTTGCCCGCCGGCTTGCGCGCCGAGCTGGCTTCGGCCCAAACTCTGGCCGCCAGTTTAAAAACCGCCACCGCTTATGCCGCTGCCAAAATCTTGGTCGGGCAATTGCAAACCATGAAGGCTAATCTTGACGACGACATTATTTCATTAAATCAACTGACTCAAGCGGCCGGATTTTATGCCAAGCTGGGCAATGCTATTGCCAAAACCAAAACCGCTTTGACTAACGTGGCCGCGGCCGCCAAAAAAATCAAGCTTGGCACTGCCGGCGAAAAACAAAATTTGCAGACTGTGCAAACCGCTTATCAGAATCTAAAAACCAATCTTGCCGACGCGGCCGATCCGTTGGGAGATTTGCAAGCCACAGTGATCGATCCGTTGAATAAACTGAACTATCAAATTGCCGGCCTGGCCGCCATAACGCACTTGGCGTCATCGTATCAAGCTTATAACCGCCTGGAGCAAACCTATCTGACTTTGAACAACAAAAATCCGGAAGCAACCGTCACCACCCTGTTGTCGCAAGCCGCTGACGATCTGGCGCAAGTCAAACTTTATCTGCAAGATTCGACCAGTGCCGGCATGGCCGAAATTTTAACCGCTCTGACTGAAATAAATTCTCTTTTTAGCCAAGTCGACCTCGCTTTACCAGGCCACGCTCCGGCTTCCGTGCCTCCCCAGTTGCAGCTGCCTACGCCAACCGCCGCTGATCAACTGCCCGCCCTGTCCGATCCGACTTCGGCCGGCGACAAAGCCGATCAAATCATGATATTCTTTCACTCCGCCAAACCGAGCGCAGTTTTGGGGATTAAGCTTTACCAAGCGCGCTAATCAAACAAAAACAAAAAGGCTGCGGTGCAACACCGCAGCCTTTTTTTGTTAACTTTTTATTTCGCGCCTTTGACGTTGGCGCCATATTTATTCTGTCCCGAGTTACTATCGGTCGCCGCCAAAATGATAAACCAGATCCAGCCGATCAACGGCACAAAATTGATCAAAATCCACCAACCGCTCTTGCCGATATCATGCATTCTTCTGGCACCGACGGCCAAGCTGGGCAATAAAATCGCCAAAGAATAAAGCATGACCACGCCATACAGCACGGAAGAAGCGGGCGAAACGGTATTACTGCCGCCGGTCAGCGAAGAAACCAGGCTGGCACCCATCAAGGCTTCCAAAACAACAATAACGACGGTGTTGATTAAATAAAATATCCAAAACTCTTTTCTGGCCGACCGGCCGTTAAAGTCAACATATTTTTTAAAGCAAGTAACGTAATAATTCATAATTTTTTAACTTTAAATTATAAGTATGTAGAAAATCGCGTCGACCGCGCCTCAAGGCACGCGATTATAAAAGGTGAATTATTTTAAACTAATTGATTTATCTTTATTATACATCAAACGGAACACAACACAAAGCACACAAACATAAAGTTCGTAAAGTGACTTTAAACTTTATAACTTTTAACTTTTAACCTTCAACTTTGAACTTTACAGCCCCAGCCACTGCAAAATCTCTTGCCACCACGTCTTCTTTCAACTTTCAACTTTTCTTACCCGCCGGCCACTGTCACCGCCGCGCCCAGCTGTTGCCGAATCTGCCCGACCAAGGCCGGTTGATAATTTACTTTAAACGCGGTCTCCACGATTTTTGCCTCCCCGCCTTGATTAATTTTAATATAAACCTTGGCCGAGCCGGGGTTGGCGGCAAAAATTTCTTTGAGCTGGCCCAACACTTCGCCGGAAATGCCCTCGCCTTTGATAATCAATTTTAACGGTTCAATGGCTGACGCAGTTGCCGCGGCCGCGCGCACCACATTGTTAGCGTTGCTGTAACCGCCGCCAGCATTACTACTGTAAGCTCCGCCACCGCCGCTTTGACCATAACCGCCGTTGCTGTCATCCTTTTTCTTCCACATTTTTCTCGTTTTAACTTCAATTTTTTTAAACCGATCAATATCCGCACCGACGCTGTCCACATTCAAAGCCACCGCCTTGTTAGCCAGTAATTTTATCTCCCCATCTTTGTCCGATACCGTGCCGCCGACCAAGACGACTTTGCCGTCTTGCCAGACGTCCAATGTTTCTTTTAACGTGCCGGGGAAAACCAGCACTTCGGTTTTGCCGATGCCGTCTTCAATTTTAACAAACAGCATATTATCGTTGCTACGCGTCATAATTTTTTTGATGGCCACAATCACCCCGGCGACATTAACTTGATCGTCATTCAAATGCGATTTCAAACCGCCCAAAGGTTTGACGTACGAGCCAAGCGCTTTTTTAAAATCGGCAAACGGATGTTCGGAAATATACAGTCCCAACAATTCTTTTTCCCAAGCTAATTTTTCTTGCCGCCCGACCGGCGGTGCCGCTTTTAAATTTAAATTGGTGGATGGATTGAAGACGCTGGTCTCACCAAACAGACTGCTTTGTTTATTATTCTTGGATGCTTGCGCGTCTTTATGAAAAGCTAACAGCGTTTCTGAATTAGCCAGCAACATCCCCCGCTCGCCAAAACTTTCCAAGGCGCCGGCTTTGATCAAACTTTCCAAAGATTTTTTATTCAAATCTTTGTCTTCGATGCGCGTCAGCAAATCCGTCAAATCTTTGTATGGCCCATTGGCTTTTCGTTCGCTGATAATCAAATCGGCAATATGCTGGCCGACATTTTTAATGGCGCGCAAACCAAAGCGAATTACTTTGGAATCAAAATTGGCGTCGACTGCTTGATTAGACATTGTCGCTGGAGTGACGACTGTAAAACTGGAAAACGATTGATTGACATCCGGCGCCTTGACTTCGATGCCCATGTCGCGCGCTTCGTCAATTTCAATGGCGATGCGATCGCTGTCATTTTGATCGGCAGTCAGCAAGGCGGCCATAAACTCGGTCGGCCAATTGGCTTTGAGATAAGCCGTTTGGTAGGCCACCATGGCATAACACGCGGCATGCGACCGATTAAAACCATAGCCGGCAAACGGTTCGATAAAGGAAAAAATCGTTTCCGCCAATTCTGAAGCAATGCCGTTTTGCACACAGCCGTCGATAAATTTAATTTTTTGCTCGGAGAGCAACTTGGCAATTTTTTTACCCATGGCCTTGCGCAAGACGTCGGCTTGGCCCATGGTAAAGCCGGCCAAGGCCCGCGCCATCTGCATCACCTGCTCTTGATAAATCGCCACGCCATAAGTTTTTTCCAAAATCGGTTTTAACTTTTCGTGCAGATAAACCACTTTTTTGCGGCCATGTTTGCCGTTGATGTAATCGGGAATCCACTCCATCGGACCGGGACGATAAAGCGCGACCATGGCGATTAAATCTTCAAACTGGCTCGGTTTTAATTCTTTCAAATATCTTTTAATTCCCCCTGATTCAAACTGAAAGACACCGGTTGTCTCGCCCTTGCAAAACAGGTCATAAGATTTTTGGTCATCCAGCGGAATGTCATTAATATTGATCGTCAAGCCGCGCGTGTTTTTAATAATTTTTAAAGCCGCCTCGATAATCGTCAAATTTTTTAAGCCCAAAAAGTCCATTTTCAACAAACCCAAATCCTCGACCGGATGCAAAGAATATTGCGAGACCAGACTTTTATCCGACGAGGAGACATACTGCACCGGCACGTATTCGGTCAGCGGATCTTTGGTAATCAAAATCCCGCAAGCATGCACCGACGCATGGCGAGCCACGCCTTCCAATTTTATCGCGTAGTTGGTAATCTTGGTGGCCGCCGGATCATTGTCGTAAAGATTTTTAAAATCAGCCGACTTTTCAATCGCCTCTTTAATCTTCATGCCAAAAGGCAAAGCTTTGGACAGCTTGTCGCAAAAATCATAAGGATAATCCAGCACCCGGCCGACATCTTTCAAAGCCGCACGCGCGGCCATCGTCCCAAAAGTAATAATCTGGGCGACATGGTCATAGCCATATTTATCTTGGACGTATTTAATTACCTCGTCGCGGCGGGTGTCGGAAAAATCCGTATCAATATCCGGCATGCTGATGCGCTCCGGATTTAAAAATCTTTCAAACAGCAAGTCGTATTTAATCGGGCACAATTCGGTGATGCCGATCAAATAGCAGACAATTGACCCGGCGGCCGAACCGCGGCCCGGGCCGACAAAAATCCCCTGATCTTTTGACCAGTTGATAAAATCGGCGACAATCAAAAAATATGACGGCCAGCCCATCTTGGCGACGACCTCCAATTCAAAATCCAACCGTTCGCGATAAGCGGCATCCAGCTCGTCGTAAGTTTTGCCATAACGTTTGACGCACCCGGCCAAAGATAATTCACGCAAGTAGCTATTGCCGTCATGGCCATCGGGCACTTCGAAATGCGGCAACTGAATTTGTCCCAAGGGAATTTCCAGATTACACAGCTCGGCAATCTTGACGGTATTGGCCAACGCCTCCGGCTGGCCGGCAAACAGCTCTATCATTTCTCGGCCCGGCCGCAAGGAATAATTGCCGCCCATCATCGACATCCGGTTGGTCTCGCTTTTTTTGCGTTTGTTTTGCAAGCACAATAAAATATCTTGCGCTTCGTCGTCGTCTTTGCGGTTGTAATGCGCGTCGTTGGTGGCGACCAGCGGCAAATTAAGTTCGTACGAAAAATCAATCAAAGCTTGATTGACAATCGCCTGCTGGGGTAATTCTTCGTGATGCTGCAGCTCCAAATAATAATGCTCCGGCCCGAACAGTTCGGCGTATTGCAAAATTCTGGTTTTGGCTTTGGCCAGATTGCCGTTAATAATCAATTGCGGAATCTCGCCCCCGAGGCACGCGCTGCAGCAAATCAAACCGTCTTTATGGGCCACCAGCGTTTCCCAATCAATACGCGGTTTATAATAAAAACCTTCCAGGTGGGCGATGGAAGTCAGTTTAATTAAATTTTTATAGCCGGCCAAATTTTTGGCCAGCAAAATTAAGTGATGATAATTTTTTTCATCCGGCTTGATAGTCTTGTCCAAGCGCGAGCTCGGGCTGACATAAGCCTCAACCCCGACCAGCGGTTTGATCCCGGCTTTGACACATTTTTGAAAAAATTCCACCGCCCCGTACATCACGCCGTGATCGGTCAAGGCAATAGCCGGCGCCCCGTCTTCTTTGGCAAAATTAACCAAGTCGTCAATCTTATTGACGCCGTCAAGCAAGGAATAATGACTATGCACGTGCAAGTTTACGAAGGAAGTCATAGGCCATTATCATAACATTTTTAACCGAGCTTGCAAGCTTGTCAGGAAGAGAAAAAAATGTGGTCGTAGAGATGCATTGCATGCGTCTCGAATACAAAAAGAGACGTCCCGACACAATGTCGGGGCGTCTCTACCAAAAAACCCTAATAATTACCCGACGCTCGGCGCAAACTTTAAATTTTTACTTTCCATTTTTTCCAATCTTTCTTCAAATCTGTAATGCGCGCCCAGATTGGCCGTTTGATCATCTTTGACGTCGCGGTAATTTTTGGTTAGCCCGTCAATGGCGGTCAAAATTTCCGATTTTACTTCCGCCAAATCATCTTTGGTGGCAAATCTTTTTAGATCTTCTTTGGTCGCAAAAATATTAAAAGATTTTTGAAAACGTTCATCAACCGTCTCAAAACGTTTATCGACTTTCTCAAATCGCTCATTCATTTCTTGTCTTAGCTCGGCAATTTTCTTATCCGTATGCTGATTATTTTCATCAGACATCGCCTGCATTGCCGGCAATAAAACATCGTTGCCAAAAGAATTCAAAGCGGCAACCAGTCCGTCTTCGGTGATAAATTTATTATTGGTTTGTTCCGGCATTAAAGTCATATTTTTATTTATAAAAATATTATAACACTAACCGATAAAAACTTAAATCGTGGCGTCGTCCTTGAAAATTCGTCATTCCCGCGCAGGCGGGAATCTAAATTTACTGCAAACGTCATGAGATTCCCGCTGGAGTTTATCCCGTACTACGATACGGGACGGGAATGACGTGCTATTTTTTGTTGTTGAAAAATTCCAATGCTTCT
The DNA here is from genome assembly GCA_903897785.1 of Candidatus Falkowiibacteriota bacterium. GTDB lineage: Bacteria > Patescibacteriota > Patescibacteriia > Patescibacteriales > Patescibacteriaceae > CAIUCZ01. The sequence continues at coordinate 17,569 of CAIUCZ010000025.1, forward strand.
TGACTAACGACTAACGACTTTCAACTTTATGGACTTTATAAACTTTCAACTTTCCGCGCCATTTCGTCCAGCTCTTCTTCGCTAAAAAATTCAATCACCATCCGTCCGGTGTTGTAGCGTTTGCGCTCCAGTTTGGCTTTGGTATTAAAAAATCTGGCAAATGCCGCTTCGTATTCGGCATCGTGTTTGCCCGCTTTGATCTGGGCCATTTTACTGCCGCCGACATGGCGCACTTCTTGATCAATCTCTTTGTTGCCGCCGGTTTCGCCGCTTAATAATTTTTGAAATAATTTTTCGCGCTGCACCGGATCGGTCACGCCCAACAAAACTAGAGCCGAGCGCTGGTTGATTTTATTTTCCGTCACCGCCGCTTGAATTTCCGGCGGCAGAGACAACAAGCGCATCAGGTTGGTCACCGTCGCTCTGGTCTTGCCCAACTTTTTGCCCAAAGCTTCATGAGTTAAAGAAAAATCATCAACCAGCTGGCGATAAGCTTTGGCCAGCTCAATCGGATTTAAATTTTCGCGTTGGATATTTTCAATCAAGGCCAGTTCGGCTTTATTTTGTTCATCAGCTTCACGAATAATCACCGGCACCGTGGCCAATCCGGCAATCTTGGCCGCCCGCAAGCGCCGCTCGCCGGCAATCAGTTCATAAACATTGCCTTGGCGCGTGACGACCAGCGGCTGCAAAATGCCATGCTCGCGAATCGAGTCCGCCAGCTCCGCCATCGCGCCGGCGTCAAAATCATGGCGCGGTTGATGCGGATTGGATTTGACTAAATTCGGATCGATTTGCAACACGCGCTCGCCCGACGGCGCGACAGAATTATCGCCGCTCTGTTGCGGGGCGACTTTGTTGGGAATTAATGAGTTTAAACCTCGACCGAGACCTCCTACCATATGATTATTTAAAATTAATATTTAATACGAATACTACGAACTCTACGAACGCTACAAATTTTATCAAAACTACAAATACTATTCGTTATGTTTGTAGCGTTCGTAGTATTCGGAGCTTAATTCGTAGTATTCGTATTTAACTATTTCTTTTCTAAATCAATTACCTCCCTTGCCAGCTTTTCATACGCTCTTCCTCCTCTGGATTTTGGATCATAATGCAAAATCGACCGGCCATAGCTGGGTGATTCGGCCAACCGGACGCTTCTCGGTATTATACTCCGAAAAATGCGATTGGGGAAATATTGGTATAACTCTTTCATCACCGAATCAGACAAGCGATTGCGCTTGTCAAACATCGTGATGACCGCGCCCATGATTTTTAATTCCGGCTTGATGTTAATTTGCACCAAATTAACCGTGTTTAACAATTGGCCCAAACCTTCCAGGGCGTAATATTCGCTTTGCACCGGAATCAAAACCTCGTCGGCCGCCACCAAAGAATTAATCGTCAGCAAGCCCAAAGACGGCGGACCGTCAATAATAATATAGTCATATTCATCGCGCACGCTGTTTAACACGTTAGCCAGGCGAAACTCGCGCTCCGGCATATTGACCAGCTCGATGCCCGCCCCGGCCAAACTTTGCGTGGCCGGCGCCAAACGAAAGCGCGGTTGCAAGGTGCGTTTGATAATTTCATAAGGCTGTTTGGTTCCCAGCAAGGCTTCATAAATGCCATGCTCCAGCTCGCGGTGGTCGATGCCGATGCCCGAGGTGGCATTGGCTTGCGGATCAATATCCACCAGCAAGACTTCTTTGCCCAGATACGCCAAATAAGCCGTCAGATTGACGGCCGTGGTGGTTTTGCCCACCCCGCCTTTTTGATTAACTATGGCAATAATTTTACCCATATACACACTCTATCACAAAACAAAAGCAAAGCTCAATGCCCGATTATAATAGTCTTTATTATACCCGATAAGCCGGGTTTTGACAATTTTAAAATCTTTGGTTATACTAGCCAAATGAAATTAGTAATTCGTAATTTTTAATTTTTAATTGTTTTTTGCCGATGTAGCGGAACTGGCAGACCTGCCTGCCGACAGGCAGGCTCAAAATCGTGTTTTCGCAAGGAAGTGAGAGTTTAAAATTATATATTTATTAGCCCGAGTGGCGGAACTGGTAGACGCGCACGACTCAAAATCGTGTTCTGGCAACGGGGTGAGGGTTCGACTCCCTCCTCGGGCACTAATTTTATTGTATGTACTTTGTATATGCCATAAAAAGCATACAACATAATTATATTTACGTTGGCATTAGCGATAAACCGACACGAAGAATAGAACAACACAACAAAGACTACAATAGAACAACCAAACCATACTCACCTTTTGAGACAATGCTAATAGAAGAATACCCGGATAGAATTACTGCGAGACTCAGAGAAAAATTTCTAAAAGGAGGCAGCGGAAAAAAATATTTAAAATCATTAGTTGATAAATAAGCCGTGGTCTGGTAGACGCGCACGACCTGCCTGCGTACCGCAGGTAGGCAGGCTCAAAATCGTGTTTTCGCAAGGAAGTGAGAGTTCGATTCTCTCCATCGGCACACAAAATAAATAATTCGGCAACAGCCGGATTATTTTTTTGTTTGACGATGAGCATGCCAACCGCTTGGCATGCGCGAGAGAATCGAAAGCCGGAGCGATATGCGACAAGCTTGCGAGGAGCATCGCGAGGCCGGGCTGGGGCGCTTGTTTTTAGCAAGCTTCAAGCGCAGCTAAAAACTTAGCGACCGTGGCCGATTCTCTCCATCGGCACAATAAAAAATAATCCCGATTTTCATCGGGATTATTTTTTAATTTTTACTTTAGTAGCTTTTTAATATTCTTTTTCAGCTCCGGCAAATCATTTCTTACATATTTCCAAACTTCGTCGGCATCAACATCAAAATATTGATGAATCATAAAATTTCTGGTATCCACGATGTCCAGCCAAGGAATTTCCGTATGTTTGGCCCTGAAACTTTCCGGCAGTTGCTTGGCCGCTTCGCCGATAATTTCAAAGCGCCGCACGACCGCGTCAATCAGCCAAGGTGTCTTAACAAATAAAGCTTGATTAAATTTCTTTGAATATTTTTCAATGGCAATAATACTATCCAGAATATGTTCCAAATAAACGCGGCTAAGTTTAACCATAAATCTGGATTAAATCTTTTTGCACGTATTTTTTGACTCGCTTGTTTAAACTTTTAAAAGTTCCCAGATCCACCGTTCTTTTGGTGATTGCCTCTAAATCTCTTTTTAATCTGACCATAACCAAAATGCCGCCCATATCTTTTTCAAATTCAATCAATAAATCAATATCGCTATTTTTATTATGGTCGCCGCGCGCGTAAGAACCAAAAACAGCAGATTTTTTAACTTGGTATCTGCTTAAAATCGGGGCACTGTCTTTTTTTAATTTTTCAATTCTGCTCATGCAGATATAATAGCAAAATGGGCAAAAATAACAACCCTACAGTCAAAACAAAGATTGCCGCAGTCCTCTACGAGAGACTGCGGCAGGGCGTAATTTATTTTTTGGATTTTGAACTTTGGATTTTGCCTGCCTGCCGGCGAGGCAGGTTTGAGCTTTGAAATTTGGATTTTGGATTTTTTTATATTCCCCTCACTTCTCCCATATCCTCATTCAACGCCGTTTTTCTGCGGCCTAACCGGCAAGCCACAGCCGTCCACATCTGACCGACCTCTTCCACTCTGAGCAAATAACAAACCAAAACATAAACCAACACGCCGGTGATACCGGCCACTGCACCCTGCAAAAACACGCCACTCACATGCGTCATCGCTTGCGGATCGCCAAACGGCTGTTTGGCTGCTTGCGCCACCAAACCGCCGATCACGGCCGCCACGGTAAACTTGAGCGCCGCTTTAATTAATTTGCCATCAGACAGCTTGCCCAAACGCCGACGCAAGAAAATCGTCATCGTGGCAAAATTAAATACATTGGCCAAAGAAAACGCCAAAGCCAAACCAACCACGCCCATCGAGCGGGCTAAAACAATGGCTAAAATAATATTCAGGCCGTCGCCGAACAAACCGATCAAAAACGGCGTCTTGGTATCATGTTGAGCAAAAAACATCCGCGACAAGAGCGGGATGGCCGCTTGGGCAAAAAACGACAAGCAAAATAAACCCAAAGTATTAAACGTTAAAATTGTTTCATTCCAGCCGAAATTCCCACTGCCCAAAACAAAGCGCACCAGCTGAGCGCGCAAGACCAGGGTCAGGGCGGTAGCTGGCAAGATAAAAAACCAGACTTGGCGCAAGGTTTTGGTAAACGTCTTTTTTAATTCCGGATAATCATCGGCCTGCGCCGCCAAAGTGGGAAAAACCGCCACCGCAAAAGAAATACCAAACAAAGAGACGGCAAAAGCTTGCAAATTATTGGCCAGAGAAAAAATTGCCAGCGAACCGGAAACCAAAGTGGAGGCCATAATCGTCGTCACCAGCAAATTTAATTGTGTCGTCAACAAATCCAAAGTCCGGCCGGACATCATGATCCAAATTTTCTTCATCAGTTTGTCGCGCCAGCCAAACACAAATTGGTAATTGAATTTTAGGCTGATGACCGCCGGCAGCTGAATTAACAAATGGCAAGCCGAACCGATGACCACGCCCCAAGCCAACCCCCAAACGCCCCAGCGGTTAGTTAAATATAATGCCCCAAAAATAATACCGAGATTATAAAAAATCGGCGGCAAAGAATAAGCGACAAACCGTTTATATGATTGCAAAATGCCGCCAAAGATACTGGAGACACAGAGTAAAATCGGCGACAAAAACATAATGCGCGCCAAGCTGATCACTTGATCCATTTTGGCGCCGGAAAAACCGGGCGTAATCAAGCGCATTAGTTGCGGCGCAAAAATCTCGCCGGCCAAGCCCAAGATTGCCACCACCAAAAGCAAGGTGTTAAGAATCCCCGACGCCAAACGCCAAGCTTGCTGATGGTCTTCGGCTCGATCGGTTTTAATGAGCGAAGTAAACAGCGGCACAAAACCGGCCGACAGCGCCCCGAGCACAATTAAATTAAAAATAAAATCCGGCACGCGAAAAGCGGCGTAATAAACATCCAAGGTGTCGCCGGCACCGAACTTGCCGGCCAGAATATGATCGCGCACCACGCCCAGCAAACGGGAAAGCAAAGAAGACGTGGCGACTAAAAAAGCGGCCGCGGCGATGTTATCGATTTTTTTACAGAATAGCTTCTTCCACATAGCGGTGTTCATGAAAATTGGTCATCCCGGCGTATGCTGGGATCCAGTTTTATCTGCACTAATTATTTTTTCTGGGTACCGGCATCCGCCGGTATGACCGTGCTAAATTTTTCTAAGCTAAACCAAACTTTTCCCACTTGCCGTTTCAATCCCTAAAATTTTTAACATCGTCGCTTCCACATCTCCCAAACTCCCTGCCGGCACCAAGGCCGACAAATCTCCGTCCGGCGCTTCCGGCTGGCCCAAGTTCTGGCCGACAAAGTTTTGCCCCACCAAAATCAACGGCAGCGGATTATTTGTCAGCTCTTTGACTACCATATCGGTACGCATATCCAACATTAATTCCGCTTTGCCGTGCCGGCCGACAACCAGTGCCACCCCATCAGCCTGCAAGACCGCTTTAATCATCCGACCTAAACAATCATCAATAAACTGCAAAGTTTTAACGGTCGCGGCCAAATCGCCGCTCTTGCCGACCACCTCCGCGTCAACCAAATCAATTTGCATCACGTCGTAATTCTCACTACCGATTGCCTTGATCGCCTCATCGGTAATTTCCGATAACGCCGCGTCGCTCAAATTTTCATCCGGCGACGTGGGAATAAGCTGGCGTTCTTCGGCCGGCCAAGTTTTGTCTTGGCCGTTGTTCAACCAGGCAACAAAATTAACAAAACCGACGCTTTGAGCAATTTTGATTTGGCGCAAATTGTGTTCGGCCAGGGTCTGACTTAAATTTAGTAAATCATCGCTGGGCGATAAAACTAACGCCGGATAAGTCTGGCATAAATGCAAAAAATTAGGCAATTTTGCCTGCGTTAAAGCATTGCCCGGTCCGGCCGGAGCGATTCCCCAGCCATCCAAGACAATTAAAGCTACTAATTTTGGACGCGCATTATCATCAGCCATATTTTTTCTTTGTTATCGGCAAAAATAAACCTTGTCGGGTTTTCTGCCAACCAAAGACTAGCTTAGCACAAAAGCGGAAAAAAATTAAGCTCTGGGCAAAAAGCTTAATCTTTATGACAAATTTACAAATTTTTATAGACATCGTGCCGACCGATGGAAAAAAATAAAATATCACCGTTGGTCTCACGCATAAAAACAATTCGGTAGCTGCTAGAAACGGAGATTGACCAAAAATTTTTCAGATCTCCATGCAAACGATGCAATCGCAAAGACGGATGAAGCGGGTTGGCTTTAAAAATTTTTTCTTTACTAGCGGCGGCTTCAACAATTTGCTTTGGTAAACTATTTAGTTGTTTAACAAAGTCAGCCGCATATTTTATATTAGCGACGATCATAAATCAAGTCAGCTAAAGAATTAGCCGTGATAGCTTTACCCGCCTTATATTCTCTTTGTGCTTTGCGAGCCATCGCCAATAGCTCTTTAGCGGAAATCAAGTCCTTGTCTTGCTCAATCAGCTCTCTGATGTAATCACTAACCGAGGCAAAACCCCTTTCCTTGGATAGAGTTTTAATTTGAGCAACGGTTTGTGCCGGCAGGGATAAACTTACAATTTGACGCATATTTTTTGCTTAATTATTTATTGAGATAATTAAACTTATTGTATTACAACTGTAATACATTTGTCAAGCCTGGTTATCTATCGCCAACAGCCGATTATACTTGACCACTCGTTCCCCGCGCGACAACGATCCGACTTTCAAATATTCCGCACCAATTGCTATTGCCAAATCAACAATAAAATCATCATTGGTCTCGCCATAATCTTGCGACAAGACCAATTCATAACCGTGCTTGCGCGCCAAGATTAAATAATCCAGCAGCTGACTGACGGTCGCATTATGCGCCAAGCGCGCCACCGTCGCCGTGCCAATTTTTTTGTTCAACCGCTCCCGCAACTTATTTTCTTTAGTCAAAAATAATTCATCACCGGCCAAAACCACCTTGCCGGCCAGCGCCTTAGTCATCGCCTGCCAACCATCGTCATCGTCTTCGGCCAAACCGTCTTCCAGATAGCCGATGGGATATTTTTCCAGCCAAGCGTAATATAAGTCAGTCAATGTTTGCGCGGAAAAATAATTGCGATCCAGCGAAAAAACATAATGGCCCAGACTTTCATCGTAAAGCTGATTGGCGCCCAAGTCCAAACCGAGTTGATAATCGCGGCCCGAATAATAACCGGCCGCCAAAGCCGCGGCTTGGATTAATTCCAGAGCTTGCGCTGAAGAAACAATATCCGGCGCATAACCGCCTTCACTGCCCACATCCGTGTCAAACCCGGCAGCCGCTAAAATAATTCCCAGATGATGATAAACTTCCGTGCCCAGTTTGATTTGCTCGCTCAACTTTTTGACCGTCGGTAAAATTAGATATTCTTCAAAGTCTAAATTAGTATCGCCATAACGTCCGCCGTTGAATAAGTTAATAATCAAACGCACTTCGACAGACTCAGTGCCTACGGCAACAGGCTCACCTATGGCCTTGCTTAAAAATTTATATAAAGGCTCATCGCCTGATGCCGCGCGCCAACCGGCTAAAGACAAAGGCAAAACGCTATTAGCCGCCGTTTCTAATTCGTGTTCGTTTTGCCAAGCCAATAATTTCTTGTCCAACTCTTGCGGCGTCATTTCTTTGTTTAAAATTTGCGGCACCAAATCCGAATTTAACAAAGCGGCACTGCGCGTCATCAACGGCCGATTGGCCAAAGCAAAGGCGGTATGTTGCCGGCCGTCGCGTCCGGCAAAAGCTTGATGGTCGGCCAATTCATTCAATCCGGCACTGGCAGTCACGCTTTTACCGCCGGCTAAAACAAAATCAGCGGCTAAAGTAAAATAGCCGTTACTGTCCAAAATCGGACGGACTAATATATTTTTAATAATCATAAATTTTAATTAACGCAAAAGATGCGAATTTATACACGAATACCGCAAATTACATAGCAAAAAATGCGAATTAAATACTAAAATTTAAATTTTTAATTAATACTGGTTAGCACGTTCGCATTTTTCGCGGTTTAAATTCGTGGTATTCGTGTATAAATTCGCATTTTTCGCATTAATGAATTCTCCAACTACACAGCCTCTTCAAACCCGGCAGACTTTCTCCGCTCAAATAAGCCAGACTCGCTCCGCCGCCGGTCGACACCCAATCGATTTCTGTTTCAACCTGCGCCCTGTTTAAGGCTTGCACCGTTTCGCCACCGCCGACCAAAGAATAATAATGATGCGCGTGCGGTTTTAGGGCGATGGCCCGGGCGATAAACAAAGTGCCTTGGGCAAAGCGCTTATCTTCAAACCGACCCATCGGTCCGTTCCAGATTACTGTCGCCGAGTGTTTGATTATTTCATTAAAATGTCTCATTGTCTCGGGGCCGATATCTAAAATCATATCACGTGGTAAAATTTTGTCATCCCGGCGGATGCCGGCCTGCCCGTTCCGGTTCGGGCGGGGATCCACTCCTATATTTTTTACTTGCGGCCGCGCGCCGTCCAAATCCGCCAGCACCACAACATCGGCCGGTAAAATTATTTTTTTGCTAGTTAACTTTTTTGCCAAAGCCACACTTTCGTCATCAGCCAGCGAACGGCCGATATTTATTTTTTTCGCTTTGAAAAAGTTATTCGCCAGCGCCCCGCCGATTAAAATATGATCGGCCTTGGGCAAGAATTTTTTGACTAATTTTATTTTGGTGTTTAATTTGGCGCCGCCAATCACCATTGCCAGCGGTTTTTGCGGATTGGCCGCTTTGTCCAAATGTTCAATTTCGGCTTGCAGCTGCCAGCCGGCAAAACTCGGTAAAAACTTGGTGATAGCCGAGACCGAAGCGTGCGCCCGGTGGCAGACGGCGAAGGCTTCGTTAATATAAACATCGGCCAGGTCGGCCAGTTGGCGGGCAAAGACGACGCTGTTCTTTGTTTCACCCGGCCAAAAGCGCAAATTCTCCAGCATGACTAAATCGCCGGCCGCCAAATTATTAATCGTCGCCGCCGTTTTTTTAGAATTTAATTCGGTGGCTAAGTTTACTTTTTTCTTCAGTTGTTTGGCCAACCAATTAGCCAAAGGTTCGACGGAAAATTTGGCGCGATTCTTAACGCGGCCGCAGGCACCGAGCTTGTCGAGGTGACCGGAAGGCAAAATTTCCGGCTCGCCCAAATGTGTCGCCACAATCAACTTGGCGCCATGTTTTAATAAAAACTTGATCAACGGCAACGCCGCTTTTAATTTAAAGTCTTCGGCGATCTTACCGCCAGCCAGCGGCACGTTAAAATCCACGCGCAAAAAAACTATTTTGTTTTTAAAATTAATCTCCTTGGATTTAAACTTCATATGTTTAATTAATGCGAAAGATGAGAATTGTCCTGGAATGTAATGCGAATGCTACGAATTAACATGCGAATCTACGAATGACATAGCGAAAGATGCGGATAAAATACCAAAGTTCAAAGTTTTAACCAACGTTGCCGCTATATTCGCATCTTTCGCGGTTTACATTCGCGGTATTCGAATATTATCCGTAGATTCGCATTATGTTATTTCAATTTCGTTAGCACCAACTCAACTTGCAAATTTTTCCCGCCTCGCTTATAGCCAATCAACATTTTATCACCAATCCGATAATCAACCAACAGCCCGGCCAAATCATTGGCGCCGGACAATTCCACATTGTCGGCCGTCAATAAAATATCACCCACGCGCAAACCGCCCGCGGCCGCCGGACCGTTCGACGTCACGCCGACCACCCGTAAGCCAACTTGGCCGTAAGTGCTGACCACACTATCGAGCGGCACATAACTGACACCGACGCTCACGCGATTAATGGTTTGGTGCGCCAGCAAATCCGGCAAAAGAACGGTCAACTGATCAGCCGGAGTCAATTGGCTTTTATTATTAAACAAACCGACCACATTACCGCTAAAATCAACCAAGGTTAAATAATTGGCGGCCGACACATTGGCCGACAATAAAATATTATTATTATAAACATCGCTCGAACGCACGCCGTCCGCGGTTTGGTTGAGCTGATTAATGTGCACAGGCAAAGCCCGGCCGGGCCAGCCATAAGCCAGCAATGATTGGCCGAGCGTCAATTGATTTACTTTGCTTAATTTCTTAACCGACAAATTATTAGCCCCGGTCAAATGCAAAAAAGTCAAGCCGCTGACCGAATCATAAATCGCTTGACCGACCGGCAAAACCTGATGATCAACGGTCACCGCCACTTCATCCAGCCAATTGCCTTTGACCGGCGCGTTGCTCACCAGCCAGCCGTCGCTGGTCAAAATCAAAGCTTGGCTGTCAGCTTGGTTAAACACATAATAACCGCCGGCTTTGGTTTTAAATAAACCGACCAAGCCCGAACGCAAATCTTGCGCCACCTGCGCCGTACGATCATCTTGATTAACCGTCACTTGATTGGCCGTCCGGACAATCACATTGCTTTGTTTATTAAGGTTGTCTTGGCTGATGGTCGGCAGAGCGGCCAGCTTGGCGGAAAAATTATAATTCAACCAAACGCCGCCGCCGGCGACAATCACAATCATCAACACGAGCAATAGCCAATTATTTTTTAGCTGTCCGATGGTCATAAATTTAAAATTCTTTATAAAACTAAATCCAGCGTGCCGACAGCAAAACCGCCAGCCACGACAGAACGGTTAAAATTAAATAGAGTCTGATTTTACTTTTGTCCAGTTTGCCCGCCAGTTTGTCGCTAATCAAACCGACGATAACGTAATAAGCCGAGGCCCACAAAAAGGCCAACAAATAATAAGCCAACGGCAAATACGACAAGACCACAAACCACTCCAAAAGTAAGGCCGCCGCCACGGCAAAATAAGGCCAAGCGTTTTTAATCGCCACCTTGCCCGACCAGAAAAATTGATACAAAATCAAGCCCAAACCCAAAGCCACACCCAAAGAAGGCACGCCCACCAACGGGCTGGCTGAAATAATCATACCCGGCAGGATCAATGAAGGAATCGATTGGCCCAAAAAATCATGCCAGCCGTAGGCCGTGCCGGCCAGTAAAAAAGTTAAGAAAAAATTGACATAAAACGATAGGCTGTCCAAAGAAAAAGCGGTGTAGCGCGCCGGCAAATAAAGATAAAAATAAACCCAGCGCCAATAAAGATAAGTCGCGATTAAAGCCGCGGCCATAATCGTTTGCACCAGCCAAATTTGATTTTGCGGCACAATCGTCAAATAACCCAAAACAATCAGTGACGAAGCCAAAGGCAAAGGCAAAAAGTTCAGCCAACCGTGGCGATAAGCCAACAGCCAAGCCGTTAAAATATTCAAAACTATCAAGGCGCCTGCCCAACACCAAATCAGCGGCGACTGATACAAAGACAGTTGCAGCAAAAGCCACATTAGAATCGAAGCGCCAAACGGCAAAAATTGTGTCAACATAAAAGTTATTTTAACCAACCGTATGTCTGTTGCAGGCTGCCCAATAAACGATTACTCAAAGCCGCGTAAGCCTGGTTGCCCGTTTGCAAATATTCTTCCCGCGCCACCACCGCCCGGTAGAGCAAAGTTTGCCCGACCGATAATTCCTGCGGCACGGCCGCCAACAACAGGCGATCCTTCACATTGTCAAGGGCGTTTAATTCGGCGGCTGTTTGGCCATTATCTTTGATGGCGCTAAAATTGTCAAACAAGAGCAACAGGTTGGTCCGGCTCAAGTTTAATCGCGCCGCTTGGGCCTGTGGATTATTCAGCCACTCGCCTGCCAAAACGGCATTGCTGCCGGGCAAGGAAAGCAAAATTGTTTGCTCAACGGCATAAAGCAAAACTATACCCAAGAGTAAAAAAATCGCGCCGCTGGCAATCATAAACAAAAAGCCATGATCGTGCTGTCTGGCTAAAAAACCATGATGCGCTTTTTTGGCAACGGCCACCGATTTGCGTTTTGTTGGACGTTTGCGGCTGGTTATTTTTTTCATAAAAGATAACGGGAATTTAGAATCTGGAATTTGGAATTTGGAACAATGCGAATCAACCTCTCTCCAAATTCTAAATTCCAGATTCCACTTTAGTAATACACGTTTTTAGTATCCAAATCCATCTTCCGATTCTCGCCGGTCTTGAAATCGATGATATTGCGCGCCACCAGCTGATCGATCGCGTTATTCATGGTGGTCATCCCCTGCTTGACCGAGGTTTGAATAATATTGCTGATTTGGCTGATCTGGTTGCGCCGAATCAGGTTGGCCACGCCTTGGTTGTTAATCAAAATCTCCCGCGCTACGCACAAACCGCCATTGACGCGCGGAAAAATCTGCTGGGCCACCACGGCGCGCAAAGACAAAGACAACTGGGTCAAAACTTGATTTTGCTGATGCGCCGGAAAAGCGTCGATAACGCGCGAGATACTGTCGGCCGCGCTCATGGTGTGCAAAGTCGACAAGACCAAATGGCCGGTTTCCGCCGCCGTCAGCGCGGCGTTAATCGTTTCCAAATCGCGCATTTCGCCGACCATAATTACATTCGGATCTTGACGCAAGGCCGAACGCAAAGCCACGGCAAAACTGACCGTGTCCTGGCCGATCTCCCGCTGTTCGACAATGCTTTGCGCGTCGGTAAACACATATTCAATCGGGTCTTCAATTGTTATAATATGACTGCGCCGCTCGTGATTCATGATGTCGATCATAGTTGCCAGCGTGGTGGACTTGCCGGACCCCGACGGACCGGTAATCAAAACCAAGCCGTCGCGCAAACGCGTCAGGTTGTATAGCACCTCGCTAAAATCCACCTGCTCCGGCGTCGGCACGACAAAAGGAATCAAGCGTGCGTTCAACACCAGTTGGCCGCGTTGATAATGCAAATTGATGCGAAAGTTAAAATCCAACACTTGGCGCGAAATATCTTTGTCCTTGGTTTGCACAAAAGCGGCAAAAGCTTGTTCGCCCAGCAAAGCGCCGACCGCCCGTTCCAATTCGGCCGATTCGATTTTCGGTTCATCCAATTTAACCAATTCCGTATCAATGCGCAGGGCCGGCTGCGCGCCGGACACTAAATGTACGTCGGACGCCTTGCGCTCGATTGCTTGTTTCAAATAGGCTTCGATTTCCATCATAGGGGTTTGATTTTAGATTTTAGATTTTAGATTTTTTAGCCTGAATTAAGTTTAGCATAATACTGACAGTTCATAAAGTTCTTAAAGTTATAAAGTTCATAAAGATTCGTGCTTTATAAACTTTATGAACTTTATAACCTTATAAACTCAACCGGCAATGCGGAAGTACTCGTCACGTATTTCGGCGTCGCCACATTCGGCCCGGCTTTGTACGGATCGGAATCGCGGCCCAGACAAAAGACCAGATGGTAAGATGCGCCGCCGTTGTCTTGGCTGTAAAGATAATCATAACCGGCCGTACCCGGACAGGCACCGTCGGTTTTCGGCGAAGGATTGGTCGGAACAACCGTCATATAGACAGTGGAAGCATCGGAAATCACTCCGCCCGCCACCACCGCTGCCGTCAACGGATAGGTGTTATTTTTGTTATAGTAGGACTCCAAGGCGGACATAATCCGCCCCACATCGGAAACGCGTTGCGCGTCGCGCGCTTTAACTTTGGTGGAATTATAAGAAACAGTCGCCATGGTTGTCAGAATGGCGATAATCGCAATCACCACCAAGAGTTCGACAATAGTAAAGCCGGTTTGTTTGTGCATATTGGAGGTTTATGAATAACATTTTAATTATACTGTTTATTTTGGGTATTGGCAACAACCAAAAACCCAAAATCCAAATTTCAAAGCTCAAACAAAAATCCGCCCGCCCGAACGCTGAACGTTCAGTCGGGCGGGAAATCTAAAGCTCAAAAATTAAATTTTGGATTTTGAGCTTTGTTTGGATTTTGACCCGCCTGCAACGCTATGTGTTTTTGCATTGCGGGCAGGATTTTGAATTTTGGATTTTTTTGGATTTTTCCGGAATTGACCTTTTCCGTCTAATCGGGCATAATAAAAACATAAAAAATGCTCCCTCACTTTTTATTTTTAACTTTAGTGCTTATGTTATTCAAAAGAACCAAAATATTTTCCCTGTCCGCCGCTTTATTACTCCTTCTGGCCAAACAAACCCTGGCCTTTTGCCCGGTTTGTGCCGTAGCTGTCGGCGTCGGCTTGGGCTTATCGCGCTGGCTTGGGGTTGACGACAGCGTCTCCGGTTTGTGGATCGGCGGCGTGACTATCGCCTTGATCGGTTGGACTATCAACTGGCTGAAACAAAAACACAAAACCTGGCCGGCACGCGATTTGACGATTTGGCTCGGTTGGCTTATCTTGATTTTAGCGCCGCTTTACTGGATCCCCGGCGTATGGCATCCGCTCAACACCCTGTGGGGCGTTAACAAATTATTACTCGGCATCGTTCTCGGCGGCGGTGTTTTTTGGTTGATGGAATGGTGGTATTTAATTTTAAAAAATCATCACGACAATCACGCCTATTTCCCTTATCAAAAAGTGGTTATGCCGATCGGCGCGACAATTATCTTGAGCGCGGTGTTTTACTTTATAACCAAGTAATTCAAATGCTACAAATGAGAATTTCCCGCTTCAGCGGGATCCCGCCCTCAGAGAGTATTATAAAGGCGGGGCAAATCTACAAATGATAAACAAAGATTCGTAGCGTTCGTAGCATTCGTATTCTAATTCGTAGTATTCGTATTAAATTAAATCTTAAATATATGAACGAACTCGATACAAAAAAGATTCAAGCCTTCATCGATAAAGTCGACAGCCTGAAAAAAGACAACAAGCTGGATTTATCGTCCGACCAAGATTTGTCCATCGCCATCATGAATTTGATTAGCATTGAAGAGCACTTTTTCTTCACCGGCGCCAAGCTCGACAAGCCGGAATATTACGACCTGATTAAAGACGTGCGCGAAATGCGCAAAGAATTGCTGCAAAAAATTATCAAACAATACGAAGGCGAAGTCTGGTGCATTTCCAAACATTTGCTCGCCGCGTCGATGCGTTTGATGGAGGTCGGCACCAAGGCTTTAGGCCGCGATCAAAAAACAGAGGCTTACGACCTGTTCGGCAAGGCTTATAATTTATATTCACTGTTCTGGGGACTGAACATGAAATTAATTGATCCGGGTGAAATCAAAAAAATTGATGATGGCGCGCTGAACAAAAATGACAAAGAAAAAAACGGCGTCATGGGCAAGCTGGGCGCGGTAGTCAAAAAAGCGGTTAACTGCTGTTTGGAATAGTTAAACAATCCAAAGCTCAAAGTCCAAACAGAGCGCTAAATTAAAAATTCTCCCGACTTTCGTCTCGCCGTCCCGACATTGCTTCGGGGCGGCGTTTTGCGACAAAAATTATTTTTTATTAATAAAATCTCTGGTCTTTTTGTTCAACCAGCCGTTTGCCGGCTTAAGCTTGTGCACTGTTTGAAATCTCATTAGCGCTCGATAAGTGCCGCTGCCAAATTTATTAGTTTCCCGGCCTTTACTGCCGAGTCCGAATTTGGCAACCGGATAACCGTGGCTGTTCAAAAACTTTTGCAGTTCTTTGACGTCGTTATTAATCATGTTCGGCTTCAAATCTTTGCTAAAAATAAACTTGCCCGGCTTGGCCGCGATTACGGGCTCGGCTTCGCTTAACGGTTTAATTAAAACCAAAGGCCGGACCGTATCCGCGGCCGGTTGGACCGGCGTGGTTTGCGCGACAACGGCCGCGTTCATTAAAGATCTGACGGTAATTTCCGCCCGATTGACATAAACATTGGCAAAAGTAAATTGCACGTCATTAATCTTGTCGCCGTCCAAATCAACCGCCTTGGTCTCCCCTTTTCGCAAAACAATCGTTTGCCTATCTGAAGAAATAGTAATACCGGTAACGTTGCTCGATAAATCCAAGCCGGCCAAAACAAAACTGTGCTGGCCCATTTGCCAATGGCGACTCGACTCCGGCGCTAGAAAATTATTTTGATCAGTAACATAAGTCAAAACATTCACCCCGTCGCTTGTTACTTGTCCGACTTCAACCTGGCCGCCGATGGAGTTGTCGGCCGACGAAACATCGCGCGCGCCGCTACCCGTGCCTTTGGGCAAAATCAAAGCCGAACCGCCGCCGGTAGTCGTGCTCGACGTTGTCGTCGTTGACTCCGTATAAACAACGTAGGTCGTAAAATGCCTGGTCCAAATCACCAAATCACTGCCGGAGTTGAAATAGCACTCGGCATTATTTGCCAAGGCGTTGCCGACGGCTTGGGTATCGGTCGCGCATTGACTGCTGATTAAAGTAAAAGCACCGGCGCGAGAATACCCGGCTTTCTTGCCGGCCGCACCCGGAAAAAAAATGCGCACACCTTTAGTAAAAGTTAAAGCCGTATCGCCCAAGCCCATTTCAATGGCAGAAAAAACATTGGCCGTCATGCCGGACGAAGCGGTGATCGTCGGACTGCCGTTAAGCCGCGGCAAATCAATAATACCGTCCCAATTGCTGCCGCCGGAATTCAACGTGACATTGGCCGGAAGACCGACCACTACATCGCCGATAGTCGTTGCCCTGGTAATGGTCAACGCTTGTGGCAAAAGCAAATCGGCGCCGGATTTAAAATAAGAAATATCCAAAGTCGGCGCGTCAATGGTTTGCGGAATAAAAATATCAGTTTTGGTCGTGGTATTAATCGTCGATTTGGCCGTGCCGGGCGCCAAAACTTCCACGGTTCTGGTTATCGGCGTGGCTGCGCCGTAATCAGTGCTGGCATTATAA